>JAEZYZ010000344.1 GCA_023418705.1 Pseudomonadota bacterium | reverse complement strand
GTGCGGCTCGACGGCTCGCCGATCCACCCCGCGCGCCAGGAGCTGTAGCTCGCCAGCGCGGGCGCCGATGGCGGCGGTGAGCGCTGCGGCGTCGTAGCGGTGCAGGTCCGCGAACGTCTCGATCCCGAGCGCGCGCAGGCGCTCGGCCAGGACGGGCCCCACACCCCACAAACGTCGGATCGGCAGCGGATCGAGCAGCCCCGCGACGTCTTCCTTTCGCACCAGGATCAAGCCGTTCGGTTTGCCGAGGGTGCACGCGATCTTGGCCACCAGCTTGTTCGGTGCCACCCCGACCGAGATAGTCAGCTGGGTCTTGTCGAACACCGCCTCCTTCAAGCGGCGCGCGAGCGCCTCCGGGCTGCCGTGCAGGCCCACGGAGCCGGAGATGTCGAGGAAGGCTTCGTCGAGCGCGATCGGCTCGATGTCGGGCGTGAAGCTCGCGAAGACGGCGTGCACGTCGGCGGAGACCGCCGCGTAGTGGTCGATGCGCGAAGGCAGGTAGATGCCGTCGGGGCAGAGCTGTCGCGCGCGAAAGCCGGGCATGGCCGACCGAACGCCGTAGCGGCGCGCTTCGTACGAGGCGGCCGCGACCACGCCCCGCGCGGCGGTCGCGCCGACGATCACCGGCTTGCCACGCAGGCTGGGATCGTCGCGCTGCTCGATGGAAGCGTAGAACGCATCCATGTCCGCGTGCAGGATCCAGCGCTCGGGCGGCGACACGAAGCTGAAGGTTGCACCGCGCGGCGAAGGCTTGCAATGCTGGCCCGCGTGACGCTCAAAACAGAGCCGGCGCCGCAGCTCACGCTGCGCGCGATCCTGACCGGCATGGTGCTCGCCGCGATCCTGGCGCCCAGCAACATCTACGCCGGGCTCAAGATCGGCTTCACCTTCAACATGTCGATGACGTCGGCGTTGCTCAGCTATGGGGTCTGGCACGCGCTGACGCGGGTCGCCGGGGGCCGGCAGTTCAACATCCTGGAGAACAACATCAACCAGACCGCGGCGTCCTCCGGGGCGTCGATCGCCGGGGCCGGCCTGGTGGCGGCGGTGCCGGCCTTGTCGATGCTCACCGGCTATGAGTGGACGTTCGCCCGCCTGTGCGTCTGGATTCTTTCGGTGAGCGTGCTTGGCGTGGCCGTCGCGCTGGTGGTGCGGCGTCAGATGTTGGAGCTCGAGAAGCTGCCCTTCCCGAGCGGGTACATGACCGGCACCTTGCTCAAGCAGATGTACGCCCGCGGTCCGGAGGCGCTCGCCCGCGTCGCGGCGCTCGGGGCGGGCGCGCTCGCGGGGGGCCTGTCGAAGCTCGGAGCGCAGCTGCTGGGCTGGGCGGCGGTGCCGCTGCCCGGGTCGTATGCCGTCGCGACGACGAGCGCTTTGTTTACGGCAGGGGTGCGGCGGGTGTCGCTCGCGAACCTGACCTTCGCCTTCGATCCTTCGCCCCTGATGGTGGCGGTGGGCGCCATCATCGGGCTGCGGTCGGGGATCTCGCTGCTGGTCGGGGCGGGGCTCGCCTGGGGGGTGCTCGGGCCGCTCGCCTTGGGGCGGGGCTGGGTGCAGCCGGGGCCGGCGGATCCGTCGGCGATGTGGTTCGGCGGCCTGGTGCAGTGGATGCTCTGGCCTGGGGTCGCGCTGATGGTGAGCGCGTCGCTGACGACCCTGCTCTTGTCCTGGCGCTCGGTGGCGCGCGGTCTGCTCACGCGACACGCCGCCGTCGAACCCGACGCCGCTCGGATCTCGAACAAGCTGGTGTGGGCTTTGCTCGTGGTCGCGGTCGTGTTCGCCACCGTGACGCAGGTCTCGCTGTTCGACATCGTGCTGTGGACGGCGGTGCTCGGGGTGGCGCTGACGTTCTTCTTGGCGGTGGTGGCCGGTCGGGTGACGGGCGAGACCGACATCACGCCGATCGGCGCCATGGGCAAGGTGACGCAGCTGTTCTTCGGCGCCATCGCCCCCGGGGGCGTCACCGCGAACCTGATGGCGGCCAACGTGACGGGAGGTGCGGCGAGCCAGTGCGCCGATCTGCTGCAGGACCTGCGGACGGGTCAGATCGTCGGCGCATCCCCCCGCGCGCAGGCGGTGGCGCAGTTCTTCGGGGTGAGCGCGGGCGCGGCCGTCGGCAGCGCCGTGTACCTGGTGCTCGTGCCCGATCCGAGCACCATGCTCCTCACCGAGGAGTGGGCGGCGCCGGCCGTGGCGACCTGGAAGGCGGTCGCCGAGGTGTTCGCCCACGGCCTCGACGCCATGCCGCCGCACAGCGGCACCGCGCTGTGGGCGGGGGTCGTCGCGGGCGCCGTGTTGACCGTGCTCGAGCGGCGGCTGCCGCCAGCGGCCGCGCGCTTCGTACCGAGCCCGGCCAGTATCGGCCTGGCGATGGTGATCCCCGCCTCGTACGCCCTGTCGATGTTCGGAGGAGCTGCGCTCGCCGCGCTGCTCGGGCGCCTCGCGCCTAGCTTCAGCCAACGCTTCTTGCTCGTGATCGCCGCGGGGGTGGTGGCCGGAGAGAGCCTGGTCGGGGTGGGCTTCGCGTCGGTGGACACGCTGGGCGGATTTTTCGGCGGCTGAGCGGCCCGTGATCCGCGCTGCGGGCCAATGGCACGGTTTGGCACAGTTGGGCCAGCACCCTGGTCCGAACGTCCGCGTTTCTGCCTGAACGGGCGGCGGCGCGTAAGTTGCTTGAGCAGGCGCGACCCATCACTCGAGTCGGAGGGACGATGACACTTGCCGCACGCTGCGCCGCCCTGGCGGCGCTTTCCATTCAGGTCCTGGCTTGCTCCGCGTCATCGGAGCGCGATAGCGCTCCGAGCGGCGCAGCCAACGAACGCGGCACCCCCACGAGCAGTGGTAGTGGCAGCGGCGGCGCGAGCAGCGATCCAGGCGGAAACGTCGGGGCGTCGACGGGCTATACGCCGGGGGGTGGCACCGGTGGGGCATCCTATTCTGGCAGCGGCGGCACCGCGGCCCCTGGCGCGATCAGCGTAGAGCCGCCCGTCGTTCCCCCGAGCAACCAGGGCGACAGCTACGAGGGCGTCGGCACCAACCCCTTCGTGGTGGCGGCGCACGATCCGCTGAGCACCTTCGCGGCCGACGTCGATACGGCGAGCTACGACATCTTTCGCCGCGACGTCGAGGCGGGCATGTTGCCGATCGCGGCCAGCGTTCGGCTCGAAGAATACGTCAACTCCTTCACCTATGACTATCCCGCTCCGGCGGAGACGGACGAGCACCCGTTTTCGATCTCGCTCGCGGCGGCGCCGCATCTTTTTTCGCGCGGCACGACGCTCGTGCGGGTTGGCATCCAGGCTCAGGCTCCCGCGGCCTTCGAGAAGAAGCCGGCCAACCTGGTGTTTTTGATCGACACCTCGGGGAGCATGGCGTCCGCCGCCAAGCTACCGCTCGTGCAGCACACCTTGACCCAGACGCTGGAGCTGCTCGAGCCCACCGACACGGTGTCCATCGTCACCTATGCCGGAAGCACCGGCGTGCGCCTCGAGCCAACGCCCGTCGCCGAATACGACGTCATCGCGGACGCCATCAACGGCCTGACGAGCGCGGGGTCCACGGCGGGCGCGAGCGGCATTCAGCTCGCCTACGCCCAGGCGGAGGCGGGCTTCCTCGAGGGCGGGATCAACCACGTGATCCTGTGCACCGACGGCGACTTCAACGTGGGTCCCTCGTCGACCGAAGAGCTCGTCGAATTGATCACCGAAAAGCGCCAGAGCGGCATCACCCTGACCGTGCTCGGCTACGGGACGGGCAACCTGAACGACGCGATGATGGAGGCCATCAGCAACAAGGGCAACGGCGTCTACGGCGTCATCAGCAGCGAGGAGCACGCCGAGCGCTACGTGCGCGAGCGGATGCTTTCGACGCTGCAGCTGATCGCCAAAGACATGAAGATCCAGGTCGAGTTCAATCCCGCGCAGGTCTACGCCTATCGCCTGCTCGGCTATGAAAACCGGGACATCGCCGACGACGACTTCCGCGACGACGCGATCGACGCCGGTGAGGTCGGGGCGGGGCACCGCGTCACGGCCCTGTACGAGGTGATCCTCGCCGGTGGCGAGATCCCGATGTTCGACGGCGCGCCCGCGGCGCAGGACGGAGCCCTCTTCGACGGAACGCCGGAGGTCGACGCCGGGGATTTGGTGCTGGTGAAGGTGCGCTACAAGGATCTCGATGCGACCGAGAGCGACGCCGCGTACGAGGTGGCGTCGTCGCTGTCGCCGGACGCGGTGCTGCCGGCCTTCGAGGCGGCCGACCTGGATCTGCAGTGGGCGATCGCGGTGGCCGCCTACGCCGAGATCCTGAAGCAGAGCCCGTATGCCGAGCTGGGACACCTCGACATCATCGGGCAGATCGCCGCGGCCCAGGCCGAGCGGGACGCCGATCGGGCGGAGTTTGCCAGCTTGTTCGACAAGGCGCTCCCGCTGCTTGCCGGATCGAACTGACGTCAGAAGGTGACGATCTCCTCGAGCTCGGTGCCGCCCGCGTAGGCATAGCTGACGAACGCGTCGAACCCATCGACGAGCAGGCCGACGCGGCCGTTGGCCTCCAGGATGTGGACCCCGTCGTTTTGTCGTCCAGGCCGAACCACCACCTCGCCGCTGTCGAAGGGGTCGATGACGGGGAAGCTGAGCTGGCAGCGATGGACGACGAACGGCGGGTCGGGCTCCCCGCGCTCCGCGGGGGTGAGGCCGTCGCCGGGGGCGGTCGTGCAGCCGGTGACCTGCGAGAGGGGCACCCCGTCGAGACGCACGGTCGTGCCAGGCTCGGCGATGACGCGAATGAAGTCGAAGCTGTACTTGTCCGGCGTCAAAAACACGTAGTTTGCTCGAAACTGCTCCACCGGCGGGATGATGAGCAGGCTGGGATCGCCCCCTGGCAGCGACGCTCGGCCGGGCAGCGGCCGGGGGATCCCCGCCGCCTCCTGGCTGGGCGAGACACTCGCCAGCATCACCGGCTGATCGCTGTCGACCATGAAGTCGCGGGTAGCGGTCAGGGTGCGGAAGGCGCCGCGTCCCGACAGTTCGAACGCTCCCTGGTCGCCCGTCAACGTCGTGCGCACGCGCGCCCCGGCGGGCGTCACCGCCAGCACCCGGAAGTACTCGGGCTGCTCCACGATGCCGACGCTCGATCCCGCCTCCGACAGGGCGCGGCTGCGGTTCGGGGAGACGGCGGCCACGAAGCGCTTGCCCGCGGTGCGGATCGGATCGAGCTGCTCCTCGAGGTGGTCGGCGCAACAGCGGCGCTCCGACAGCGTCCGGAAGAA
The DNA here is from genome assembly GCA_023418705.1 of Pseudomonadota bacterium. Taxonomy (GTDB): domain Bacteria; phylum Myxococcota_A; class Polyangia; order Polyangiales; family Polyangiaceae; genus JAEZYZ01. The sequence goes on along the minus strand of JAEZYZ010000344.1, from coordinate 10,976 downwards.
GGGCGCGTCGCTGGCTTCGCTGCCGGTGAACACCGCGACGGGCCGCGTGGTCTCGATCAAGCTGCCGGAGAAATCCCCGTTGAAGTTGTCGGTCTCCAGGTTGAGCACCTCGAAGGGGTGCAGCACGGCTTCGAGCGCTTCCCCGCGGTCGGTGGCCGGAACGCCGCCGCCGCCGATGATGCGGGCGGTGGAGGTCACGCGGACGCGCGTGTCGGGGCGCGTGCCGACGATCGTGAGGAAGGCCCGCAGATCGCGCGGGTCGTTGGGGTTGAAGTTGGTGGCGGGGTCCTCGGTGGTCGCGATCGTCTGCGGCCAGCCGAGCGCGACGTAGGCGGGGGAGAGGTTCGGCGTGTCGGTGCCGAGCGCCTCCACCGGCTTGAGCAGCGACGCGTCGTTGGAGAAGACGCTGACGTTCTCGAGCGGGTTGAACTGATAGGCCACGACCGGTGCGCTGCTCCGGACGCGGTAGGCGGCGCGGGTGTGGGCGCTGTGCGTGCCGGTGTCGAACGTCCCCGGCGCCGACCCGTCCACCTCCCGCGGCCCGAGCCGGAACACGCGCAGCGTGAGCGGCGCCAGGGTGGCTTCGGCCACCCGCGTCGGGCGGCTCTCTCCGCCCACGTCGCCGTCGTCTTGCTCGATGGTGACGCGGGCGGGCAGGTCCGGCTGGGCGTTGCTGACCACCACGGCGAACTGCTGGGCGGCAGCGTTCGTCGCGTCGTCGATGCGGGCGTTGTCCAGGTCGAGGGCCCAGTACTCGCAGCCGACGTTGCTGCGCCGTTTGGCCGCCTCGCTGCAGAGGTGGACGCACACGCCGCTGCGGCAGGCGAAGTCCTGCGACAGATCGCAGGTCCGATCGTCCTGCCACCCAGCCCCCTCGGCGCCGCAGCGCTGGACCGTCTGCCCTTCACAGCGGACCGCGTCCGGGACACAGGTCACGCAGGCGAGCAGGGTCGGCGCGCACACCTCGGCCTTGGCCGCACAGTCGTCCTCGACGACCCAGCTCGGCCCCGAGGGGCCGTCGGTGCAGCGCTCCAGAGCGCCGGCGCAGCGCTGCTGGCCCACTTCGCAGCTGGGCGGGGGCGGCGAGTCCGAGTCGAGCCAGCGATCGGCCCGGTCGAAGCCGCAGCCCGAGATCGCCAAGGCGAGGGCTGCCGCAAGCAGCCGCCGGCGCGGGACCGGGCGCGGGTCAGTAGATCGCGCGGAACAGGTCGGTGGCATGCGCTTCCCAGCCCCGCTGCCCCAGGTGCCGATAGCGCAGCGAGCCGTAGTCGAAATCCGGAATCTTCGCGGCCGTCACCTGAATGTCGATCGGCCCCTTCAACAAGCCCAGCTCGCCCGAGAGCGCGGCCAGATCCGGCAGCGTGATGGCTTTGCGGGCGCCGGGGGCGACGATCGTCCAGGTGACGAGCCCCGCGCCGCTCTGCATTTCCACCAGCGTCAGATCGACCGCCGCCCCGCCCGCCGTCTCGGCGAACGCGAGCGTGCGCCCGTCCCAGCGCGCGTTGCTCGCCGGCGCGCCGAGCACCGGGATCTCGACGAAGCCGTCGATCGCCAGCACCTGACCGCTCAAGGTCGTGCGCCGCAGCCCCACCACCGACCGGGGCAGCGTGTCGGAGGGGCCGGTCTGCGCGCGGGCGCCGATCACGTACTCGGCCCCGAGCAGGTCAGCGGTGAGGGGAGGGATCCCCGTGAAGGTGAGCGGCGCGGTCGTCGGCAAGAGCTCTGCGCGTTGGCCCACGGGCAAGAGCACGTGCCCCAGATCCCCGATCCGCACGCTGACGCTGGCCACGACGCGATCGGGCCCGCGTGGCGTGGGGGTCGGCCCCTGGATGTCCAGCGAGAGGGCGTGGTCGAGCGGGATGTCGACCGACAAGAAGACCTCGTCGGTGCCCTCGCCGGGATCGGCGCGGATCCCTTTGGCGATGCCCATGGCGTAGGCGATGAACAGGGGCGGATCCACCGCGCGGTTCTCGATCCCGGCGAGCGCGTAGACCGACAGGTTGCCGGGCGAGGCGGTGAAGCGAAACTCGTAGCCGACGTCTCCCCCGGCCGCGGGCGTGACGGCCGCATAAGAAGCGGGCAGGCGAAAGACCGTCGTCGGATCCGCGGCGAGCGGCAGCACGTAAGCCACGAGCCGCTCGTCGTCGGACTGGAGGGGCGGGACGTTGGTCCAGCCCGAGCGCTGAAACTCCCGCACCTCACGCCAGACCAGCTGTCCGCGCACGGTCGCCCCGAAGACGGTGTTCCCCCCCACCGGGGGCAGCTCCCCGAGGCCCTCGGCGCAGCTCAGGTCGAGGACCGGGTCGAGGTACACCGTGACCGTGTCGACGGGCACCTCCACGAACGTGACCGGCTGGTAGCACTTCTTGGCGATCGTGATGGTGCGCGGGCCAGCGAGCTCGGGTGCGGAGAAGCTGGCGACGCCGGCGGCGTCCGTGTCGTCGATCAGCGCGTCGTCGAGCACATCGCCGACGATCACGCTGGCGCCAGGCACCCCGTTGCCGGTGAAGTCGTCGAGCACGACCACCTTGAGGTTGCCGTCGATCGCGGCCCCGCTGAGCCCGCCTCGAAATCCGTTGTCGGAGTTGGCGTACGTGAAGGCGTCGAGCACCTCGACGGAGCTGCCGTCGCTGCTCTCGACGCGCACCGCCTTGGTGCCGGGGCTGCCCGGGGGAGCGGCGCAGCTGAGCTCGCTGGCCGAGGGCTCGCCAATCAGCGGGCAGGGGTTGCCGTCGATGAAGACCGCCGTGTCGAGATCCCAGGCCGTCGCATCACCGTGCAGGGTGATCTGGGTCCCGCCGGAGGTGGGGCCGCTGTTCGGCTCCACGTAGAAGGCTTCGTAGGTGTAGCCGTCGTGCAGCGTGCGGCGCGTGGACGCCTGCTCCCCGATCTGCGTGGTCACATCGACCGTGCCGGCGCGGCCCTCCGGGACGGTGATCTGGGCGCGCCCGGGGTCGAGCGGCAGCACGTCCTGCGGATCGACCTCGGTCTCGCCGAACCACACGCGCAGCTCGCTGGTGAACCCGGCGCCCCGCAGGATCGCGCGCTGGCCGCCCGCGAACGCGCCGTGGGCCGGATCGACGCTGCGCAGGGCGTGCGGATCGAGCGGGGGCAGCGCGACGTCCTCCGGCTCCTTGCCGGCGTCGATGAACGTGATGGGCGGCCCGCCGTCGTCACGCTCGCTGTGGCGGCGGTACTCCGTGTCCCCTCGCGCGATGCAGCCGTGCGCCACGCCGGCCGCCGCGGCGACGCCAGCCGCGAACGCCAGCGCCCGCCGAGCAGAGCCCTGCAGATTCGGCCGCACCCGAGCCACGAATGAAGGCTAGGGCGGAGCCGACCGGGCGGCAACCTCCGGGGGGTCAGGCGTGTCCGGTGCTGACCCGGGGCGGCCGCGGCGAGGCCGCCCGCACGCCGAGCGCCGTCAAGAGCCGGAGCGCGATCCGTCGCCGGTCGGCGTACTGCTCGCTCGGCCCGACGCAGGCCGGGCAGCTCGACCCGCAGGGGCAGGACTCGAGCAGGGCGCGGGCGCGGTCGAGCAGCTCCGGAGCCCGCTCGAACAAGCGCTCGCTCAGGCCCACGCCGCCGGGCTGGGCGTCGAACAGAAAGATCGTCGGATCGAAGCCGCCGACGCGGCCGGCGTGCGGATCGCGCCCCGGCGGCAAGGCTCCTCCGGGTCCTCCGGCGTCCCCGGCGCCGTCTCCCAGCGTCTGACCGATGTCGCGCGGATCGCACATGAGCGCCAGCGTCGCGACCGTCTCGAGCGCCTTGCCGAGGCCGCGCAGCCCGTCGATGACCGCGGCCCGAGGGCCTTCGAAGCCGGCCACGACGGCCTCCGGTACGGTGAGCCAGAAGCTGACGGTGTGCATCTGCATCTCCGGCAGGTGCACGTCCCCGTAGCCTGCGTTCTCGTGGGTGAAGAATTTTATCTTCTTGTACCCGGTCACCTTCTCGACCACCTTCACCTCGCCGAAGCCGGTCTGGGCCAGCCCGACCTCACCGGCCGCCTCCTGGTCGATGACGGTGACCGTGCGGTAGGTGAGGGCGGTGGTGAAGTAGTCCGGGGCGACCTTGCGGACGAAGGCCTTGTGGTTGTCGTAGTCGAGCCGCTCGACCTGATACTGCTCGGCGTCGTGCTGGTAGATCGCCTGCTCGTGGAGCATGGTGTGGGCGGCGCGCCAGTCGAGCTCGGCGATCGATCGGTCGGTCTCGACGTCGATGATGACGAAGTTGTCCCAGCCGATGTTGCGCAGCGAGACGTTGTTGGCCGGGAACGCCTCGCCAGCCCAGAAATAGCGGTCGCCCGCGGCGTGCACCAGCCCGTGACCGGCCAGGTACTCCAAGGCGTCCCGCGTCGCCTCGGCGTCGAGCGTCAGGTAGTGCTCGCCGCTCGCCGGATCGGGGCTCGCCGGGCGCGGGCCGGGGCTCGTCAGCTCGAACGGGGCCTCGAACACGGCGCACTTCAAGTGCTGGATCAAGATCTCGACGTTGCTCGGATCGATGCGCGCCTCTTCGGCGCCGGCGCGCAGCAAGTACTCCGGGTTTTGGGCCAGGTACTGGTCCAGCGCCTCGCTCGAGCACACCATGAGCGCGATGCTGGTCTTGCCGCGGCGGCCGGCGCGGCCGAAGCGCTGCCAGGTGCCTGCGACCGACCCCGGGTACCCCGCGCACACGACCGCGTCGAGATCGCCGATGTCGATGCCGAGCTCGAGCGCGTTCGTGGCCACGACGCACAAGACCTCGCCCTGGCGCAGCCCCTGCTCGATGCGCCGGCGGGTCTCGGGCAAGTAGCCGCCGCGATAGGCCATGATGGCGTCGGGGCCCGCGACGTCCCCCGCGCGAGCCCGCAAGTACTTGAGCATCACCTCGACCGAGTTGCGCGAAGGGCCGAACACGATGGTCGGCACCCGCGCCCGTACCAGGTCGGCCGCGAGCTGAACGCTCTGCTTGAGGGTGCTGGCGCGGATGCCGAGCTCTTCGTTGACGACGGGCGGGTTGTACAGGAAGAAGCGGCGGCTCGAACAGGGCGCGCCGGATTGGTCGATGAGCGTGACCTCTTCCGGGGACACCCCCAGCAGTCGAGCGGCATGCTCGCGCGGGTTGCCGATGGTGGCGGTGGCGCAGATGAAGGTCGGCCGCGAGCCATGGAAGGCCGCCACGCGACGGAGCCGCGCGATGACGTGCGCCATGTGAGAGCCGAACACGCCGCGGTAGGTGTGCAGCTCGTCCAGCACCACGTAGCGCAGGTTCTGCAGCGTGCCGGCCCAGCGCGCGTGGCTCGGCAAGATGCCCGCGTGGAGCATGTCCGGGTTGGTGAGCACGATGCGGCACCGCTCGCGCGCGGCGCGGCGGGCGTCGCCCGGCGTGTCGCCATCGTAGACGGTCGCCGCGATCTGCAGCTCGGCGTCGGCGATCAGGGCGTGCAGCGACTGTTCCTGGTCGCGGCTCAGGGCCTTGGTCGGATAGACGAAGAGGGCGCTCGCCGTTGGATCTTCGGCGATCGCGTTCAGGACCGGCAGGTGGAAGCAAAGGCTCTTGCCGCTGGCCGTCGGCGTCGCCACGACCACGTGGCGGCCGTCGAGCGCGGCGTCGACGGCCATCCTCTGGTGTGAGTACAGCGCTTCGATGCCGCGCTGGGCCAGCGCTCGGCGCAGCGCGGGTGCCAGCCGTTCGGGGATGGGGGCGTGCTCGGCATCACGCGAGCCGATGAGGCGCTCTGCGGCGAGGCAGCGGCGCACCGATCCGGACGCGAGCCACTGCTCCACGATGGCGTCGACGCCGTGCGGCTGCGACCAGGGCGGGCTGGGCATGGAAATAGCTAAACAAATGTTCGGTATGGGAGCAAGCGTTGCCGCGGCCTTTCGCGGGACTGCCCCGAGGACTGCGTCGGTCTGACGGACCGCGGGCGCTCGCTCCCGTTCGCGGGAGCCCGCCCTGGTCCCTTGGCGATACGGTGGTCCCAAAAGGCATTCCCTGCTACGAGCACACGCTTTCGGCAGACGTGACATGAGCGACCCAAGCCAGCCCTCGGCTTCACCCGAGCCGACCGCCGCCCCGGCCGATCCACCCCCGGAGGCCGAGGCCGGTCTACCCGCCGCGGCACACGACGGCGACCCCGCCGCCGGGAGCGGCCCACCCGCCGGGCAAGCAGCGCTCGACCCGGGGGGCGCGCCCGAGCCCGCAGGCGACGAGGGGCCCCGGCCGACGTTCGTGTTTTTCGGGGTCGTGGCCGCGATCTCCTTGATCATCGACGTCGCGAGCAAGGCCTGGGCGGAGATCGTCTTGAGCAAGCGCACGGTGGTGGACCCGAGCATCGTGCTCATCGAAGACCACCTGGCGTTCACGCTCGCCTACAACCGCGGCGGCGCCTGGGGGCTTTTGCAGAACGCGAGCGAGTCCATCCGCCGCCCGTTCTTCTTGCTCGTCAGCGTGCTGGCCATCGGGTTCATCGTCTCGCTGTACGCCCGCCTCTCGCCGCGGCAGCACGCGCTCAAGTGGGGGCTCCCGCTGGTCTTGGGCGGCGCCCTCGGCAACCTCAGCGACCGGGTGACGCGCGGCAGCGTGATCGATTTCATCGACTACCGCGCCGACTGGATCGAGAGCATGAATCGGGGCATCGCGCGGCTGTTTTCGAGCTGGAGCGTCACCGATCATTGGCCCACCTTCAACGTCGCCGACATCGCCATTTGCGTCGGCGTGGGGTTGATGGCGGTCGATATGTTCACCTCGCGGCGCCTCCCGGAGCAGGCGCCGGAGCAACCCGAAGCCAGCGGTGAGCCGGCAGCTGGCCTCGGTCCTGAACCTGACCAAAGCGCGTCCACCCCACCGGCGGCCGGCCTCCCGCCGTCGGCAGCGGGGGCCGCAGGCCGACCGGGCGGGGTGGAGACGGGCGACGCCGAGATCGCCTCGGGCAGCGATGATCCCGCTCGGGCGGAGCGCCCCGTGGGTCAGGGCGCGCGGTAGGCCGAGGGAGGCGCGATGCAGGGGCGCCTGTTCACCTGGTTCGACATCCCGTTCCCGAGCTATTTCGTCCTGCTGCTGACCGGGTTCGTCTTCGCCACCGCGGCGGGGGCGGTGTGGGCCAAGCGGATCGGGCAGAACCCGGACGTGGTGGTCGACCTGGGCATCGCGATGCTGCTGGCGGGCGTGGCCGGCGCGCGGCTGCTGCACGTGCTGGCCGACGGCTATTTCTGGGACTACGTGCACCTTTGCACCGACCCGAGCCTGGTCGAGTGGAAGATCACGCGCGCGGAGTGCCTGCGGCCAATCGAAGCATCGTTTTTGGACTGCCAGCATGACCCGAGCCAGACGCTCGGCGTCTGGAACGAGGCCAAGCAGGTGTGCCAGCCGCGCGAAGCGGATTGCTTCGCCTGGGCTAAATTCTGGTCCGGGGGGCTGACGTACTACGGGGGATTCCTCGGAGCGTCGGTGGCGGCGTGGTTCCTGCTAAAAGCCGACCGCTTTCCGTTTTGGAAGGCGTCGGACATGGCGGGGATGGTCGTGCCGATCGGCTTGGGCTTTGGTCGGATGGGCTGTCTGCTGGCGGGTTGCTGCTTCGGAGCCCCGACCGGGTTGCCGTGGGCGGTCAGCTTTCCGCCGAACAGCCCGGCGAGCGAAGCCCAGCACAGGCTCGGGCTCTTGGCCTCGCCGTTCGAGGCCTCGCTGCCGGTGCACCCGACGCAGGTCTACGAGTCAGCGGCGTGCTTTGCGATCGCGGCCCTGCTGCTCCTGCACCTGCATGGCAGAAAACGCTACGACGGTCAGATTTTTTTGGCCTTCGTTGCGCTTTACGCTGCCGTTCGATTCGTACTGGAGTTCTGGCGTCGGGACGATCGTGGCGGGTTGCTTGGCTTGAGCACCTCGCAGCTGATCGGTCTGCTGCTCATCGGCGCCGCCTTCGCGGTACATCGAGCCCGCCTGAGGCGCCTTCAGCCCGCCGAGGCGTCGACATCCGGCAGCGCGCCGGGATAGCGAGGCGCCGCGCGGGTTCGGGATCGCGCCGCAAAGCCCGCGGGGATTCGAAGCGATGGCTATCGCCCCAAGCGTTTGGGGTCGACAGCCGCCAAGTGAGCCATACTTGTAGGGGCCTGGCGTCGAATTGTGAGATCGGCGGCTAGACTTTCTACAATCTGTAAGTTATGAAGGAGAGGAACGGACAGTTCTTCTGCGCTGAACCGCCTGGACCTCGAAGCTAGCGGTTCGGCATACTGACTGGGGGAGCTTGAGATGCACCGGCTGAGACTGATGGCTGCCAACGCGCGCGCAGCCGAGAAGCGTTCGGGACAGGCCGATCGGAGTCGCTTCCGCAGCGGCCCAATGCGGGTCAAAGGGCGCGGGACACCAGAGGGGGGCGCTCCGGAGCTCTCAGAGGCGGTGCTGCTGCTTCGGGAGATCACGCGCACGTTCCGGGAGACGGCGTGTCCGCACGATGGCGACGTCGAGGCGTTCGCCGCTGATGGCCCCTTTCGCCCACATGGCGTCCCAGCGTCGGAGCTCGCGCCAGGATCCGCCCGATGCCCCGAATGCGGCGCCTTCCGAGTCGACGACGATTGCCCGGTGGACGTGCGCTTGACGGTCGCGATTTTGCGCCGGGCCGTGCGCTTGCTCGACAAAATCGACGAGGACGAGGGCGAGTTTTGAGTCGTCTCCAGATGTCTGGGTTCAGTTCTGGCTAAATCGTCCGTTCCTGCCATACGGCCGCCGACCGAAGTAGTCGTTGCGGCTGGATATGGCGCCGCTCGATATTTGCAAGAGCTTCGGCCAGCGCCTGCGAGCGCTCCGACTCGAGCTTGGTCTCTCGCAGGCGACGCTGGCCGAACGCGCCAACGTCACTCCGGAGTACATCAGCCGCATCGAACGCGGCGCCGTCGGGCCGTCGATGGAGGTCATCGCCAAGTTGGCGCACGCCTTGGGTGTTCCCCCCAAGGCGCTGTTCGACTTCGACGTCACCCCGCGCGTGAAAGATCGCGTGCTGTCACGCATGGCCGACCTCCTGCGAGAGGGGTCGAGCGAAGAACGTCACCTCATCCTCAAGCTGTCGGAGACGGTGATGATGGTGAAGCGGGGACGCAAGCGGGAGTGAGGCGGCGAGCGCGTGAGCTCCCGGCGCGGCCCGCCCGGGCGTGACGCGACGAGGGGCCCGTGCCCCTCCGCCGGCTCAACTCCCTCGCTGGACCCACCGGCGCGCGATCGCGACCGCTGCTTTCGCGTCTTCGCCGTTGGCGCCGGTGGCGAAACCCTCTGCACCGGCGTGCGTGAAGTACACCTTGACCAGACCAGGACCCACCTGCACGTCGACCGAGATCATGCCTAGCGTCCGGCGCGGCCCGGCGATGACCCGCACCTCACGTGCTTCGGTCGATGGACTCGGAGCGCGCACGGCATGCGTCGCGATGCGCGTGTGCGAATGCGCTTCGCCCGCCGCGAGATCACCGTCGTCCTCCTCGTAGCTGGCGTCGTAGCAGGCGGATCCATTCATGACCGCGAGTGTCCCTTTTCATGCCCCATGTGACCCGTGTACCGGAAATCGGGGGTGCGGATCAACTCGGATCATTTCGAGCGCCGCGGGAAAATGCATCACCCGGTGCCCCCCGATGTTGTATACGTCGTCTTCCGCGCTCCTTCGGCAGCGCCCGTCGACAAAGCTTCGCATTTTCTGACAGTCTCCCCGGCGGGTGAGCCCGTGAGTCAAACATCGGCGCGAGCGATTCGGCGAGTGTTTCTCGTCACCCTGGGGCTCAACGTCGCGGTGGCGCTGGCGAAGGTCGGCTACGGCACGTGGGCAAACGTCCTGGCGATCCGCGCCGATGGTTTTCATTCGCTCGTCGACGCCAGCAACAACATCGTGGGGCTGATCGCGCTGACCGTCGCAGGTCGCCCGGCGGACCGAGGGCACCCCTACGGCCATCAGAAGTTCGAAGTGGCGGCCGCGGCCGTGATCGGCGTGTCGCTCCTGGCCATGGCAGTCGACCTTTTGCGCGACGCCATCGCGCGCCTCGGCGACGGGGCAGAGAGCGCGCCTCGCATCGGACCGCTCGCCTTCGTCGTGCTGCTCGGGACGCTGGTCGTCAACTACGGTGTCGCGCGCTACGAGCGGCGCCAGGCCGAGAAGTTGAAAAGCCCGATCCTTTCGGCGGACGCGGCCCACACGGCCTCGGACATGTTGGTCACCGTGGCGGTGCTGCTCTCGAGCGTGTGCGTTGCCCTCGGCTACACCTTCGCGGACGTGGCGGCCACCATCGGTGTGTGCGGCTTCATCCTCTGGACGGGCGTCGGTGTGTTGCGGCGCACCGTCGGCTATCTCGCCGACGCGGCGATGCTCGACGCCGACGAGATCCTCCGTGCAGCCGTCGCCGTTCCTGGCGTGATCTCCGCCCACAAGGCACGCACACGCGGCACCCCCAATGCCGTGTACGTGGACCTACATATCCAAGTCGACCGACACCTGGGCATCGTGCAAGCACATGAGCTGACGCACCGGGTGATCGACTGTATCAAACAACGTTTTCCGGAGGTCGTGGACGTCGTCATCCACACCGAGCCCGCGCAAGGCGCCCGACTGCCGCCCCGTCACTCCGGGTAGAACTCTTCGGGCAGCGGCTGCGGACCGGGAACGATGCCGGCGATGTCCGGATCTTCGCCGTCTTCGGCGCTGGGACGGTTCTCGCGCTCCACGCGCCGCTCGTTGCGACGCTCGGCCTTTTCCTTCTTACGCTCTTGGCGTTCGCGCTCTTTGCGGCGCTTTTCTGCGGTCGGGCGGGCTCTCATGCATACACCTCGTCTGGCAAGCTCCGGTATCTCACGTCCCCCGGGTACGCCTGTGAAAATAGCGAAGCGCCCCGGAATGACGCCGGGGCGCTTCGGGTCGTCGTCAGTCTACCAGCGATTGCGATCGCGGCCACCGCCGTCGCGACCACCGCGCCCCCCACGGCCACCGCCGTCGCGACCACCGCGGCCACCGCCGCCGCCGCCGCCGCCGC
>JAEZYZ010000324.1 GCA_023418705.1 Pseudomonadota bacterium | reverse complement strand
GGCGAGCGCTGGCGAGGTGGACGCGCGAGCGAACGGCGAACGCCGGCGGCGGCGCAGCCGCAGCAGCGAGGCCCGACCCGAGCGCCCCATGGCGCGGGTCACCGAGGATTCTCGCCCGACCTCGCTGGCAGCCGAAGCGCCTCGGGACGCCCTCCCTGGCGCGCCCGCGGTCGAAGCCCCGGAGCGCGCCGAACGCGCCGCCCCCGAACCAGCCTCCTCGCCGGAGCCGGGCTCCCCACCCCGGCCTGCCGAGCGGTGCGCCGAGGTCTTCGTGAACATCGGGCAGCGCGACGGCGCCCGCCCGAGCGATTTGCAGTCGATCCTGGCCGAACGCGCCGGCATCGCCGCCGATCAGCTCGACTACGTCCGCGTGCGGCCGCGGCACTCGTTCGTCGGCGTCCGCCGAGAGCTGCTCGATCGCGTCATCGACGCCCTGAACGGCGCAGAGATCGCTGGGAAACAGGCGCTCGCCGAGGAGGCGCGGCGCCCGGCGGAGCGCTCGTAGGGCGCGCCAAGCGGCCCCTTTTGGGCGAAGGCCCCGACGCATCGGGAAACCCTCCCCGCGCCCAATTCTCCGACCCGCTACATCGTCTCATCTTTTTCGCGCGCTCGCCGAAAGCCGCAAAGCAGGCATCGTGCCAGCGGACGGGCTCCGATCGGCGAGCGCCGATCCGGATTGCGCGATGCCACGCTGGACGGTACCTAGTAGTTTGGATGCCGAAGCGAAGCGCTGAAACCGTCGAACGCCTGCTGAGCGACGTCGAGTGGGCGCTTGAAAAGGGGCTCGGCGCCCGGGACCTGGTGCCGATGCTCGAGCGGCTGCTCCGGCGGGCGGCGAGCGGGTCCGACGCGTGGGTGTTCGCGAGCCGCCAGCTGGCTGAACAGGTCGTGCAGCGCGATCCTTGGCGAGCGGCGGGGTTGGCGCGCCGCGTGCTCGAGTCCTGCGACGATGACCGCAGCTGGGCGGTGCTCGCGCTCGCCCTGACGCTGATGGGGCACTACCGGGCGGCGGCGCGGGCCTACCGCCGCGCGCTCGCGCTCGCGCCCGACTGCCCGAACCACCTGCACAACCTCGGCCACCTGCTGGACGTCGCGCTCGATCGCCCGCGGTCGGCCCTGCCGTACCTCAAGCTGGCGCACCAGGCCGTTCCGTACGAGCCGGAAATCGCCGCCTCGTACGCGCATGCGCTGGCACGCGCCGGGCGCGTCGACGAGGCGCGCCGCCTGCTCGAGAAGACGTTGCCCGACTCCCCGGAGCTGATCGACCGCCGCCTCAACGACTGGCTCACCGCCGAGCCCCCGGGATCCGCGCGTCGCGACGGTTCGGAGCCCTGAGCCCGGGCGGTGGAGCGACGCCGCGAGCGGACGTTCGGCAGCAACTTCGCGACGTAAAGTCCTTTGCTTTCGAGCCCGTCCAAGTTTAGCTCCCGGCCATGAAGCTTCGCCCGAGCGCTGCTTGGCTGATCGCCGCGGTCTTCTGTGCCTCCGTCGCGCAGGCGCAACCTGCCCCCGCCCCGCCGACGGTCGGTCCGGGGACGGGCATCCCGCCGTCGACCGGATCGCCCACCGGTCCCGACTCGACCCCGACGGTGCCCCCCGTGCAGCCCACCACGCCCGAGCGCCTTCCGCCGTCCCCCCCAACCCTTCCAGCGCCGGGTAGGCCACAGCCGACGACGCCACCTCCCGGCGTCCGTCTCCCGACGACCACCCCCGGCGCGGACGCGCAGGCCCCCCGCCCGGACCCGCTGGCCGGCGTCTTGCCCGAGGTGGACGACCCGATGCTGCAGGAGCCGGCCGCGCCCGCGCGGGTGCTCAGCTCCTGGCAGGAGGCGCTCCGGATGGTGCGCACGCAGTCCACGGCCCTGCAGGTCGCCCGCGGCCAGGTCGCCCAGGCCCGCGCTCAGGCGCGGCAGGCGCTGGCGCCCGCCCTCCCCCAGGTCACCGGCAGCGCCAGCATCCAGCACCACCTGCTGTACGGCCAGGGCATCGCCTTCACCGCGTCGGGCCTGCTGCCGGGCGAGATCCCGAACCCCGGGACCACTTGGCAGGCCGGGCTCGGCCTGCGGGTGCCGATCCTCGCGGCGGAGAGCTGGTACAACTACTCCACGGCCCGCTCGGCCATCGACGCCGCCGAGCTCGACGCCGAAGAGGTCGAGCGCCAATCCCTGGCGGCCGTCGCGGACGCGATCGTGAACGTGGTGACGGCGGAGCGCCTGGCGGAGGTCAGCCGCGTCTCGCTGCGGGCCGCCCTGTCGATGCTCGACCTCACTCGGCGGCGCGCCCGGCTCGGGGCTGCCAGCGCCGTCGACGTCCTGCGCTCCGAGCAGGAGGCGACGCTGGCGCGCGCCCAGGTCGTGTCCGCGCTCGAGAACCTGCAGCAAGCGCGGGAGTCGCTCGGGATGACGCTGGGGGTCCCCGAACCTTGGGGAGTGACGCCGAACATCAGCCTCGATGCGCTGGCAGCCGACGCGAAGAACAGCTGCCGCGCGGTCGACGGGATCGAGGCGCGCCCGGACGTGCGAGCAGCCCGCGCGGATGTGCGGGTCGCCGAGAAGTCGATCGAGAGCAACGACTGGGCTTACCTGCCGACCATCGACTTCACCTCCGACCTGACCTACCTGGCCCAAGACTTCCGCAGCCCCAACGGCGAGCACGTGACCTGGACCATCGGCGGGCTGCTCACCTGGCGCTTGTATGACGGTGGCCTGCGTTCATCGCGGAAGGAAGCCAGCATCGCCCAGGCGCAGGTCGCGCGGCAGCAGCTCGTGGACGCGCGGCGCCTGGCGGCGATCGAGGTGCGCCAGTCGATGCGCGCCATCCAGGTGGCCGAGAGCAACCTCGCCGTCAGCCGGCGCGGCCGCGAGCTCGCACGGGAGACGGCCCGCCTGGCGCAGATCTCGTTCTTGGCGGGCAACGCCACCAGCTTCGAGCTGGTGGATGCCGCGCGCCGACTGCGCGAGGCCGAGCTCGATCTCGCGGTGCAGGAGTTTTCCGTGGTTCGAGCGAAAATCGCGGCCTTGCTGGCCCTCTCCGCCTGCAAGGTGTAACGGCCGGCGCTGGAGGAGCATCAGGACGGCGGCTTTTCATCGCCAGCGCTTGTCGGCCCGACCTCCGGCCGCTAACGTCCAGACCCCGAATGCAGCGCAGCCACGCCGGTTTCGTCGCCCTGGTTTGCCTCACCGCGGCAGTGGTGAGCTACCTCTTTTACTTCGCGTTCCTGAAGGCGCCGCCAGCGCAGCTCGCGGCGGGTGGCATCGCTCAGAAGATCTTCTACTTCCATGTGCCCTCCGCGTACGCCATGTACCTGTCGGGGGCCGTGTGCTTCGTCGCGAGCGCTGCCTACCTGGTCGGGGCCACCGACGGCCGGGACGCCTGGGCCCGCGCGGGTGCGGAGTGCGCCGTCGTCTTTGGGCTGATCGTGCTGACCACAGGCCCGCTCTGGGCGAAGAAGGCTTGGGGGGTGTACTGGACCTGGGATCCTCGGCTGACGACCTCGTTGCTGAGCGTGCTGGTCTACGTCGCGATCGTGGTGCTCCGGGCTTTTTCGGGCAGCGGCGACGCGGAGCGGCGCTTCGCAGCGGCGCTCGGCGTGCTCGGTACGGTAAACCTCCCGATCATTCACTACTCCGTAAGGAAGTGGGGGGGCCTCCACCCCACGGTGATCACCAAGGGGGGCGGCGGCCTGCAGCACCCCGACATGAAGCACGCGCTCACCGTGGGCTTCATCGCCCTCACGCTGCTCGCGATCGTCCTGCTCGTCCTGCGGGCGCGGGCGGCGCTGCTGTCGTCGAAGTTGGCGCGCCTGGAAGAAGAGGCCATTTTCTCGGGGCTCGACGAGGTCGCCTGAGGATTCATCGAGGGTCATTGAGATCATGAGCGCACAACCTGCCGAGCAACCCAAGACCGCCGCCACGGCCGATCCGGGGGATCGATCCGAACAGTTCGTCGCCGTCCAAGGCGGCGGGGAAACCACGAGCGCCGAGGCGCTGCTCGTCAGCGCCTACATCGTCATTTGGCTGCTCCTGCTCGGTTTCGTGTGGCTGACGTGGAAGCGCCAGCGCGGCATCGAAGCGCGGCTGGGTGACTTGGAGAAGGCGCTGCAGAAAAGCGCGCGGGAGTGACGCTGGCCGGGCCCCCCGATGACCTTCTGGCACATCATCTATATTCCCGGCGTGCTGCTGATCGGCCTGTCCATCGGCTACGTGCTGGGGGCGCGGGCGGTGCGCGCCGAAGTCCGGCAAATGCAGCGCCGGGCCAAGCGCTGACCGGACGCCCGGGCCCTCGGATTTACTTACCCCTCGCCGCGACTCGCTCTACGATGGGCGCGGTCCCCACGAGGCCCTGACGGAGGAAAGATGCTCGATTTCAGCCTGTCCGAAGAGCAACTCGCTCTCATCGATCTGGCACGCCGCTTCACGCGCGAGCGCATCATCCCGATCGCCGCCGAGTGCGACCGGGAGAGCCGCTTCCCCCGCGAGGTGTTCGAGGCGGGGCACGAGCTCGGTCTGATCAATCCGACGGTCCCCCCAGAGTACGGCGGCGCCGGCCTCGGGGAGCTCGAGAACGCGATGATCGCCGAGCAGCTCGCCTACGGCTGCACCGGCATCCAGACCAGCATGCTGGCCAACTCGCTCGCCCTCACCCCGATCAAGCTCGCCGGCAGCGAAGAACAGAAGAAAAAATACCTCGGGATGCTCACGAGCGAGCCGGTCTTCGCCAGCTACTGCACCACCGAACCCTCCGGAGGCAGCGACGTGGCCGGGATGAAGACCCGCTTTTCACAGCACGGCGACGAGTTCGTGCTGAGCGGCGAAAAGTCGTGGATCACCAACGCGACGCTCGCAAGCTTCTACGTCGTCTTCGCCACCGCCGACCCGGCCAAGCGCCACAAGGGCATTGGCGCTTTCATCGTGGATCGGGACACCCCGGGGCTGCGCGTCGGCAAGCACGAGGACAAGCTCGGACAGCGAGCCAGCGACACCGCCGTGGTGCATTTCGAAGAGGTGAAGGTCAAAAAGCAGAACCTTTTGGCTCCTGAAGGCGCGGGGTTCAAGCTCGCGATGGAGACCTTCAACCAGACGCGGCCCGACATTGGGGCCATGGCCACCGGGCTGATGCAGCGCTGCATCGACGAGAGCGTCGCCTACGCCAAGGAACGGCAGGCGTTCGGCGTGCCGATCGCCGAGCACCAGATGATCCAGGCGATGCTGGCGGATATGGCGATCTCTGCCGAAGCCACCCGCCTGCTCTACCAGAAGGCCGCCTGGAACCTGGACAATGGTGTCCGCGATCCGATCGTCTCGAGCTACGCCAAGGCGTTCGGCGCCGACCGGGCGATGCAGTCGGCCCTCGACGCCGTGCAGATCTTCGGCGGCAACGGCTACGTCAAGGACTACCCCGTCGAGAAGCTGATGCGCGACGCCAAGGTGCTACAAATCTACGAAGGCACGAGCCAGATCCAGCGCCTGGTCATCGCCCGCAACATGATCCGCTGACGCCGGCGATCGGCCTCTCGGGGGTAGTCGTTGACAGGGCCGTCAGGGCCAGGCGCCCCCCTCGAGTCGGTGAAACGTTTGTCACCACCGGTTAGCGTCGTGCGACGAAGCAGGAAGAGCATCAGGGCCTTCGGTGAAAACGGATTTCACGACTGAGACAGCGAGCGGTGTCGACCCGTCTTGCTCGGAGATGGGTCACAGGAAGATCGGAAGATCGGAAGGGGGGCCGCCGTCGTCGGGGCCCCATAGGGGGCGGG
>JAEZYZ010000305.1 GCA_023418705.1 Pseudomonadota bacterium | reverse complement strand
GCCCCGCCGTTCACGGTCGTCATCAACGAGATCAACGGCGATAGCCCAGCCTACATCGAGCTGTTCAACACCGGTGACCAAGCCATCGACCTGAGCGGCTACGGCGTCGCCGACGACGAGGGCGGCGCGCCCAAGCTGTCGGAGGCGTTTCGCTTCAAGGCGGGCACCAGCATCGGTCCAGGGGAGCTCATCTTGATCGTGACCGGCGAGCAGATGACGCCCATCACCGATTTGACGACCGCCTGCTCCGGCCGCCCGGCGCCCTGCTTTCACGCGACGTTTGGCATCAGCAACAGCGGCGATGTGATCTATCTGCTCGCGCCGAGCGCCGGCATCGACATCGTGAGCAGCGTCGCTTATCCAGGGGGGGGCGCCTTCGGCCGCATCCCGAACGGAACCGGCGCGTTCGCGGTGGTCGTCGAGAGCCCCAACGCGCCGAACGGTGGATGAACGATGACGGACTATTTTCGTGTTTGCAGCACCTGCAAAAAAGAGATTGGGTTCGAGCAAGAATATTTTCTGTGCAGCGTCTCGACCTGCAATCGCAAACGCACGGGGCTATTTTTCTGCTCCGTCGAGTGCTGGGACGCGCACCTGCCGATGATGCGCCACCGGGAGGCCTGGGCCGAGAAGGCCCGCTCGCCGACCCGGGAGCAGTGGGAGCGCGAACAGGCGGACGAGGAGAACGAGGCCGGGCGGGAGCCCGTCGCCGCGTCCGGCGCGCGGCACGCGAGCGAGAGCGGCGTGGCGAACGCCCCCGCGCGGCGCATCGTCTCGACCGGGTCCGACGAAGCGGAGGATCTGCGCGACGTGCTCGTCGTCGTCTCCAAGCTCAAGAAGTACATCAAGGCTCGATCTGGGATGAACACGTCGGACTCCGTCGTCGACGTGCTGAGCGACCACCTGCGGAGCCTCTCGAACGAGGCCATCCGGAACGCGGCACGCGACGGTAGAAAGACGGTCCTGGACCGGGATTTCGCGCCGTTGCTGCAGAAAAAGCCCTGAGGTTTTCGATTGTGGGGCGCGCGCCGCGGGCGCCGTCCTAAAATCGCGCGGACCTTCGCATGCCCGCCCCACCTGCCCCCTCCGAGCGGCGCTGGCTTCTGCCGATCGCCGTGTTGACGCTGGCCGCGCTGGTCATCTTCTGGGGCCTGTACGCGCTCGACTTCTACCTGCTGGGGGCCGGGGGGCGTCCGGGCGGCCATCCCCTGGCGGCGTTCTTCGAGTTCGATCCGGGGAGCTTGACCGACGCCGTCAGCTCGCTGGCGACGATGACGGCGGCCGTGTTCGGCATCGTGATCACGGTCGTCAGCATCATCGTGCAGCTGTCCGCCGAGCGCTACACGGGCGTCGCGCAGATGTTCTTGAAGGACCGCGTGAACCTGAGCGTGATGGCGTACTACGTCGTGGCCTGCGTGTGCGGTGTGTGGCTCAGCGTCTCGCTCAAGCAGACCTACGTTCCGACCCTCGCGCTGATCGCCATGGTGTGTGCGACCACCGGCGGCTTGCTGCTCATGGCGCCCTATTTCGGCTACGTTTTTTGGTTTTTGGAGCCGATGAACATCATTCGGCGGATCCGGACGGAGGCGGTCGGCGTGGCGAAAGCCGGCGCGGCCGCCAGGGATCCGCTCGCCGTCGCGCAGGCGCAGGCGAAGCTCTTGTCTGCGATGGAAGAGCTGACCGACATCACCAGCAACTCCATCTCCGGCAAGGACAAGATCATCGCCAGCGGCGCCGTCGACGCGCTCAAGGATCTCACGCTGGAGTACCTGAAGCAGAAACCAGAGGCCGACGCCGCGTGGTTTTCGATCGCGGAGAGCATTCGAGACAACCCCGACTTCGTCGCGATGGACCCGGAGAGCTTGAGCGACTTGGAGGAGCGCCACACCTGGGTGGAGTGGAAGGTCATGCGCCAGTACCTGGGGATTTACAACGAGGCCCTGGCGACCATGCGGGACATCAACTATTTGGTGGCCATCGACACGCGCTACATCGGCGACGCCGCGGCCGTGCAAGGGGACCGCGAGCTCTTGGAGCTGGTGCTGCGTTTCATGAACTCCTACATGCGTGCGACGCTCAACGGCCGCGACGTGCGCACGGCCTACAACGTCTTGAACCAGTACCGGTTACTGGTGGAGGGTGTGCTCCGCGCAGGGCAGGGCAGCGTCGCGGTGGAGGGGGTCGAGCACATGATCTACTACGGTCACGTCAGCTTCGACATGAGCTTGACCTTCGTGACCGAGACGGTGGCCTACGACGTGTCCGCCATCTGTCAGGTCGCGAGCGAGCTCGGCGCCCCCGAGGAGCGCGCCATGCTCGATTGCTTCTTGGAGCTCGATCGTCCCCTGCGCTCGCGCAGCCAAGAACGCGCGCTGCTCGGCGTTCGCAAGGCCCAGGTGAAGCTGGCAACGTACTATTTGGCCACCGGCCAGCCCGAAAAGGCCCGCCGCATCTCGCGTGACATGCAGGACGAACCGCCGGAACGGTTGCTCGCGATCCGCGACGCGCTCGAGAACGTGCGCAGCAAGGACTTCTGGGAGATCATCGACCGCGGGCGCAACTTCGAGTTCATGCCGCCCGCCCAGCGGGAGTGTCTGCCGACGTTCTTCGCGTGGTTGAACATCGGGGAGGTGCCGCCGAGCTCCAAGCTCGGCCGCGCAGGCAAGACGACGATGAGCTAGCCGGCAGGTCATTCACAGCAAGACCGTCAGCGCCTTCTGCCCACCTCGAGTCCGTGAAGACGCTTCTCGGCACCGAGCCAACGTCGTGCGTCGACGAGTCTAGATCGGAGATTGGTCACAGGAAGGTCGGACGAGCGGAAGAGGGGCCCCCGGCGGCGGGGCCCCACAGGGGGGTGGATGTGGTGTGGGGCG
>JAEZYZ010000258.1 GCA_023418705.1 Pseudomonadota bacterium | reverse complement strand
GGTCTCCATCCGCCGACTCAAGGCCCTGCACGCGCTCACGCACCCGAGCGCGAAGATCGACCGACCTGAGGTGCTGGATGGCGAGAATCCAGACGCGTCTGGACAATGTGCTGACGGCGATGTCGCCGACGAGGCCGACGACGCCAAGGCGACCGTCCACCCAGCCCTCAGCCCGGAAGACGCGAAGGCTGCACTCTTCGCCACCCTGGCCACCGAAGCCGAGAGCGACGACGCGATCGACGACGAGGGGTGTGAAGCCGGCGAAGCACGCGACCAGGCAGGCCGAAGGCCAGCCACAGACCAGCCCCCCACAGCCCCGTAGTCGGCCTGCGTGCCGCGAAGGCGGGCGAGTCGGGGCACGGGCCCGGCCCGACTGACGACGGCCAACACGGCCCCACGTGATCGCCCACGACCGAACGCGGTCCCCGACCCGTCCCTCGCGGTAAGGTGGCCGTCGATGTCTTGGCTGCGCGCCATACCGTTTCTGTTCACGCTGCTGGCCTTCGTGCTCCCGCCGGCGAGTGCGTCTGCGCTCGGCAACGCACATCCCGAAGCTCGCGTCAGCGCCTTCGAGCTCGTGGCCACGGCCAGCGTCGGGGCCTCGGCCGAGACAAGCCCCGGACTGCACGAGGGAATCGGCGAAGCGTGCGACGAGAACGCGTCAGGCTACCGCTCTGCCGCGAGGGGGAGCGCCAACGCGGTTCCTGGTCGGGTCGCACGTGTCATTCCGGGAGACGTGAACCCGACGACGCTGGGAAGGCCAGGTTCCGGTGACGTTTTCGTTACCGCGGCAGACGACATTGCCGGGATGACTCCTGCGCAAATCGCGGAGCGGCTGACAATCCCAGACAGCCGTAGCTTCACGGTCATCGAGTTCCCGACGCCGGCGGAAGGCTTGGCATCACCTGTTCTCCGATCGAATCCCGGGTTCGTAGGAGGCGGGCGTACCGCAGGCGGTGCACGGGAATTCGTCATTCCGAACGGGCCCATTCCCGAGGGAGCGGTGATCAGGAGGGTTGGGCCGTGAAGATCCATCCCAACGAGACCGAGATCCGCGGCTCATGGACCCAGTCTGGCAAAGATGTCGTGGCCGACGATGCATGCCGCCGCATCGACCAACTAGTGTCGAGCTACCTTGAGATGGTCGGGCACGATGCAAGCGGGTGGGACGCGCTCTACCGTGATCCCGCTGACGGGCGCTACTGGGAGCTCTTGTACCCCCAGTCCGACCTCCACGGCGGTGGGCCACCCGTACTGCGGAACGTGAGTCCAGAGGATGCGCGTTCGAAGTACGGTGTTGCCTGATGCTCAGAAGCACGCCCTCATAGCGACATGGCGAACTACGCCGACTCGGCACGCACCCCACGGACCTTGACCGAACGCGAGCAGAGAGCCGTCGCGGTAGGGACGGGCCTTAGCTCGAAGGGGTCGGCCCGCCCCCCGCACAGAACCCGGCGTGCGGAACTACCGCACCGGGCTCCCACCTTGGGTCCTGGCGTGGAAACGCTTGTCAGGCCACGGATGCTGCGTTCGGGCCGGCGAAATCCAGCGGAGCGAGAGCCGGTTCATCCTCTGCCAGTTCAGCACCGTTCGTTGGCTGCGTTGCCGCAGCTGACGGCGCTGTGGACTCCCGCGTTGTCCCACCGCCCAGCTCTCACGCTCCATCGTGAAGGGCCCGGCGCGTTCTCTCGCGCTGCGTGATCGTCTGGGCGCTCGGTATCGTTGGGACAAAGCGAAGCGCCGGGGCGTCGCGCGAGAGCGCGGGCACCCCGGAGCGGTGGATCACGACAGGACCTGAGGCCCTACCGTGTTCTTTTGCTTTCAGAGCGCGACCGGGTCCATCTTGGCGGGATCGACGCCGAGCTCCTGGATGGCGCGGGCGAGCGTGGCGCCGTCGAGCTTGCCGTCGAGGCGGAGGCCGTCGAGGGCGCCGATGACGATGCTCTCGGCGTCGACCTCGAAGTGGCGGCGGAGGGCTTCGCGGGTGTCGCTCATGCCCATGCCGTCGGTGCCGAGGGGGACGAGGCGCCCGGGGAGCCAGCGGGCGATGCCGTCGGGCAGCACCTTCATGTAGTCGGAGGCGGCGATGAACGGACCGGGGACGTCCTTCATGACCTGGGTAATGAAGGGGACCCGCTGCTCGGCTTCGGGGTGCAGGCGGTTGTGCCGCTCGCAGGCGAGGGCGTCGCGGCGGAGCTCCTGGTAGCTGGTGACGCCCCAGATGTCGGCGGAGACGCCGTAGCGCTCGGTCAGGATGTCGGCGGCGCGCAGGACCTGGTTCATCATCGGGCCGCTGCCGAAGAGCTGCACGTGGCGGTCCTTGCGCTCCTGAGCGGAGCGGTAGCGGTAGATGCCGCGCACGATGCCTTCGCGCACCCCTTCCCCTTCGGGCATGGGGGGCATCGCGTAGTTCTCGTTGTGGAGCGTGATGTAGTAGAGGCAGCGCTCCCCGTCGGAGAACATCCGCTTCATGCCGTCCTGAATGACGACGGCGAGCTCGAAGGCGTACGCGATGTCATAGGCGCGGATCGGCGGGTAGGTGGTGGCGAGCACGTGGCTGTGCCCGTCTTCGTGCTGCAGGCCCTCGCCGTTCAGCGTCGTGCGGCCGGCGGTGCCGCCGAGCATGAAGCCGCGCACCATCGAGTCGCAGGCGGCCCAGACGAGGTCGCCCACGCGCTGAAAGCCGAACATCGAGTAGAAGATGTAAAACGGGATCATCGGCTCGCCGAGCACCGAGTAGGACGTGCCGGCTGCCGTGAACGACGCGATCGATCCGGCCTCAGTGATGCCCTCTTCCAGCACCTGGCCGTCTCGGCTCTCCCGGTAGTAGAGCAGCTTGCCCTTGTCGATGGGCTCGTAGAGCTGCCCGTGCGGCGAGTAGATGCCGACCTGGCTGAACAGGGCGTCCAAGCCGAAGGTGCGGGCCTCGTCCGGGATGATCGGGACGACGCGCCGCCCGATCTGCTTGTCGCGCAGGAGCTTGGCGAGCAGGCGCGCGAACACCATCGTGGTCGACGCCTCCCCCTTGGCCATGCCCTTGTAGAACTCCTCGTACAGGTTCTCACCCGGCAGCTCCAGGTTGACCTGCACCTGGGTGCGGCGCTTGGGGAGCGGACCGCCGAGGGCACGCCGGCGATCGAGCAGGTACTCGACCTCCGGGCTGTTCATGCCGGGGTGGTAGTAGGGAGCCTCGTCGAGCTTGTCGTCGGGCACGGGCAGCTCGAGCAAATCCCGGAACGCGCGCAGCTCCCGCACCTCGAGCTTCTTCTTCTGGTGGGTGACGTTGCTGCCCTCGAAGCCCTCGCCGAGCGCCCACCCCTTGACGGTGTGCGCCAAGATGACCTTCGGGCGCCCGCGCAGCTCGAGCGCGCGCTGGTACGCTGCGAACACCTTGCGGCTGCTGTGCCCGCCACGGCGGAGCTTCTGCAGGATCTCATCCGGGACGTCCTTGACCAAGGCGGCCAGGCGCGGATCCTTGCCGAAGAAATCCTTGCGCAGGTACTCCCCGCTGGCGGTGGTGTAGCGCTGCCACTGGCCGTCGACGATCGAGGTGAGCGCCTGCCGCAGCACGCCCTCGGTGTCGCGCTCGAAGATGGGATCCCACTCGGGCCCCCAGATGACCTTGACGACGTCCCAGCCCGCGCCGCGGAAGGTGCCCTCGAGCTCCTGGACGATCTTGCCGTTGCCCCGCACCGGGCCGTCCAGGCGCTGGAGGTTACAGTTGATGACGAAGATCAGGTTGTCGAGGCCTTCGCGTGCGGCGATGCCGAGCGCGCCGAGCGTCTCCGGCTCGTCGCACTCCCCGTCCCCGATGAAGCAGAACACGCGGGCTTCGCTGGTATCGAGGATGCCGCGGTGGTGCAGGTAGCGATTGAAGCGCGCCTGGTAAATCGAGTTGATTGGCCCGATGCCCATGCTGACCGTGGGAAACTCCCAGTACTCCGGCATCAGGCGGGGGTGCGGGTAGGACGACAGCCCCTTGCCCCGGTCCGCCTCGCGGCGGAAGCGATCGAGCACGGCGGCGTCGATGCGACCCTCTAGGAACGAGCGGGCATACATCCCCGGCGAGGCGTGGCCCTGGAAGTAGAGCTGGTCTCCCGGCCCCTTGCCGTCCTTGCCGCGGAAGATGTGGTTGAAGCCGACCTCGTAGAGCGTGGCGCTCGAGGCGTAGGTGGAGATGTGGCCGCCCAGGCCGTCGAAGCGCTTGTTCGCGCGGTGCACCATCGCCGCGGCGTTCCAGCGATTGATCCGCCGGATGCGGCGCTCCATCGCCTCGTCACCCGGGTAGTCCGGCTCCTCTTCCGGACGCACGGTGTTGACGTAGTCGCTGACGAGCGGGCCGCGCGGTACGGCGTCGTGTTGGCGCGAAGCGTCGAGCACGCGCTCCACCAAGAAGCGCGCTCGATCGCGCCCCGTGTGGTGGACGACCGCGTCGAGGGATTCGACCCACTCCTGCGTCTCCTGGGGATCGGCATCTTCTGCGCTTGGTTGAGCAGTCCTGGCACCGGGTAGTACGTCGTTCATGGTGAGCGATGGTGGCAAAGAGCGTCTGGCACGGAACGGCTCGCGGGCCGCGATGTGGGCCCGGACTCCGCTCCCGGGGAGGAAGGTGTAGGCCGAAGAGGGCGGCGGTTCAAGCGCCGCATGACCTTCTGCTGAAGCGGCGGTCCAGGGCGGCCCAAGGCTGGCGCCGCCGCGCCGGCCGTCCCATAAATCCCGGCCAATGTCGCGTGCTCCGCAGCTAGTGATTTTTCTCCTGGTCGCCCTCGGGGTGCTGGCGCTCATGCACTACTACCTCTGGCGCCGCCTGGTGAGCGATCCGGCGCTGCCGCCGGGCCTCGCTCGCGCGCTGACGGTGCTGCTCGTGCTCGGGGCCGCCGGCGTGCCGCTGGTCTCCCTGACGGCGCGACAGCTCGACCAAGGCGCGGTGCGCCCGCTCGCCCTGGTGGCATTTTCATGGCTGGGGCTGGCCTTTTTGCTGTTCGTCCTGCTCCTGGCGGGCGATCTGGGGCGCGGCCTCGTCGCCCTCGTGCGTCGCGGGCTGGCGGACATGCCCCCTGCCGATCCCGAGCGTCGGCTCGCCGTATCCCGGCTGCTGGCCGCAGGGACCGCCCTGCTCGGCTTCGGCGCCGGCGCCGTCGCGATCGAGAGCGGGCTCGCCCGCGTGCTGGTGCGCCGGGTCGAGGTGGAGCTCGATCGTTTGCCACCGGAGCTGGACGGGACGGTCATCGTGCAGCTCACCGACGTGCACGTGGGCCCGACGATCGGTCGTGATTTCGTCGAAGAGGTCGTCCAGAGCACCAACGAGCTGAAGCCGGACCTGATCGCCATCACGGGCGACTTGGTGGACGGGACGGTGGAGCAGCTCCGCGATCACACCGCCCCTCTCGCCGCGCTCGAGGCTCGCTACGGCGTGTATTTCGTCACCGGCAACCACGAATACTACTCCGGAGCGGAGAGCTGGTGCGCGGAGCTCGAGCGCCTCAACGTGCGCGTGCTGCGCAACGAGCGGGTGAGCGTCGGGACGCCCGCGGCGAGCTTCGACCTGGCGGGCGTGACCGACTACACCGCTGGACGCTTCGGAGATGCTCCCGATCTGGGGCGCGCCTGCGCGGGGCGAGACCCGAGCCGTGAGCTCGTGCTCCTCGCGCATCAACCACGCGCCGTGCACGAAGCCGAGGCGCACGGCGTGGGCTTGCAGCTCTCGGGGCACACCCACGGCGGCCAGATCTGGCCCTGGAACTTCCTGGTGCGGCTGCAGCAGCCGGTGGTGGCAGGGCTGGCCCGCATCGGGCGCACGTTGATCTACGTGAGCCGCGGCACCGGCTACTGGGGCCCGCCGATGCGACTCGGGATCCCGGCCGAGATCACCCGCATCGAGCTGCGCGCCAAGCGTCGTTCCGCCGCCTGACGGGGGCGTTGGTGTGTCTCGAGGGCCATCGGCCCATGAGCTCCGCTGTTTTTGCTCACAGGAAGGGCGGAAGGACGAAAGATTTATGGGAGTTCGACGGTTGAGCCCGACGCGATCCTCGCGTCCGGTAGCCACCACGGTGGCGAGTCGCGCCGCCGAGATCGAAACTCCAGTTGGGGACCGACGACGTCGGTCCCCCCCTTCCGCGCGTCCGATGACCAATCTCCGAGTTAGACCCGTCGACGCACGACGCTAGTTCGGTGGTGAGACCCGGGGTGGGGCGAAGGCCCTCCTGATCTCCTGTGAACCAACCCCGTGTCCTCAGGTCGCGCGCCGGGCGCCCGAGCGGCGCGCTTCGACGATCTTTTGTGCGACGCGGATGCCGTCGACGGCGGCGCTGACGATGCCGCCCGCGTACCCGGCGCCCTCCCCGCACGGATACAGGCCGGCGACGCCCGGCGCCTCGAGGGTCGCTGGATTGCGGACGACCCGCACCGGCGAGCTGGTCCGCGACTCGACCCCGATCAGCACGGCCTCGTCCGTGACGTAGCCGCGCAGCTGACGGTCGAAGCGACGGAGCGCCTGGCGCAGCCGGGCGGCGAGCGGCAACCCGGACGCGTCCAGGACCGGGGCGACATCACCCGCGACCAACCCAGGCTGGTAGCTCGACTTGGGGACGCTGCTCGAGGCCCTGCCCGCGAGGAAATCAGTGGCGCGCGTGGCCGGCGCCGCGAGCCGCCCGTCACCCGCCGCGAACGCCGCGCGCTCCACCCGCTGCTGCAGCTCGACCCCGCCGAGCGGACCGGTGAACCCCAAGCGCGCCACATCTTGGGGCTCGACCGCCACCACCAAGCCCGAGTTGGCGAACGGCGAATCGCGCCGCGACAGGCTCATGCCGTTGACCACGATCTCCCCCGGCTCGGTCGAAGCGGGCACGACGAAACCGCCCGGACACATACAAAAAGAGAACACCCCGCGGTCGTCGCACGTGGCTGCCAGGCGGTAGGCGGCGCTCGGCAGCTTGGGGTGTCCGGCGGCGGCGCCGTATTGAATGCGATTGATGAGCGGTTGGGGGTGCTCGATGCGCACCCCCAGCGCGAACGGCTTGGGCTCGAGCTGCGCGCCCGCGCGATCGAGCAGCGCGAACACGTCGCGCGCCGAGTGCCCGGTGGCCATCACCACCGCCTCGGCTTCGAGCTCCGTCCCGTCCACCAGACGCACACCGACCGCGCGACGATCGCCGCCGCTGCCCGCCACCAAAAGCTCGGTGACGCGCGCGCCGAAACGAAACGTCACCCCCACCGCCTCCAGGTGCTCGCGCAACGCCGTCACCACCTTCGGCAGGCGGTTGCTGCCGATGTGCGGCCGGGCCTCGACCAAGATGGCCTCCGGCGCCCCATGCGTCGCCAACAGCTCGATCACGTCACGCACGTTGCCGCGCTTGTGGGACCGCGTGTAGAGCTTGCCGTCGCTGTACGTACCGGCGCCGCCCTCCCCGAAGCAGTAGTTGGAGTCGGGGTCGACCACACCTTTGCGGTTGAGGCCCTTCAAATCATGCCGGCGGGGCTGCACGGTCTTGCCGCGGTCGAGCACCACGCTGCCGATCCCGCGGCGCGCGAGCTCGTAGGCGCAAAACAACCCCGCCGGCCCGTCGCCGACGATGATCACGCCCTGCCGTGCGTCGACCTCCCGCGGCGGATCCCCGCCCAGGGGCAAGGAGCTCTCGGGCGCGGCCCGCTCGAAGTGCAGCTTGAAGCGCACGCGCCCGCGGCGCGCGTCGAGCGAGCGCTTCTTGAGCTCGTACTGGCTAGCAGTCTGAGGATCCGCCAAGCGGCGAGCGAGCCGCTCCTGGATCGAGCGCTCGTCGTCCGGCTCGTCGAGCCCGAGCTCGATGTCGAGCTGCTCCGGCAGACTTTCGGGAGGGGGCGCCATGTGACCCCGGTGACGTACGCTCGATCCGCCCTCCCCGCACGCGGGTCGGTCCCGAGGCCGTCAGCCCTCTTCCTGCCCGATGGTACAGATCGCGCGCGGGCGCTTGATGCGCAGGGCCAAACACTCGTAGACGCGGAACGGATAGTCCTGATCCTGCTCGCCGAGGTAGGCGATGGTCAAATCCTCCGTCACCGCGATGTCCACGTTCTGGTCCCCGGTGGACAGCATGACCGCGCTGCCGTCCGGGATGGCCGGCGAGGTGAACACGCCGTCGTCGCACAGGCGCATGATGGCGTCGATCTCGGGGGCGAACTGGCCCTCGCGCTGTTGGATCAAGCGGGCGTAATCGTACGCGGAGACCGCCAGCGCGAACGGACGGTGGTGGTTGTGCTGCAGCAGCACCTCCGACGCGCGCACGACGTCCCGGTAGGCCTGGCCGTACACGCTCCAGTCACCGCGCCGCACGTGCGTGCGACCGCTGGCGTTGAGCAGCCCTTCGATGCCGAAGCGCGGCTCCCCGTTGAACAACAGGCGATCTTCGCGATCGGCGACGAAGTGCGACGCGCGGATCGCCCGAGAGGCGTCGAGCGGCGCGTCCAGCTTGCGCGACAGCTCGACGTCCCGCCAATGCAGGATGAAGTCCTTGTAGATGATGGGCACGCGCACGTACTTCTCGCGCACCGCCACGATCGGCTCGGGATCGGTCTTGCCGACCAGCTCGATCTCCGCGTCCCGATCGGGCCCATACTCTTCGAGCGCCACGGCCTCGATGCCGGCGCCGAGCGGACCGTAGATGCCCAGGAAGCGGCGCGCCACCAGCGTGCGGCGCGCCTCCCGCACGATCTCCTCTTGCAGAAACTGCCACTGCGCGTCACTGAGCGGGTTCGAGCTGGACATCCTCATTCCTTTGCAGAAACCTTCTACTATGCGCACCGCGCGCCGGGTCGAAAAAAGCGCGGGCTCGACTACCCACGTCTGAGCGATCCGACGCTCAAGCGCGCCACCTTCGTGGTCGCTGCCGCCGGGCTCGCGGACGGCGCCCTGGAGCGCGGCGCGCCGGGCGGTGCGGGGTCGCGCAGCGAGCCCACGGTGAGGCGCGAGCGGGGCGTGCCGGCGGGCTCGGTGCCGGGCGACGCCGCGGAGGTGAGGCCAACCTGGGGCAGCCCGCTCGCGCGGTACCGCGCTGCGGTCTCGGGCGAAATGGCAGCCAGGCGGGCGATCACCTCCGCCTCTTCTTCGTGCAGGTGCTGCAGCAGCTCCCGGCGCAGCTCCGCCGCCATGCCGCGGTCCCCCTCGATGCGGGCGAGCAGGGGGCCGTGCTCCTGTTTCAGATGGTCGATGCGTCCGACCAAGTCGGCCAGCTCGCTGGTCTCCGGGCGGGCTTTGTTCTTCGGCGCCTTCATCACAGCAGGCCTCGAGGATCGGCCCTTCACCCGAGAGCGTCAAGCGAAAGGGGGGCGAACCTCGACGCCGCCGGTTTGGATCCGACAGGGTCCGATCGGCGCCTCAGCCGAGCGAGAGCTTGTGCTCTCGGTACGCGGGCGTCGAGACCACCTCGCGCGCCAGCCCGAGCAGGTGCTCGTGGTGCGTGAAGAAGAGGATTTGCGTGCGCGCGGCGAGCTCGGCGAGCACCTTCAGCGCCGCTTTGGCGCGCCCGTCGTCGAAGTGGATCAAGATGTCGTCGAGGACGAGCGGCATGGGCTCGTTGTGCTCGAGGTACAGCTCGTAGGTGCCGAGCCGAAGCGCCAGAAAGAGCTGATACTGGGTCCCTTCGCTCAGGTCGTCCACTTCGAGCTCTTTGCCATCGGCGCGCACGCAGACGAGCTGCTCGGTCAGGCCGGCGCGCAGGCCGCGATAGCGCTCCCGGGTCAGCTCCACGAACAGCCGACTGGCCCGCTGCAGGATCGGGCCTTGATGCCGTTCGCGGTAGCGCTCGACCTCGCGCTCGAGCAACGTCGCCGCGAGCTTGGCGCGCGCGTACCGGCGCACTTGTTCGGCGATCTCCGCCGTGAGCTGTGACAGCTGCTGGGCCGCGTCCGCGCCGCGCTGCTCGGTCTGAAAGAGCCGTAGCCCCGCCTCCACGCTGGCCATCTCCGTCATGAGCCCGTTGATCTCGGCGTCGACCCGCTCGAGCTCCTCGGCCACCTCGGCGAGGCGCACCCGCGGGCTCGTGCCCGAGCGTTCGATGCAGCGCGCTTCTTCGATCAACGCCGCGATGCTGGCGCCTTCGCCCGAATCGAGCAGCTCCCGCTCGAGCTCCTCGAGCTGCGCCTCGATCTGGCGCGCCCGCGCGACGCGCTGCTCCACCTGCTCGAGCGCGTCGGCGCTGTCGACGCCCGCCCGCTCCATCAGCGCCAGCAAGCCGCTTTGCGCCGCCTGCAGCAACGCCTCGGCGTCGAGCCGCTCCGCCCGGCGTTCGGCGAGCTCCGCTTCGAGCCGCTCTCGCTCTTCGAGATTGCGTCGCGCGCGGTGATAGCGGTTGACGAGCGCTTCGGCGGCGGCGGCGGGCTCGAGCGACGCCAGGTCCGGCGCGTGCTCGCGGACCAGATCGGCGACCTGGGCTCGGAAGACCTCGGCGTTGCGGCGCATGCCCTGGATGCGGCGCAGCTCGGACGGAAAGGAGTCCACGCACTGGAAAAGATCCTGCAGCTCCGCCAACAGCGCCGCGACCTCGGACGGGGCCGCGGCCCTGCCCAGCTCGAGCACGCCGATCGCGTCCGTCCAGGCGTCTTGCCATTGCTGTCGTTCGGCCGCGAGCCGTTCAAGCTCCTGCTGCTGCTCGCGCCGGCGCGCGGACAGCTGCGTCAGCGCGCGCGCTAGCGCCTTGCGCTCCTGCAGGGCGTCCCGCGCCTCGGCGACCACCTGCGCGGCCCGCTCCACGGCCTGCCCGAGGCCCGCCGACGGCTCGATCGGCACGCCGAGCGCCCGAAGCTCGCTGGCGAGCTCGGCGAGGCTGCGCGCGCGCGCCTGCGACCAGCGCTCGTGTCGGGCGCCCCAGTCGCTCACTCGTTCGGCGAGGGCCAGGCACTCGCGATAGCGAGCGAGCCAACCCCGCAGCTGCCGCACGCTCCGGTCGGTGAGGCCGAACCGCGCCAGGAGCTCGGCCCACCGCTGATCGATCTCGGCGCGCTCGGCGTCCCGGCGTGCGGCCGCGCGCTCGAGCCGCTCCCTCGCCTCTGCGAGCTGTTCGAGCTCGGCGCGCCGCCAGGCGAGGTCGGAGACGCGCTGCGCCTCGCGCCGGAGCCGATCGGACAGCTCGTCCGCCCGCGACACCGCCCGTTCGAAGGCGTCGCCGAGCGGCCGATCGGGATCGAACGCCGCGTCCACGGCGTCCGCGGGGCGTCCCGCCCCCCACGCCTCCCGGACCGAGCGCCACCCCTGCTCGCGCCGCGCTCGCGCGGCGAGCAGGTCGGCCTCGCTCGGGACCTCACCGGCGCGGGTGATCGCGCGCACCTCGCGCTCCAGATCGGAGCGCCGCTGCTCGAGGGCGTCCCGCTCCTTGTCGAGCTGCCGCCCGCGCTCGCCGAGCGCGGAGAACGCGCGCTCGAGCTCGGCCAGGTCCTCGTCCTCCACCTCGGGCGCCGGATCGGGCAGCGCCTCGAGGCCGAGCGCGCCAAGGCCTCGCCGGAGCGCGCTCCGCAAGCGCTCGAGCTCGAGCTCCGCGTCCAAGATTTGACGGTCGAGCTCCGCCTGCGCGCGCCCCTGCTGCACCAGCGGCTCGAGCCGCAGCGCCGCCTCCGACACCTCCACCGCTTCGAGCGCTTGCTGCTGGGCGGCCCACTCGGCGTCGGCGCGCTGCAGCTGCTCGCGAGCGGCCGCGATCTTGTCGTCGAGCAGAAGCCCCTCGCGCGCCAGCCGCTCGATGCGCGCGAGCCGGGCGGCGTCGAGCCGGAAACGCTCGACCTGCTCGAGATCTTCGGACTTGCCGAGCCGCCGCAGGCTGGCCCGCGCCCGGTCCTCTCGCTCGCGCAGCGCGGCCTCTACCTTGGGCAGGTGGATCGCCGCTTCGCGCACGCTGCCCACCTGATCGCGCAGGCGCTGAATGGATCCTTCGTCGAAGCGCGTCAGCCCCTCGGGCACCGGGAGCTCGGACAGGCGCCGCTCACGCACGCTGATCTCGCGCTCGAGGCGGCCGAGGTCGAGCTCGGCCTTCTCCCGCTGCAGCAGGAGCTCGCGCCGCCGCGCTTCGGCGCCCTCTGGCAAACGGGGAAGCGTGCCGAGCGCCGCCCGCTCCGACAACAGCGTGTCCCGCTTGGCGATCTGCTTGAGCACGTTCAGCGCGCGGCGCGTGCGGTGCTCTTCGAGCCGCAGCGCCTTCTGCAGCGCGCGCTGTTCGTCGAGCCGGTGGCCGAGCGCCTCGAGCTTTTCGCGCTGGTTCTTCCACTTGTCCACCAGCAAAATCGCCCCCTTGCCGTCGATCCGTGCCCGCTGGTAGCTCGCGATGGCTTGGTTCAAGGGTCGATTCTTGGCGCGCGGTGAGAACAACTTGTCGGCCTCGCCGTGCAGCCTCTCCAACAGTCCGTGGATCGGGGTGGCGCCGAGGCCCGCATCGAACAAGCTCTCGCCGAGCTGCCCCTTGCCTGCGAGCAGCGCTCGCCCGCCGCTCTGCAGCCGCTCGTGGTCGAGCCCGAACTTGGCCTCGAACACCTCGCGCGTCAGCCCGCTCAGGTAGGGCAAGAGCGCGGCCTCCGGCAGCGGTCGATCCTCGCCGTCGCGCAGCGGATCCTTGCGCTTTTTGCGGCGAACGATCGTGAGGGTCTCTCCCCCGGAGCGCTCGAGCGTGGCGCCGAGCTTCAGATCGGGACCGGGGTGCCGGTGGGCGTCGCGGGTATTCTCCGGAATGCCGAACAATAGGTCCCGCACCGCGCGCAGCGCCGTGCTCTTGCCCGCTTCGTTGGGGCCGGTGACGAGGTGCAGGCCGCCGGGACCGGGCAGCGAGAGATCGAGCTCGCGCCCCGCAAACGGGCCATAGGCGGTGAGCTCGAGGCGCAGGAGCCTCATGACGTCGGCTCTCCCGGTTCGAGCAGCGCGCCCACCAGCTGCTGCTCCACCTCGTCGAGCAGCGCCGCCCAGCCCGGACCCCCATCGAGCGCGGCGAGCTCCGGAGCGCGCTTCACGTCGCTCGGCAGCTTGCGGAGCACGTCGGCCAAACACGCGCGGAGCTCGGCCTGCTGCGCCGGATCGTGCCGGGCCGCGTCCAAGGTCCCGAGCAGCGCGGCGATGGCGTCGTCCTGCCCGCGCAGCGCGTCGATGTCGAGCGGCAGGCGGCTGTCGAAGCGCACCTTCTCGATCCAGACGTCCGCCGGCACGTCGAAAGCCGCCGCGCGGATCTCGCTGACCCAGCGCTCCGGATCGTGGGAGAAGGCGGCGTGCGCCGCCGATCGGCCGCGCACCACGACGCGGGCCGCCAGCAGGCGCTCCTCCGCCTGTTCGGCGGCGCTTCGCAGCTG
Organism: Pseudomonadota bacterium; assembly: GCA_023418705.1. Taxonomy (GTDB): domain Bacteria; phylum Myxococcota_A; class Polyangia; order Polyangiales; family Polyangiaceae; genus JAEZYZ01. The sequence goes on along the minus strand of JAEZYZ010000258.1, from coordinate 1,049 downwards.
CTCGTGGACGGCTTGCACCACCGCGTCCGCGGTGGCGAGCGGTGTGGCGTCGACGTCCAGGCAGGCCCAGCGCACCCCGTCCAGCGTTCGCGGCTCGACCGCCGTGACGCGCCCGTCCTCGATGGTGATCAGCGTGGCCCCTTTCGGCCCGGTCTCACGCGCGTGGCGTCCCTGGAGGTTGCCGGGGAAGACGATCCACGGCGCCTGGCAGAGCACCTCCCGCCGGTGCACGTGGCCAAGCGCCCAGTAGTCGTAGCCGCGATCGATGAGCTCCCGCTCGCTGCACGGGGCGTAGCGCCCGTGCCCTTCCCTGCCCTCGAGCGCCGTGTGCAACAGGCCGATGTTGACGGCGCCAGCGACGGGTGGGGGGTAATCGAGCGCGAGGTTTTGGCTGACCGCCGCCGTCGCGAAGCTCTGCCCGTGGACCGCGACCCCGAGGTCGGCGAGCTCGACCGTCTGTGGCTTTCGGTGGTCGAGCACCGTCACGTGATCGGGGTGCCGGAGCTTCTTGCTGATCCTGCTCTCCGCGTCGTGGTTGCCGCGCAGCACGATCACCTGCGTGCCGGCGTCGCGCAGCCGCCCGAGCTCCGCCAAAAAGAACAGGCCGGTCGCATAGTCTTGCCAGTCGCCGTCGAACAGATCGCCCGCGATGAGGAGCGCGCCGGCCGGCTCCTCGATGCAGAGATCCACGAGGTTGCGCAAGGCGCGCCGGGTCGCCCCGCGGATGCGCTCGACCGGGGCGCCGTCGTAACGCGACAGACCGAGCAAGGGGCTGTCGAGGTGCAAATCCGCGGCGTGGACGATCTTGTGCGCTGCCATGAGCTCGGTCCGAGAACGGGCGGCTGACTTCTACCACGATGGCAGCGGGCGCCAGGGGCCCCCCGGACATTGTCTGGCCGAAGCCGGGGTCGCGACCCGGGTTTGAGCGCACGAAAAAGATGGTTACGCCATCCTCCGATGGCAGCGACTCGAGCCCGAGCGCCAGCGCGGCGTGGCCCGCCGGGACCCGGCCCCGCCCCCGCGGCGGCGCCCCCGCCACCGCCCGCCGC
>JAEZYZ010000213.1 GCA_023418705.1 Pseudomonadota bacterium | reverse complement strand
CTCTACGACTCGGGTCCGCGCTGCTCGCTCATGGCTCAAGACCCCTCCCTCGATCCGAACCGACTGCTCGCTTCCTTGGTCGAGCGCCGGGTGACGCTCGACCTCGGCACCATCGACCTGTGCTTCGTCGCGGCGCTGTACGTGCGTGCGCAGGGCAGCGGGCTCACCTCGTTCGGCGAGCAGGAGCTGGTCGGGCTGTTCGAAGAGGTCTGCGCGCGCGTGGATCCGGCGGCGGAGAACCTGCGCAAGCGCGCGACCCACGCCATCCAGCGCCTGCGCGATCAGCGGATGCTGGCGCGCATCGACGGGGCGTTCATCGCCCGCGCGGGCGAATACACGCTGAGCCGCCTGGCCAGCGGCATCGTCGAGTTCTTCCTGCACGAGGAGGCGCTCACCCCCGAGAGCCTGACGCTGCTCACCCGCACGTTGCAGATCAGCTTGGACGAGGTCGCGGCGGCGGCGCGTGCCGCGCAGACCGAGCACGACTGGCACACGAGGGTGCACGGCCCCCTGCGCGTGACGGTGACCGATCTCGTCGCCGGGATCGAGCGCCGCCAGCGCGGGCTCGACGTCCAGCAAGAGGCGCTGCAGAAAGAAATCGCCGAGCTTCTCGGCGCGGACTGGTTCGGCGCCGTCGAGCGCTGCCAGGGCTTGCTCGATCGAACGAGCGCCACGCTGCGGGAGCTCAACGAAGTGCTCTTGCGCGACACGCACCAGCTCCACGCCTCGCTCCAGGACGTCTTGGAGCTCTGCGTCGAGCGCGGCAACGCCGAGGGTGAGGAGATCACCCACCGCGTGGTCGAGCAGGTGGACCGGATCGCCGCTTGGGGCTCGGCGCGCCAACAGGCCTGGTCCGACTACTACCAGTACGTGCACCGCTACCTGCGGGACGTGGTGCGGCTCGATCCGACCCGGGCCCTGACGGAGCGCTTGCGCGCGCAGCTCAGCGGCAAGACGGGCCGCGCCTTCGCGCTGACCGTCGCCCGAGCGCCGTCGATGCAGCTCTTGCGAGACGTGGTCGCGCCCCCGGAGCGTCCGCCGGTGAAGCGGCCGCGGAAAAAGCGCGAGGAGCCCCCGGAGGTGGTCTCCGCCGAGGATCCGCGGGCCCGGCTCGAAGCGCGGGTGCGGCAGCTCATCGCCTCGGGGGTGACCAGCCTGGCGGAGGTGACGGCGCGGGTGGCCGACGAGGTCCGCGAGGACGAGCGCTTCGCGACGGCGGGCCGCGTCGCAGAGACCGTCGCGCGCCTCGCCAAGCCGCGCGCCGACCGCGAGCGGCCGTGGCGACCGATTCGGGACGGCCTCGAGATCGAAGAGTGGGCGCTCTGGCGTGAGGAGCCGACGGGATGAGCGGGCCCGGCTTCGAGCGGCTCGAAGACGTGATCGCGGACGAGGCGTTCCCCGAGCTGGACTTGGCCCTGCGGCGCGGCCGGCACGTCGATCGGGACGACGGGCCCTGGTACACCTTGCTCGTCGAAGCGGAGCCGCTGCTGGTCGCTTTTTATCGCCGCTACGACGCGGAGCTGATCCATCGCAGCGATGGCTACTTCTTCCTCTTGCCCACGAGCGACCGGCTCGGGCGGCGGCACCTGTCGGTCGCCGACATGCTCGTCGGTCAGGCGCTGACGCTGCTGTACCTTGACCCGGCCACGGTCCAGCACGGCGGCGTGGTCGATCGCGACCAGCTGCTCGGGCAGCTCGCGACCACCTTGGGGACGGACGCGCTCGTGCGCGCGCTGAACCCGAAGCGACGCCGCTACGACGAACGAGTGGCGGAGCAGACCGCCCGGGCGAAGGTGCAAGAAGCCGTCCGGCGCCTCTCCACCCTCGGGTTTGTCGAGCTCATGACCGACGGGCGCCTGCGGTTGCGGCCCGCCCTGCTACGCTTCGCCGAGCCGGTGCGGGGGACGGCCGATCCCGAAGCCGAGCTGTCGCGGCTGGTGGCCGCGGGCGAGGTGGCGCTCGCTCCCGACGATGCCGACACGGCGGACGCAGACCGGGGGGACGACGAAGCGGCGGCCGATTCAGCTCACGAGGGGGGCGGCGACGACGACGGCGGCGACGACGACGGCGGCGAGGCCGCGACATGAGCCGCACGCGGGCCAGCGCGCTCGCGCTCGTGAACTGGAGAGGCGTGTTCTACGAGCGCTACTTGCTCGATCGGCACGTCACCGCGCTCGAGGGTGCCAACGGCGCGGGCAAGACCACGGTGATGATCGCCGCTTACGTGGCGCTGTTGCCCGACATGTCCCGGCTGCGCTTCACCAACTTGGGGGAGAGCGGCGCGACGGCCGGCGACAAGGGGATCTGGGGTCGGCTGGGCCACCCCGAGCGCCCGTCGTACACGGCCCTCGAGCTCACGTTGCCCGACGGCGAGCGGCTCGTGATGGGGGTCCATCTGGAGCGCAAGGCGGAGCCTTCGGTCGAGCCGACGCCGTTCATCGTGACGCACCTTCCGAACGGAAGCCGCTTGCAAGATCTCCTGCTGCGCTCGGCCGGGGAGTTCGACGAGGTGCCGCGGCTCACGGAGGTGCAGGACAGCGCCAAGCGCCTCGGAGCGCGGATCGAGGTGTTTCACTCCGCGAAGGACTACTTCGCGGCCCTGTTCGAGCGCGGCGTGACCCCGCTGCGGCTGGCGAGCGACGACGACCGCAACCGCCTCAACGAGCTCCTGCGCACCAGCATGACGGGCGGCATCTCGCGGGCGCTCACCTCCGACCTCCGGAGCTTCTTGCTCAAGCAAGAGACGGGCCTCACCGACACGCTCTCGCGGATGCGCATGAACCTGGAGGCTTGCCGCAAGACCCGGCTCGAAGTCGCCGCGTCCCGCAAGCTCGAGCACGAGATCAACGGCATCCATGCCGCCGGCCAGGCCATGTTCAGCGCGGCGCTGATCGCGACGCGCGCGCGCCACGATGAAGCCCTCGAAGAGGTGGAGGCGGCACGCCAGCAGTGGCAACAGGCCGAGACGCAGGTGCGCGAGGCCGAGGCGGCGGCGCGGCAGGTCGCTGGCCGACGCGACGCGCTGCTCGCCCGCCTGCAGGAGGTTCAGGGGGCGCTCGAGCAGGCTCGCGCGCGCGTCGAGGCGAGCCGCCGCGCGAGCGAGCTGGCCCGCGCGCTCGCCGAGCTACGGACCGAGCTCGAGCTCGCCGAGCGAGCGTCCAGCGCGTCGGCCGGCGAACAGCGGCGCTGCTCCGAAGAACGGCGGCGCAGCAGGGAAGCTCGGGACCTGGCCTCCGCCGACTACGCCAGGGCGGCGCAGGGCTTGGCGGACCTGCAGCGCGGCCTCGAGGAGATCCACCGCCGCGCGCACGCCTTCCGGGCGGCCAGGGCCAAGCTCGAGCAGGTCCGTGAGCTGCTCGGCGAGCCCGACTTCGAGGCGGACGCCGCCACGCTCGCGCTCGAAGCCCAGCGTGCCGAGCTCGGTCGCCTCGACGCCGAGCGGGCGCGGCTCGATCGCGAGGCGCGCGGCGCCGAGGTCGCGCGGCGCGAGTACGCCGAAGCGCTCGACGCGCTGCTCCAGATCGATCCCGAGGTGGACCGAAGCGCCCCGCAGGAAGCCGCCCGCAGCGCGCTCGCGCGGCTAGCGACCGCAGAGGCCGCCGTGGCGAGCCTCCCAGAGCTTTCGCGGGCGCTCGAACGAGCCGAGCACCTGGCAGAGCGGCAGGCGGCGGTCCGCTCGCGCGCCGAAAGCTTGGGCATCGATCCGTCCGCAGAGTTCTCGGTGTCGGGCCTCGAGCAGCGGCTGCAGGCGCTCGAGGACCAGTGGCGGCGCTCCGAGGCGCGAGCTCGAGAGCTCTCGGCGGAGGCGCAGGAACACGCGCGCGAGGCGCGGGCGCTCCGCGAGCGCAGGCCCCTGCTCGAGGCCCGGCTGGCTCGGCGGCGGGCCCTGAGCGAGCTGGTCGCCCGCATCGGGGAGGCCTTCGCGCTCGACGACACGAGCTCGACGGCCTTGCTCCAGCTGCGCGCGCGGCTGCTTCAGGAGCAGGCGAGCTGCCGCGCTCGGGTCCTCGAGCTCGAGCAGCGCAGAGCCGCCGGGATGCGGGAGCTCGCGGCGCTCGAGGCGGGCGCGCGCGCGCTCGATCCGGAGCTCTTGCGCCTGCGCGATGAGCTCGGGGCCGAGCTGCTGCTCGAGCGCTTCGAGGAGGCGCCGATCGAGCGCGCCGCGACCCTGGAAGCCGAGCTCGGCGCGTTGACCCACGCGCTGGTGGTGGAGGATCCCGAGGCCGCGGCTCGAACCCTCGCAGGCCAGCCCCGAACGCTGGCGAGCGTGTGGCTGCTCGATCCGAGCGCGGCCAAGGCGTGCGAGCGCGCCGGCGCGGGGCGCGCGATCGACGGCGATCTGGTCCTCCCAGAAGCCGGAAGAGTCCGGATCACGCGGATCCCGGAGCAGCCCACGCTCGGACGCGTGGCTCGGCAGCGGCGCGCGGAGGACGTGGCGGCCGCGCTCACCGCCTGCGAGGCCGAGCTCGAGCAGTGTCAGGCGCACGCCCGCCGCCTGGACGAAGGTTTGCTCGACCTGGCGCGGGCGCTCGCGGACGTGGAGCCCTCGGGCGATCCCGGGCTGGAGCTCGAAGCCCTCATCACTTCCATCGACGAGCGCGCGACCGCCGAGCGCATCGCGCGCGAAAGCGCCGCCGAGTCCCTCGAGCAGGCGAGCGCAGCCAGAGCTCGGACGGACGCCCTGCGCGCGCTGCTGGTGGAGGCGCACCTGCTGGAGGGACCGGATCAACGCGAGCGGGCTCAGGAGCTGGCCGAGCGCGTCCGGGAGCTCGAAGGCGCGCGCGCCGAGCTCGAGCGCACCGCGAGCGCGCGGCGCGTGCTCGCGCGGCTCGTGCAGGTGCTGCGATCGGAGCCGGCGGAGCTCTCGGCCCAGGCAGCGCTGGCTGGCAGGCTCGACGAGCAGCGTGACCGCGCGTTCTTGAGCGTGCAGGCCCTCGAAGAGCTGCTGACTCACCGCCACGCGCTCGGCTTCGCGGACGCCGTCGATGGCGCAGAGGATCGCCGTGCGCTGATGCCGGCGCTTGAGGCCCAGCTCGCCGCGGCCAAGCAGCGCGTCGCGGAGACGGAGGCGGCGCTCGGCGAGGCCGAGGGCGCCTGGGAGCAGGCGGTGGCGGCGCATCAGCAAGCCGAGTCGGTGCGGCTGGCCGTCGCGGCCCAGGTCGAGCGCTCGCAGGCGGAGCTCGCCGAGCTCGGGTCGTCGCACCAGGGGCCGGATGCCTCGGAGCACGCCGCGGCCGAGGCGCGCGAGCTGGAGCACGCGCTCGGGCGCGCGAGAGATGAGGAGCGCCAGCGGACCGCCGACGCCGCGGTGCTCGAGGAGCGCGCGGCACAGCTGCGGCAGCGATGCGACGCGGGAGCGGCCGACCTGTCCCGCGCCGAAGCGCGGTGTCAGCCGCTCGCCGCCCAATGGGAGGCGCTTCGTGACGCCGCCGCCACCGAGCGCATCTTCGACGCGGCGCTCGCGAGCGACAGCGCGCAGGCGCTGCTCGGACGCTCGAGCCTGTCGTGCTTCGCCGAGGCTCGAAGCCACCTGGCCGTCTTGTGCGATCGGCTGGCGGCGGCCAACGCCGAGGACGCCGCCAGCGCGCTCCGAGAGCAGCAAGCGCGCGCCGAGGGGGCCGCCGCGGAGGCCTACCTCGCCGCGTGGCTCACGGCGCGGGAGTGGCTGCTGCGGCGGCTGCCGAGCCAGGTCATGGAGGGCGACGATCCCTTGCTGGGACTCGAGCGGCTGCGCCAGCACCTGAGCACCCTCGAGGAGCGCCTGGTCCGCCAGGAGATGGATCTCCGCGGGGCCTCCGAGGACGTCGCGCGCAGCATCGACGTGCAGCTGCGGCGCGCGGCGGCGCAAGTGCGACGCCTCAACCAGCACTTGGAGGACGTGCAGTTCGGGAGCATCCGAGGGATCCGCGTGCAGCTGCAGCGGGTCGCGCGGATGGACCAGGTGCTTCAGGCGCTGCGCGCCGGATCCGCCCAGGATCTCCTCTTTCACCCAGGCCTGCCGATCGAAGAGGCGTTGAACGAGATCTTTCGCCGCTTTGGCGGCGGCCGCACCGGAGGACAGCGGCTGCTCGACTACCGCGAATACCTCGAGCTCACCGTCGAGGTGCAGCGGCGTTCGAGCGGCGAGTGGGAGCCCGCCAATGCCAGCCGGCTCTCCACCGGCGAGGCGATCGGCGTCGGCGCGGCGCTCATGATGGTGGTCCTCACCGAGTGGGAGCGAGACGCAAACCTGCTCCGCGCCAAGCGCGCCGGAGGATCCCTCAGGTTCTTGTTCTTGGACGAAGCCAACCGCCTCTCCCAAGACAACCTCGGCGTCTTGTTCGAGCTCTGCCAGGGGCTCGACCTGCAGCTTTTGATCGCGGCGCCGGAGGTCGCCCGATCCGAGGGCAACACCACCTACCGCCTGGTCCGACGCGTGACCGACAGCGGCGAGGAAGAGGTCGTCGTCAGCGGCCGCCGCACAGCGCGACCCGGCAGCGAGGACGACCCGGAAGCGGCGCCGCCCGAGGCGCCGAACGACAGCGCGCAGCTGAGCCTGGAAGGCTCGGGTTGGACGGGCGGATAGCTACGCGCTGCGCGGCCGACGGGCAATTGCCCAGGCTCGACTCGACAGGACGAGCGCCAGCCCGGACACGACCAACCCCGCGCCGATGAGGGTCGCGGGCCGCAGGGGTTCGCCACCGAAGACGCTGCCCATCAGCAAGGCGATGACGGGCGTGACGAACGCGATCATGCTCATCTTGTAGGCTGGGACGATCCGTGCGCCGACGTGTCTGGGGGCAGCCGGAACGGTTGCACCATCGGCGCGGTGGAGCAGCGCTGGCGCGAGGACGCTCGCGGTGGCCGTCGTCAGCCGGTGCGGTTGCCGTCCGCGCGCCGCCCGTGGCGGCCCCGCGCCGAACGGCGGCACCGACCCGGCGGATCAGAACCCGAACTGTTTCAGGCGAGGATTGTCGGCGTCGAGCTGCTTGGCGCGCGCGGCGTGGTCTTTGGCGGGGCCGGTGCGCCGCAGGCCGCGGAAGACGCCGGCGAGCTGAGCGTGCACGTCGGCGCGCTGGCGATCGTCGCCGGGACAGAGCAGGGCCGACTCGAGCTCGAAGAGAGCGCGTTCGGGTTGGTTGTCCCCCACGAGGGCCTCGGCGTACAGGGCGTGGGTCGCGAGCCCTTCGAGGTCGGCGAACAGGGCCATTTCGCCGAACGTTCGTGCCTCCGCGAAGCGCTTGGCGTCGATCAGCCGCCGGAGCAGGCGGCGGTACACCCGCGGGTCGTGCTGTTCTAGCAGCGCCAGCTTGCGCAGGTACTCGAGCTCGAGCTTGGTGTCGCCCGCGCGCAGGGCTGCGTCGGCGAGGGCTTGCAACGGCTCGGCCTGCGTCGGGTCGAAGCCGTGGGCGGCGCGCAGCGCCGCGAGCTCTGCCGGCTTGTCCTTGCGGGCCTCGGCGAAGGTCGCCAGCATCATCTGGACGGCGTAGCCGTCGTGACCGTCGGCGCGGAGCGCCTGGATGGTCTTCTCCGCTTCTCCGAGCTGCTTCTTGGCGACGAGCAGCCGGGCCTTCAAGAAGCGCGCGTCCGGCTGCTTCGGGTCGAGCTTCAAGGCCGCCTCGAGGGTCTTCTCGCCTTGCTGGCGGCGGCCGGCGCGGATCAGCGCGAGCGCGTAGCCGGCCTGCGCTTCCGCGTCGTTCGGGGCCTGGCGCGCCTGCTTCGCCATGACCTCGAGCGGGCGCGTGCGCGACATCGGCACGAACTGCTGCTTGTAGCGGCTAAGCTTCTGCGCGGCGTAGTCGCGGAACCGCCGGTTGAGCTCCTCGGTCGTCGCGCCCAGGGCCTCGGCCAACACCTCCGAGGTCTCCTTGCCGGCGCCCCAGAGCGCCAACATCTTGGCGAGCTTCGGGCGCCCGTACTGCTCGGCCAGCATCGCGACGATCTGGCTCGAGGCGTAGTAGGCGGTGGCGACGTCCTGCATCTCCTCCGCCCGCGTGAACGCGCGGCTCATCGCGCCGAGCTCCGGCAACCGCTGGCTGCGGAGCGCCTCGTAGAAGTCCGGATCCTGTTCGCGCGCCCACTCGCTGCGCTGCACGATGGTCTCGTACTCCGCCAAGCCTTCTGTGAACCAGCGCGGCACGCGGCTCCTCGACAGCTGGATGTGGAACACGTGCGCCAGCTCGTGCCAGAGCGTCATGCCGACGTTGAAGCTCTCCTTCATGGGGCTCATGAGGGCCAGCGTGTTGCCGAAGCAGACGCCTTGGATGGCCGTCTGCGGCAAGCCGCTGGTGCGCACGGCGAAGTTCTGTCGTTCGGCGTACAGCTCGACGCCAATCGGCGTCTTCGGCTCGAAGCCGTACGCCTCCACCATCTTCGCCCACGCCTGTTCCAGCAGCGCGGGGACATAGCGCTCCAGGACGGCCTTCTCGTCCTTGTGGTAGCGCACTCGGAACTTGCCGTGGTCGACCGTGACGTAGTTCTTGGGGATCTCTTTTTCGTACAGGTTCAACGTGTTGAACACGCGCACGTTGAACGGGTCCATATCGAAGGCCTGCTGCAGCGCGGCGACCCCCGCGTCGTCGTCCCCGGAGCGGATCAGGTTCAGGCCGAGCTGCGCCAGGGCCTTGGCGTCTTCGGGATCGATGCGCACGGCCTCTCGCATCATCTCGACGATCTCGAGGTAGCGATGCTCCCAGTCGGCGTACTCGCCAATGATCTGATAGAGCCGCGAGTACTCTGGATTCTTCTCCAGCACGACGCGCTTGGCGCGCTCGAAGCTCTGCTGCTCGTCTCCCAGGAAATAGGCCGTCGCCTTCAGGCTGAGCAGCGAGAGGTCCCCCGGGTTGTGCCCGAGCCCCTTGTCGATGCGTTCGTGGCTCACCTCGAGCTCCATGTCGCGGAGCGCGATCCCGCCCAGGACGAAGTAGGCCTCCGCGAGCTTCGGGTTGACCGCCAAGGCCCGGCGGGCCAGCCGCTCCGCCGCGTCGAAATCGAAGGCCTGCGCGAGCTTGACGTGCGCCAGCCACACCAGCGCCTCCGGGTGACGCGGCGCCTGGCGGAGCACCTCCCGGATCACCTCCTCGGCGTGTCCCGGGTCGTACTTCTCGAGAAACAGCTCGGCGCGCCAGAGCAGGGTCTGGATGTCACCCCGCGCCGCCTGCTCGGCTTGATTGAAGGCGTCATTGGCGTCGTGCGGGCTGCGGAGCAGATGCGCCGCGCGCCCGACCATCGCGAGCCCCCGGCCGTCCGAGGGGTCGATGCGATCCTCGTTGTAGTCCTCGATCAAGGTCATCAGCACCGGCTCGGCCTCGGCGCGCTTGCCGAGCTCGAGCAAGATCTCGCCCAACAGCAGCCGCGCCCGCCGCGCCGCCGGATCGGCGCGCACCGCCTCGAGCGATGCCCGCGCCTCGGCGAGCTTGCCCTGACGGCGCAGCGCCTCACCCTCGATCCACGCCGCCTCGTGCGCGGCGGCGCCCGCCGCGCGGGCTCGCTCGGCGCCCTTGGCGGCTTCGTCGTAGCGCCCCGTCGTCAGGTAGAGCTCCGCCAGCGACAACAACGCCTGCGCGCGCTCGGCGCCGACGGCGGTCGCGCGCAGGTCCGCTTCGGCCCGCTCATAGTCGCTCTGCCGGAGGGCGCGCTGTCCTCGCTCCAGCCGCTCGGCGGCGGTGAGCGGACGAGCCGCGGGAACGTTGCGCGGCGCCGCTCCCGCCGGCGCCGCCGCGCTCGAGCCCGAAGCCTTCGGTGAGCAACCGGCGAGCAGCACTCCGGCCAGGAGCGTGGAGAGCGCGGAGACGGGACGCATGCGATCGACTTTGTCCGATGCCGAGCTTCGATGCCACCGGCGAAGGGACGCCCGACCGTGCGCGCGACCGCGACCCAAGTCCCGGCCAGGCCGCCGTGTCAGACGCGGCCGGGCGCACGCGCGCCGCGCACCTCGACCGCCGCCCCTGGCTTGACCCCGAGCGTCGCCGCGGCGTCGCCGTCCCGCACCGCGATTTCCAGGCTGTCGAAGGCGTTGATCAGCGCCAGTGCGGCGCCCGGCGCGACGTCCGCGTAGGTGCGATGAAGTCGCAGATCGCGTCCGGCGATCGACACGCGGACGTCCCCGAGATCGACGACGAGCGCGCGGTCGATGTCGCTGATCAGATTGCCGAAGTGATCGCAGCAGACGATCCGGCCGCGCACCACGTCGCCGTCTCGTTCGGGCGCTGCCCATTCAGCCGCCACCGGGTTCGCGAGCGTCGGCCCGACGCGATCGAAATCCAGCCGTCCTGAAGCGAGCTCCGCGCCGACGGGTGCGAACACGTCCCGGCCGTGGAAGGTGTGGCTCGCCACGACGAGCCCGAGCGCCGGCGGGTCGATCCGGCGCACTTCGGCGTGCGGCTCGCGCGCGAGCACGTCCCAGAGCAGGCCATTGTCGGGAGCGACGAAGGTGTGCCCGTGGGCACGAGCCACGATCGCCGCTCGGTCGCTGCCGACCCCGGGATCGACGACCGCGACGTGCACGGACCCTTCGGGGAACCAGCGGTAGCTGCGCGCCAGCCAGTAGGCGGCCGCGCGCACGTCTTGCGGAGGGATGCCGTGCGTGAGATCGACGATGCGAGCACCGGGAGCGCGCCCGAGGATGACGCCCTTCATGATGCCGACGAACGGATCGCCGAGACCGAAGTCGGTGAGCAGCGTCACGATCGGCGCCATCACGCCCTCTTACGGCTCCGCGCGCCAGCGGGTCAGGCGCCGCGGCCACGGGCCGCCGCCGTCCCGTTGCGAGCGCCAGGCGGTCCGGAGCGCCGCGCGCGTCGCCTCGGCGAGCCACGGCGGCGGCGGCTCGCCGAAGGTGAGCTCGACGGTTCCGCTGTCCAGCGCGACCTGCACGGCGCCGTTCCAGCGGCCGGCGTGCGTGGTCAAGACGGCGTCGTAGCGGACGCGCTGGTCGTCCGCCGACAGCAACCGCAAGGTGAAGCGGCCGCCGCTCTCGGGAGGGTTCGGCTCCATGATCGTGGCGCTGGCGAGCATAACACCGCGGCGAGCCGCGCGATTGCCGGCGCGCGCCCCGAGGCGCAAGATGGGCGGGCAAGCCGTGCACTATTTGGTGTTTTCACAAGCCCCCTCCGCGCGCCTGGACGCCGCCGCGCTGCTCGTGCACGCGCGCCGGCACTTCGCGGCGGAGCTCGAGGTGCTCGGCGAAGACCCGCCGGGCGCCAGCGCCCGGGCGACGTTCGACGGCGATCGGCACGCGCTCTGGGTCCGCTGGTCCCACCCGCGGCGCGGCCTGTCTGCCGAGCTCGAGGTCCGCTCGCGCCCTGCCGCTCCGGACGACCTCGAGCGCGCCCGCGCCGCCGAGGTCCGCGGCAAGGCGGCGGGCATGGCGGCGCTGGCCGCGCGCTGCCGCTTCGTGTGGGAGGTCGTGCCCGCCGGGCAGGCCGACGAACGAGCTCTCCTGGGGCTGTGCGGCCTGCTCGCCTCCGTCGCGCTGGGTCCGGTGCTGCCCCCGGACGGCGCCACGCTGTTCGGCGTGCGCGGCGCGATGGAGCGCTCGGATCGCTCGGGGTCGCTCGAGCGGTAGCCCTCCCGCTCGCGGCGCCTCAGATCTCCCGCCCCGCGCTCACCGACCACTCGCCGCTCGCGGGGTCGTAGCGGACCGAGAACTGGATGGGCCGGCAGCACACGGAGCAATCCTCGACGTAGCTTTGGTCGGGCCCGCCGCCTTCGTCGACGTAGACGTCGATGGCTTCGCCGCAATGCGGGCACTGGACCAGCATGTCAGCCGGCGAGCAGCCGCGCGAGATCGACGCCGGCGCCCGCAAGCGTTTCCCGCTGGATCCGGCAGAGCTCCGTCACGCCTTCGAGGGCGAGATCGATCATGGCGTCGACGTCGGTGCGCGGGACCGCTTCGCCCTCGGCCGTGCCTTGCAGCTCGACGATGGCGCCCTTGGCGGTGGCGACCACGTTGAGGTCGACGCGCGCGGTGCTGTCTTCGGCGTAGTTCAGGTCGAGCGCGTAGCTGCCGTCGACGTGACCGACGCTCACGGCGGCGATCTGGTCGCGCAGCACCGCGCGCTCGAGACGCCCTTGCTCACGGAGCTTGTGCAGCGCGAGCGCGAGCGCGATGAACCCTGCGGTGATCGAGGCGGTCCGCGTCCCGCCGTCGGCCTCCAGGACCTCGCAGTCCACGACCACGCTGCGCTCCCCCAGCTTGTCGAGCAACACCGCCGCGCGCAGCGCCCGGCCGATCAAGCGCTCGATCTCGCGGGAGCGCCCGCTCACCGGTCGCTCCCGACCATCTCGGCGCTCGCGTCGTTGAGGGTTGGCGCGCGGGTGCATCTGGTACTCCGCCGTCACCCAACCTCGACCCTTGCCCTTCAGGAACTCCGGGACGAAGTCGTCGATCGACGCCGTGGCGAGCACCACGGTGCCCTCGGCGCGGTAGAGCGCCGAGCCTTCGGCGAGCCGATGAAAACCCGGGGTCACCGACACCGGTCGCAAGCTGCGCGCGTCGCGTCCTTGGCGTTTTTGCATGAGTGGTCTGCCGATCAAACGCCGCGCCGGCCGCCCCACAGCTCGATGTGCAGACGCGGAGAGAAGCGGTAGCCGCGCGCGACGGCGCCGAGCGCCACGAGCGGCGCGCGCTCCTGGAGCTCCTCGCGCGTCGCCGCCTTGGGCATGAACAAGACGCGGTCGCGCGGCCAGTCGAGCTGGGCGATGAGCCCGTCCGCTTCGGCCATGTCTGCCTGCGACTGCACGACCAGCTTGAGCCAGGCGCGTCCCGTGGCCTTCAGCGCCAAGAGCGCGCCCGCGCGGATGCGCGCCGAGTGGGGCTCCCCGCTGTTGGCGAGCTTGGGCGACACATTCCATTGGTTGACGCGCGCCGCGAGCTCCGGCAGCGGCGGGACGGTGCCGTTCGTCTCGACTTCGATGAAGAGCCGCGAGGTGAGCTGCTTGAACAGCTCGACCACCGCCTTCTGCTGCAGCAGCGGCTCACCGCCGGTGAGGACGAGGCGATCGGAGCGCGCGGTCGCGATCCGTTCCCCGAGCTCGGCGACCGTCTGCTCACGGACCGCGTGCTCGTAGTCGTGGCGATCGAAATCCCAGGAGTACGCGGTGTCGCAGAACCCGCAGCTCAGATTGCAGGTCGCCAGCCGCACGAACAGACAGGGCAACCCCGCGCTGACGCCCTCACCCTGGATGCTCTCGAAAATCTCGGAGACCTTCAGGTGCGGAGCAGCGACCGGTCGCTCGGCGATGAGGGGCAGGGACACGCGCGGGATACTGATCGCAACCCGCCCCCAGATCAAGACGAGATGTGCGGTCTCTAATTTAGATCGCCCCAAACGACCAACGCCGCCGCGGTCTCTGGATCCACGCTGGCCGGCTCGCGCGCCGCGCGCCGATCGGGTGCGCGCCCGGCGGTCAGCGCGTCGTAGGTCCACTGCCAGGTCGCCTGGGCCGCGACGTTCATGCGACCGAGCACGTCTTCGGCACACGCCGGGTCGATGTCGAGGCGACACAGGCGGGGAGCGCGCGCGAGCTCGCCGGTCAACAGCCAGCGCCCAAAGCGCGTGGAGTACTGGTTGCCGAGGGTCGCCAGCATCGGCCGCCCGATGAGCGGCTCGGATCCCGAGGCGAGCGCGAACAGATCCGCCCCGACCACCTGCTCCGGAATTTTCAGCCGCAGCGCCTGCAAGATCGTGTGCGCGATGTCCACGCTGCTCGCCGCCGCGAGGATTTCCTCCTCGGCGTGGTGATTGCCGGGGAACTTCACCAGGAGCGGCACGATCAGCTTGTCTTCGGCCAGGTCGGGAGCAGGACCGAACGGCACCTCCGGGGGTTCCCCGAGCGCCACGTCGCCGGTGAACAGAAATAGAGTGTCCTTCCAAAGCGCTGCACGTTTGAGCACGTTCATGACCTGCAGCAGGCCCTGGTTCTGTTTGGCGAGCGCCGCGTCGTGCAGGGCGTGCAGCCGCACCCAGTCTTCGTCGTCGAGACGGCGCTGCGCGGCCCGCGGCCTCGAGCGGACGTTGCCCAAGGTGATCCCGCCGCGGCGAGCGTCGAGGGCGCCCCCGTACTCCTCGGGCTTGAGCTTCGACAGCTCTTCGCGGCTCAGGTCCCAGGGCGGGTGGGCGCCGCGCGTGTGCACCACCACCAACCGGCGCGCCTCATCGTCGCCGTCGAGCTCGGCTTCGAGCCAGGCCGCGGCGCGCGTGAGCGGCTCCGTCGCCGAAATGTCGTGCACGGGCGAGAACGCCTCGAAGCGATCCCAGCCGGTGTCGAAGCCAAAGGCCGCGAACGTCGTGGGCACACCCGTCAGCATGGCGGTGCGGCCGCTCGCCTCCTTGACGATCTCGGCGATGGTTCGTACCGACGGCGGCAGGCGGGCCGCGTGGTCCTCGAGCGCGTGCGACGCTGGCGGCATCCCCGTGAGCAGCGACGCCATCACGCCGGCGGAGACGGTGGTCGGCACGCGGTAGCGGCTGAAGGCTGCCGCGCTGCGCGAGAGCTCGCCCAGCGCCGTGAGCTGCCCGGTGGGCCCCCAAGGGGGAATGCGCCGGCGATCGAGGCCCGCGGCGACCACGAGCACCACCACCTTCGCCTCCGGCACGGTCGCTTCGGGGTGATCCCCACGCACGATCGCCGCGTCGCCGAACGCGATCCGCCCGCCGCGCGTGGTCTCCAGCGCGCGCAGCTCGAGCCCGATCACCTGCGAGGCGTAGCGGCCGAGGTCGATGTCGAGCGCCGTCCAAGTCGCGCCAGCACCTCCGCCCACCTTGCGCTGCTCCAGCGTGACCGGCGGCTCGCCGTCGCGCACGATGCGCAGATCTGCCACGCCGCGCCCCGCTCCCCAGTAGCCAAGGGCGACGCGCAGACGGGCGTTTTTTGCCGGCCGCAGCGGGCAGCGCACCTTGCCGGGTCCACGCAGCACGATCGAGCGGCGGGGCTGACCGTCGAGCACGACGTCCGTGACGAGGTCGCGCAGCGTGGGCGCTGCGTAGGTCGCCTCGAGCTCGTCTTTTGGTCCGATCCGGATCCAGTCGAGCTCGGCGACCGCCTTGTCCTTGCCGCCCCGCTCGCCTCCCCAGAACCGCAGCACCAAGGTGTGCTGGCCGCTCGAAAGCTCCAGCTTCTGCGCATGGAAGGTGACGATCCGGGTTTCACCGGACGTGAGCTTCGCCGACCCGACGCGCCGATCGCCGATGCTGGCCGTGACCCCGCGCGCGGTGCCCCCGTGCACCCGCAGCGCCACGAGCACGCCGTCGAGCGCTTCGTCCAGCCAGAACTCGTAGCTGATCTTGCGGCTCAGCAGGCGGCTGAAGCTCGCGCCCTGGCGATCGACGGCGGCCACGTCCTCGAAGGGCGCGATCGCAAAACCGCGGCGGGCCTCGGCGGCCCGCGTGCCGGTGTCGATGCTGATGCCGCGGTGCTCGACCAGACACGACGATAGATTCGCGGCCAAGTCGTAGATCGGTGGCGGGACCCGCGGGGCGCTGGCGGTGGCGGTGCCCAAGGGAGCCGGTGCGGCCTCCGCCGCCGGTGGCGTGGGGCTCTTGTCCCGAGAGCAGGCTCCGCAGAGGACCAATAGTGCCAGCCAACGCCACATCCCAGCGGGTCCTACCGCGGATCGGCGAAGCCTGCAGGCAAACTCACCAAATGGAGCGGCCAGCCGGCAGATACGCGCTCACTTGCCGCTGGGGCGCAGGCTCACCCGCTGCCGGCGACCCGCCGAGACCTCGGCGGTGTGGGCGTGCTCGGTGCCGTCGATGCGTACCCGCAGAGCGTGTTTTCCGGGCTCGATCGGGACACGACGCATGGGCCCGAGCCCAACGAACGTGTCGTCGACGTAGATCGCCCCGCGGTCGCCCGTGTCGATCTCCAAGAGCCCCTTGCCCGGCGCGAGGACGATGCCTGGGGGCAGGTCCAGGGTGTCGCTTTGCACCGCCAACGTCCCCTGTTGTGCCGGCTTGGCTGGGTTCGCCGGGTTGGCCGCGGATGCGCTCGGCGCCGCCGCGGGCGCCGCCGCCTGCTCGGGCGCTTGGGCGGCGGGCGCCTCGGGACGCACCAGCAGCTGGACCGCGCCGTACGACAGCGCGGCGGCGGCTACACTGAGCAGCGCCGTCCGCACCACCGAGCCGGTGTTCTCGGTCCGGGGTTTGGCCGTCGCCGGGCGAGGGGTCTCGCCGCTCTGAAGGGTTTCGTCGCCGGGTTGGCCGAGCTCCTGCACGGGTTCCGGGTCCGCGGTGGCGGTCGCGTTGCTCTGGGCGGCTTCGGCGGCGGCGACTGGAGCCACGTCGGCGTCCCTCGCCGGCCGATCGAAATCCACGTTCGGCGCCGTCGCCTCCGGCTCGTCCGGAGGGGCTTCGGAGCTGGCCTCCAGAGCCGGGAACGCGGGGAGTGCAGCCGGCGCCCGCGCCGCCTGTTGCTGTTCGAGGGCTCGCAGCGCGTCGGCGAGGGCGTCGGCAAACTCGTCCGCCGGGGCGGCGGGGTCGCTCGACGTTTGCTCGCCCGAGGGCGGGGCGCTCGCGGACTCGCTGCGCGACGCGACCTCGCCCGAGGGCGGGGCGCTCGCGGGCTCTTCTGCTCGAGGCGGCGCGGCTTCGGCGGCCAGCGCGGCGTCGGTGCCGAGCGGGTCTTTGTCGCTGGCGACGGGTGACGCCTGCGGCGGGGACTCGGCCAGCGCTGGGACCACGGCGGGTGGCTCGGTGGTCGCCAGGAGCGAGCCCACCACGGCGTCCAGCAGCTCCACCGGCGACTCGTCGGATCCCGAATCCGAATCCGAATCCGGGACGGGCGCGGCGTCTGGCACTGCACCGGCCGCCTGTGGCGCGGGCTCGGCGGCGCGGGCGTCGGCCTGTGGCTCCTGCTCGGCGGCGCGGGCGAGCTTCGGAGCGACCGAGACCAGGCGCCCGACCCCGGCGAGCGTCAGGTGGTCGGTCGGCGCCTGCGTCTTCTGCGCGGACAAGGAGCTGATGGGCGTGGGAACGGCGCTGAACGGCAGGGCGTCCGAGGCCGCCGGCGATGGCTCCGCGCCGCTCTCGCTGAGGATCGTCGCCGGCGCGTTCGGCAGGGATGCCGCCGGCGGCAGCGGCGATAGCGCGAAGCTGAACAGCGCCGCGTCGCTCGGGGGGCTCACGCTGGCCTCCGGCGCTGTCGCCACCTCGCCGATCGTCGGCACGGCGGCCCCGCCCTCCAAGTGCGCGGGCGCGTCCGAAGTGGCTGGCGCCACCGCGGGGACGCCCAGCGGCCGGGTGGGCACGAGCTCTCGCGCACACACCTCGAGCAGATCGGCGCCGGCAGCATCTCGCGCGTCGAGCACCGCGCCGTGGCGCGCCAGGTCCAGGACGACCGCCTCCAGCAGACGGCCGGACGCGGCGTCACCGCGCGCGAGCAGCGCCGCAGGAGACGCACCCTCGAGAAGCTCCTGCAGGATCTCGCTCGCTCCCGCCGGGGTCGCCGCGACGTACGGCGCGATGAGCTCGTGGTCGAGGCCGAGCTCGGCGACGTCCGCGAGCCGCTCGGCGCGCAAGGCCCGCTCGGCGGCGCGGGCGCGCGCGAACGGCTGCTCGAGCACCTGCTCGAGCGGTCCCTCGAAGTCGCTGCGGCACGCGCTCGTGCTCGGCTGAATCGCGAAGCGCCCGGCGCTGACACCGAGCAAGCTGCGCAGCGCGACGCCGCCTGTCGACGAAGCACCGTCGGCGCTGGTCCGGGAGACGGCGACGAGCCTTCCACCCCGGAGCTCGGCCTCGTACAGGAACACCGCGTCGCGAACGCTGAGCTTGGCGTCGCCTGCCCGCCGTGCGGCCAGCTCCAACAGAAAGCGCGGCGTGAGGCCATCGAGCCGCCCGCGGACCTCGCCGTCGCTCTCGAGCCGGGCCTCGACGCGCGCCCGGGGGACCAGCACCTCCCGCACCCGCTCGAGCACCGCCTCCGCCGTCGCTTCCTTGCGCAGAAAACCGTTGGCCTCGGCGCCGAGCTCGCGCAGCCGCTGCAGCAGATCTTCCTTCCAGGACAGCAAGATCACCGGCACGTCGCGCAGCGCGAGATCCCGCTTGATCTCGCGACACAGCCCGAAGCCGTCGAGCTTCGGCATGAGCGCGTCGCCGATCACCAGGTCCGGCGACGCGGCGCGCGCGAGCTCGAGCGCGCGCTGGCCGTCGTGCGCCTCGAGCACTTCCATGCCGCTCGAGCGCAAGATCCCGCCGAGGAACCAGACCACCGCCGGATCGTCGTCGGCCACCACCGCGCGGCGCCCCTCGAGGCGCACGCCCTGGCTGCTCGGGCGGCCTGGCCCCAGCGCCCGCTCACCGGCGGCGCGCTCCGGGCCGATCCAGGGCGCCAGCGGCACCGCTCCCTCCGGACCGTCGAGCTTGAAGCGCACCCGCCCGCGGGTTTGCAGCGTCACGATCTGGCGCACGCGGGCGACCGTGCCCCACACGGCGGCGAGCACCTCGGCGCCGGTGCCAAGGCTGATCGTGGCCTGGCGCGCGGCGGGGTCCGCGGCGGCGACGATGCCCCGGCGCACCTCGGCGGCGATGCGGTCGGCCAAGAGCTCCAGCGTCGTGTCCCCGAGCGGTTCGTGCGGCGCGGCCGGCTCCGCGCCGCTGCGGACGAGATCCTGGACCGCGGTTCGCAGGAGCTCCGGGCTGGCAGGCTTGGGCAGCGCTCGCGCCGCCCCAGCGGCGAGCCAGCTGGCGGCGTCGTCGGATCGGTCGAAACGGCCGACCACCAGCACCGGGACGGGCATCACCATCGGGTCCGCCTGCAAGCTCTCCAGGAGCTCGCGCGCCTGGGGCAGATCCGCGTCGAGGACCACCACGTCGGGCCCGAGCACGCGAACGAGCTGCTGCGCGCGCGCGGGCTCCAGCGCTTGCCCCGTGTCCACCTCGCCTTCAGGCGACGCCAGGGCGGAGGCCAAGGTTTCTGCCCCGAACACCACCACGCAGCTCGCAGCGACGGGTCGCTCCGGGGCGCTGCCGGTCGCCGACGCTGCCAGCGAGGGGATCAGGTCGAGCGTCTTGAACACCTCGCCGAGCCCGCTCCGGCGCTCGTCCGGGGGATCGACCATCGCGCGCTCCGCGCGGCCGAGGGCCTCGGCCATCCCGCTGAAGCCCAGCACGCGGGCGGCGCTGCCGGTCGCATGCAGGCGCCGCAACAGGTTGTTCCTGCGAGAGAAGGACTTGGGATCCCCTTGCACCGCGAACAGCGCGGTCCGCAAGCCGGCCACCCGCCGGCCCAGGCTAGAGACGAAGTCGACCCGCGCCGAGGCGAGCCTCCCCTGATCCTCGGAGAATGCTCGGTGCTGCTCCATGTCATCGGGCCCTATCACAGGCCCGCCGACACCCAGAACTTTCCGTCGGTTCTACGAGCCGCGGGGTTCGGCCAGACGCCGCCGCACGGCCGCGCCGACCGCGGCCGTCCCGAGCGCGCCGCCCACGTCCGGCGTCGCCTCCCCTGCCACGAGGGCGCGGGTCACGGCGGCTTCGATGCGCCGCTCCTCGTCGGGCCAGCCCAGATGTGACAGCAGCATGCCCACGGTCAGCAGCGCGGCCATCGGGTTGGCCAGGTCCTTGCCGGCGAGCTCCGGCGCCGAGCCGTGCACCGGCTCGAACAGCGCGATGTGGCCGGGCACCGCCGGGTGCAGGTTCGCGCTCGGCGCCATGCCGAGGCCGCCCTGCAGGGCGGCGGCCAGATCCGTGACGATGTCGCCGAACAAGTTGTTCGTGACGATGACGTCGAAGTCCTCGGGTCGCTGCACGAGCTGCAGGCACAAGCTGTCGATGTAGAGGTGCCGCGCCTCCACCTCCGGGTATTGCGGGCCGAGCTCCTGGAAGGTCCGCAGCCACAGCTCGTGGGCGTGTCGCATCGCGTTCGACTTGTCCGCCATGTGCAACCGGCGCCGCTCGGTGCCGCGCGCGTGCTCGAAGGCGACCCGGAGGATCCGCTCGACCCCTTTGCGGGTGTTGACGTCTTCGCTGATGGCGATCTCGTCGGCGGTGCCGCGCCGGATCTGGCCCCCAGCCCCCACGTAGATCCCCTCGGTGTTCTCTCGGAACACCACGAAGCGGACGTGCTCGGCGCGGCGTCCCTTGAGCGGGACGAGCGCGTCGGCGAGCGCGCGGACGGGGCGGACGTTGGCGTAGAGATCGAAGCCGAAGCGCATCCCCAGCAGGATGTCGCGCGCGTGCTCGAACCCCGGGACGCGCGGGTCCCCCAGGGCCCCGACGAACACCGCCGCGCACTCTCGCCGGATCCGCTCCAACAAGGCCGCCGGCAGCGTGGTGCCGTCCCGGAGGTAGCGATCGGCGCCGAGATCGAGCGGCCAGAGCTCGAGGGGAAGCCCCGCCGCGTCGCGGTACCACTCGAGCAGCCGGGTGGCCTCGCGCGTCACCTCCGGTCCGATGCCGTCGCCCGCAATGATCGCAATCTTTGCCATCAACGCCCGGCGGCGGCTTCCAGGGCGGCTCGGATGAGGGCCGCGACCTGCACCGGATCGGCCTCATCCAGGTCGCCGAACACCTCCGCGGCTTCAATCAGCGGGATCGCCGAGACCGAGCTCTGCTCGCGCAGCACCCGCGAGCCCGGCGCGTCGAGCTGGACGGCGACCAAGCTGCCGGGCAGCGTCAGGCCCCAGGTCGGGCTGAAGGCCTCGATCGACGGAAGCCCGACCACGTCGAGCTCGATGCCCTCGGAGATCCGCAGCGTCCCGAGCGGGTGGGGCACCGGCGCCGCCGGCGGCGACCCGGAGGGGGCGATACAGTCGGCGATGCGGCCGAGCGAGTGCATCACCGTGTTCAAGCGCTGCGGCGAGCCGGCGATCACGATCCGCGGGGGTCCTTCGAACCCCTTGCGGGTCAAGCGCTTGACCAGCGCGGCCAGCACCGCGAGCTGCTCCGGATCCGCCAGCTCCGCGCTGATGGCGCCCCGAGCGACGCGGCGCACGACGCCCCCCTCCATCAGCCGCTCGACGATTTCGACGACCCGCAGGTCCGGCAGCGGCAGATCGTCGAGCAGCTCGTTCAGCGAGTGGGGCGTCGCGAGCATCTCCCAGACGCGCGTCACCTCGTCGGACGGCTCGTCTTCGAGCTCGGCGGCCGCGACCAGCGCGTCGTCGTCGACACTCAGGCGCTCCCGAGTGCGGCGGAGCTCGTCGATCTGCCGCATCCCCTCCATCAAGAGCACGTTGGTCGGGGTCTGCACCCGCCGCAGCGGCGCCGCCGCGCCGCTCGCGAACGCGAACGTGCCCTCCGGCTCGGCCAGCAATCGATACAGCGCCTTCTCCCCCTCGAGGCGCCGGTACACCGCGTCGACCACTTCGCCGTTCACCAGCCGCACTTCCCCGGCGCCGCTCGACGTGCTCACCGAGAGCGTGCCGCTGCGGCGGTTCATGCACAGAAGCTGCAGCAGATCCGGCACCCCCACCTGCTGCACGTCGCCCCGGAAGTCGCCGCGCTCGACCGCCACCTCGGCGCTCTTGACGGGCAGGGCGAACATCCGCCGCGCGATGCCGTCGATGTCTTGCTTCGACAGCTGGTCGGCCCCGAGCGGCTCCGGCTCCCCATCGACCAGCACGAAGCGGGGCAGCCCCGCGATCTGGTGCTCGCCGAACAAGGACTCGAGCGACTCCGAGCCGGGCAGACCGCTGGCGACCAGGATGGCGTCCGGAGGGGTCTGCCGGACGTGCTCCAGCGCCCGCTCGAGACCGTCGGCGAGCGCCACCGTGAGCCCGCGCGAACGCAGGCCCGAGGCGAGCGTGCCGAGCACGTCCAGGTCCGGTTCGATGAGCAGGATCGATCGCGACATCAGTCGAGCAGTCTCATTCCGGCGGCTTCGCCCATGCGGAGGATCAACAGGTCGGTGAACAGGGGGTCGGCGGTGTGGACGGCGCGCAGGTGCCCCTGATCGACCCGACCGAGCAGCCCGTAGGCGCCGTGCTCCCCGATGATCGCCAGCGCTTCCAGGTCGAGACAGCCGGGGATCTTGGTGATGTCGATGGTCTCGATCCGGACGTCTTCGTGGTCGCGCCCGCCCTCTGCTCGCACGGCGGCGCCGATGCTCAGCCCGCCCCGGTGGGTCGCCACCACGCGGGTCCCGCCGCCCCGCAGCGCCTCCTGAACGGCGGCGGTCGCCAGGCCCACGACGTCGACCATGGGCAGCTCGATCACCCGCGGCGCCTCGATGCCGGCGCCGCTCCCTTCGCTGACGTCGCCGACGTTCCAGAGCAGCGTGTCCAGGATCTCCGGCAGCGGCAGCTGGTGCAGCGTGAGCGATCGCACCGTGGAGCCCTTCGCCGCGTCGGCGCGGTGCTTGGCGATCCGGAGCAGCTGCGACAGGTCCATGCCGTCGTGCGGGAAGGTCGCCACGCCCATGGTGAGGTTCAGGCCGATTTCGCCACGACGCTGGCCCGCCTCCCCGAGCAGGTAGCGCATCACGCGCCGCCGGCAGGTGTGCGCGCCCTTGCCGCCCGTCTCCGGCATCAAGAGGTAAAACTCACGTTCGTCGACGCGCGCCAGCACGTCGGTGTCGCGCACCACCGACAGCACGCGCTCGGCGGCTTCGACCCCGGGCTCGCTGAGAGAGCCCGGGGGGGTGTCATCGGGCGAGAAGGCCGGAGCGCTATCCCCCTCGATGGTGATGGTCGCCAGCGCGAACCGCCGGCCATAGCGGCGGGCCTTGTCGATCTCGCGACCTGCGACGTCGACGAAGTACGAGAAGGTGTACGCGCTGGAGCTCGGGTCCTTCATCGCGCTGCGGCTCGACTGCTCGCGTTCGCCGATCAGCGCCAGCGCCGTCGCCGCTTGGGCGGCGAACACGTTCACCCACGTCGCGGCGTCGCCGGCGCCAGCCGCCGGTCCACCGGAGAGCAGCAAGAGCCCGCTGTGCTCACGCCGAAGCGAGAGCCGCACCACCTTGAGGTCGTGCTGGTCGGCGTAGGCGAGCAGGTCGATCTCTTCGCAAAAGGACGGCGGGTCCCCGGGGGCCTCCACCGCCGCGGCCCGCATCAGCTGCCGCGCTCCCTCGCCCGCCGGCAAGTACACCAGGGCGTTGTCGGCGCCCGCCGACTCCACCAGCAGCCGCGCGAGGTGTTCGGCGCCTTCGCGGCGGGTGCGGCAATCGGCGATCTCCGCGAGGCGCTCCGCGACCGCCGTCAGCTTGCGCGACAGCTGGGCGTCGCGCTCGAGCTTGCGCCGCAGCTCTCGTTCGGCGCGGCGCGCGCGGACCGCCGAGGTGACGCTGATCAGCTCGTCACCCGAGAGCGGCAGGATCAAGACGCCGGCCCCGCCGAGCGCCACCGCTTGCGAGCCGAGCTCCAGCGCGCCGGAGCGCGCCAGCGCGTAGACGAGCAGGTCGGGGACCAGCGCGCGCAGGTGGTGCACCACCGCGAGCCCGGCGTTCTGGCCCAGGGTGACGTCCACCAGCACGACGTCCGGGACCTCCGCCGCCGTGCGCGCCAGGCCCTCGGCCAGGTCCGTCGCGACGCTGAGCCGATCGCCCGCCGCGCTCAGCGTGCGCTGCATCAGCTCGATCGACGCCGAGTCGTCGAGGATGGCCAGCACGTGCAGATCGCTGCCGAGCTCGTCACCCGAGGTCGTCACGGGCTCCGAACCTCCCCGGAGAACACGTGGCGCGCCGGCCCCCGGAGCAGCACCTCGAGCTCGCGCGACACCACGAGCTCGAGCGCGCCGCCGGGCAGGCCGACGCGAATGGGGACCCCGTGGTCGGCCCGACCCTCGAGCACGGCCGAGACCGCGGTCGCCCCGGCGCCGGTGCCGCACGCCAGCGTTCGCCCGACGCCCCGTTCCCAGACCACCACCTGGAAATCCCCCCGAGCGATCGTGGTGGCGAACTCGACGTTGCTGCCGCCCTCGATCGAGCGGGACACGTCCTGCCCGAAGCGGTCGATGGCGGCGTCCGGCACCGGCGCGTCGAAGGTCACGGCGTGCGGATTGCCCATCGAAATGCGATCGAAGGGCACCGGCGCCCCGTCGAAGTCCGCGACGTGCTGCGGCAGGCGCGTGCCACGTCCCAGACCGATCTCGACGTTCGAGCCGAGCATCCGGCACTGGCGCGGACCGGCGTCGGTCTCGACCACGAACGCTTCGCCAGCGCCGCGCCGGTGCAGGTGCAGCGCCACGCAGCGCAGGCCATTGCCGCACATTTCCGGCCGCGAACCGTCGGCGTTCAGGACCAACATGCGCCCGGCAGCCCCCTTCGACGCCGGCAGCACCAGCAGGACCCCGTCGGCGCCGATGCCGTAGTGCCGATCGCAGAGCGCCCGCGCGGCCCCTGGACCCAGCGCCGTTTCATCATGGAGCTCGACCAGGACGAAGTCGTTGCCGAGTCCCTCGTATTTTTCGAAACGCAGCCCAGACATGCCGACCCTCTGGCGGAGGTTGCCACGAATTGTACTGCGCCTTCGCCAACTTCGGTGTGATTTCGGCGGCGGCGCGGCCCGCCTCCAAAGCGGGCGGGGGCTCCCGGGCTCAACCGGCGAGCTTTTCGACGATCCGATCGCGGCCGCAGCCCGTGATGCGGATGCGCTTGGAGCGATGGGTGGCGCCGCCCACGATCGTGACCGCGGAGCGGGGCAGCCCAAGCTGCCGAGCCAGGATCCGCACCAGCTCCGCGTTGGCCTCTCCCTCCACTGGGGGTGCGGCAACGGCCACCACCAGCGCCTGATCACTCACACCGACGATCCGGCTGCGAGAGGCCTTCACTTTCACTCGGACGCGCAGCTCGACGGCCCCGCTCGCGTCGGTTTTCAGCTCCAGATCCAGGCGGCACCTACCGTGCTAGAGCACCGATCAGTTTGCCAGGTCGTGAGATCCCGATGACTCGGGGCCCCGTCGGGGTGAGGGCCCCGAGTCATCGGGAAACCCTCTCGACTGCTCACGGCTCGGTGCTCTAGATGTCTCATTTTCCGCGACAAACGCTTTGCTTCGCAAACCGTTTGTCGCTCTGGTAGAGGGCCTAGCATGGATCGGCCGCTTTTTTTGAATGGGTTCATGGCGACGGGCAAGTCGACGGTCGGGCGCTTGGCCGCGGCCAGGCTCGGGGTCCCGTTCGTGGATCTGGACGCGGCCGTGGAGGCCCGGGCCGGCTGCCGGGTCGCAGAGATCTTCGCGACCAAGGGAGAGAGTGGTTTCCGGCAGCTCGAGCGCGAAGAGCTCGGGCGCTGGCTCGACACGAGAGAGCCCGCCGTGGTGGCGCTCGGCGGGGGCGCGCTGCTGGCGCGCGAACCCCGGCTCGCGGCGTTGCGGCGGGGCTACGTCGTGACCCTGGAGGCCACGCCTGCGACGGTGCTGGCGCGCAACGGCGGAAAGGCCGCGCGACCGCTGCTCGCGGTGCCCAACCCGGATCGCCAGGTGGCCGAGCTGCTGGCGCAGCGGCGCGCGAGCTACGCCGAAGCCCACGCGCGCCTTCAAACCGACGAGCGCTCACCGCAGGCCATCGCCGAGGAGGTCGTGGAGGTGGTTCGCCGGCGGCCGATCGCCGTTGCGGCGGGTGAGAGCTCCTATTCGGTCGAAGTCGGGGAGGGATTGTGTGCGGCACGGCTCGGGGCGCTGGCGCGGGGCGCGTCGCGCGTGCTCTTGGTCACCGACAGCAACGTGGGCCCGCTGCACGCTGCCACGGCCATCGCCGCGTTGGAGCGGGCTCAGCTGACCGCGGACGTCGTTCGTCTGGACGCGGGCGAGGAGCACAAGACGCTCGCGGCTCCGCAGCGGATCTGGGAGGCGGCGCTCGCGCAAGGCGTCGATCGCAGCGGGCGCATGGTCGCCCTCGGGGGTGGCGTGGTCACCGATATCACCGGGTTCGCGGCGGCCAGCTGGATGCGCGGCATCGGTTGGGTCGGCGTTCCGACGACCCTGCTCGCGATGGTGGACGCCTCCGTGGGCGGCAAGACGGGCGTCGACCTGGGGCCGGCGAAGAACGCGGTCGGCGCATTCTGGCAGCCTCGAGGTGTGCTCTGCGACATCTCGCTGCTGGCCACCGAGCCCGATCGGGGCTTCGTCAGCGCGCTGGCGGAGGTGGTCAAGACGGCGCTGATCGGCGACCCCGAGCTCTTCCTTTTGCTGGAGAAGGATCCGGCGGCGGTCCTGCGGCGGGATCCCAGCGTCGTCGCCGATGTCGTCTCGCGCTGCATCCAGGTCAAGGCCGACGTGGTCAGCCGGGACGAGCGCGAGAGCGGGCTGCGAGCCACCTTGAACCTGGGCCACACCGTCGGCCATGCGCTCGAGGCGCAGGCCGGCTACAGCCGGCTGACCCATGGGGAAGCCATCAGCCTCGGCCTGGTCGCCGCCTGCCGGTTGGGGGAGCGGATCGGGCGGACACCGCCGGAGCTTTCCGAGCGGGTGGTGCGCCTGCTGCGCACGTTGGGGCTGCCCGTCGAGCTCGCGAAGGAACCCCTGGCGGACGCCGCGCGGCTCATCGGTCACGACAAGAAGCGCGCCGGCAAGAGTATCCGCTTCGTCGTCGCACGCGCCCTCGGTGACGTCACTACGGTCGATTTGCCGTTGGCGGAAGTTCGCGAGCTGACCCCCGCACTTCGTTAAGTCGTCGGTGTCGGGCGCCGCATTGTTGGCGGGCGGCAGCGCGGCCCGTTAGACTTTCAGACAGATCGCTCGGCGCGCTAGGCGCCGTGCCGATTCGAGGTTTCCATGCGTCACCAGGTTGGATTGCTTACGCCCGCGGCTTCGTCCTCTGGAGGCAAGCGGGCTCGCCCGTCTCACGCGGTGGGCAGCGGCTTTGACAAGCGCCGCAGCTCGGCGCGTTGGGGGCTGGCGGCTGCCGTGTTCTTCGGCGTCGGCGCCCTCGGTTGCGCAGAGAACGAGAGCTCGCTGTTCGTGCGCGCCGTGCTCGACATCAACGAAGCCGAGTGCGTCGCCGATCCGGATCCGGAGTCGCCGATCCTTTTGTTCGGGGTCTGGGATCGCTCCTTTGAGAGCGGCTACATCGCGCCGCTGCTGGTGGGCAATCAGATGGCGCCGCAGGGCAACTTCGACAAGATCCGCACCGAGACGGACGCCGTCACGATCCGCGGGGCCGAGGTGCGCCGCACGACCTCGGAGGGCGTCGAGTCGGAGTTCAGCGTGCCGGCGACCGGCTTCATCGACGCCGCCATCGGCGAGCAGGAGCCGGGGTACGGCGTCGCAGCAGCCACGCTGGGCGTGCCGGACGATGACTTCGGCACGGCCGAGTACATCATCGTGAACGTGAAGGTGTTCGGAGAGACGCTCGGGGGACGCGCCATCGAGTCGAACGAGCTGACGTTCCCGATCGAGCTCTGCGACGGCTGCTTGATTTTCCTGCCGCAGGGAGCGACGGTCGATCCGACGACGGGAGCCTGCGTCGGGGGCGAGGACGCCGAGATCCCGTGCAAGCCGGGCCAAGATCGCGGGTTTCCCTGCACGGCCCTGTGAGGCGAGGATCTTTCGTCCTCCCGCGGGAGCTCAGGCGTCGGCGCGCGGGGAGTCGTCGGTCAAGACCGGCTCGCTCGCCTCGAGCGCGGCATCGATGCGCTCCAGCATGCTAGCGAGCAGCTCCCGAGACCTCTGCTCGACGGCGCGGCGCTGCTCGCGCTCCTCCTCCAAGTCGTGCGCCAGCGCGATCGCGGCGAGCACCAAGGCCTGCGGAGGAATCGATCGGTTCGGACCGCTGAGCTCACGCAGCTTCTGATCGACCATTTGCGCCAGGCGCTGCAGCTCGGTCTCATCGGTCGAGGCCACCACCCGATAGGTCTGGCCGCCGACACGAAGCTCGACCGGGGAACGCATGTCGACGACGCTAGCACCGGCGGAGCGGCATGGAAATGCCGTCGGCGCGACCGCTCGCCGCGCCTGCGCTCATTTCGAGCGGCACGTGGCGGTTTTTTGCCGCGTAGAACCGGCGACCGTGCGCTCGGCGGCTCTTGACGCCGGCGTCCCTCCCGTGCGAGCGCCATGGGGTCGGCGAGCGCTTGACAGGCGCGCCGCCGTTGTTTGGCGGACCGTTGGGGTCTACATGGCACCGGCTCGAACCAGGGTGGATCGTCGCTGTGCGCCGACCGGGTCCGGCTCTCGCTTTCAGGACCCGGGCCTACCGCAACACCGCCAGGATGGCGGCCGCGAGCTGCCGCGCTCGATCGATCGCGCCCGGATCGATCGCGAGCAACGCCTGTTCGAGCACCGCGGTCGCGGCGGCCACACTGAGCTCGCGATCCGACGCGCCGCCGACGCTCAGTGTGCGCAGGTGGTCGAGCGCTTCGTTCAGCTCGCGGCGGAGTCGCCGCTGCAGCGTCCCGCTGTCTCCCGGCGGCTGTGTCCGTTCGAGCAGGAGCGCGGCTCGCACGTAGGGCGGGTCCCCTGAGGCCGCCTCGAGGCAACCTCTCACCAGCGCGCGCAGCCGCTCGATCGGGGTGTGGGGTTCGGCGAGGCGCTCGGCGAGCGCCGCGAGGAGCACGCCGTGGGCGCGAGCGAGCACCGCGCGCGCGACGGCGTCCGCGTCGACGAACTGGGCGTAGAAGCTATTCCTACCGGCACCCGCTCGCTCGATGACGGCGTTCGCGGTCAGCGCCCGCGGCCCCCGCTCCACGATGCAGCTGGCGGCAGCGGCGAGCAGGCGCTCACGCGCGCGCGCCTGTCGCTCAGCGCCGCTCAAGCGACGATCGTAGGTGCCGGGACGTCGGGGTACGGCGAGCATTGATACACTAGTGTATCAATGGGCGGGCGCGCGCGGGGAGGTCGGGGTTGCAGCCCGCTGGTTTTTGGGCGCAGGAAGACCAGCAGAGCCTTCGGCCCACCTCGAGCCAGTGAAAACGCAGCTCGCCACCGAGCTAGCGTACGTCGACGCGTCTCAACCGGAGATCGGTCACAGGAAGGAGCGGAAGGGCGGAAGGGGGACCGACGTCGTCGGTCCCCGCTCGGAGTCGATCTCGACCGGCGCGACGTGAACCGCTGTGACGACCCACCCACCAACCCCCGCTTCGGACCCATCCCCAATCCCAAAATCTTCCGCTCTTCCGCGCCTTCCTGTGAAAAATTAAAGAGAGCTCGTGGTGCCTAATTCGAACCTTCGTTTTGGTAAGGAGAGCGGAAGATTCTTCTGATTCGGGCGATGGTGCGAGTTTGAGCCCACAGCCGAGATCACGACGCGCAGGGGCGTCTCGATGACGCGCTGCATTATGTCGCCAGGGCGGCGATGGTCGCGTCGGCGAGGAAACCGAGATCTGCGGCGGCGAGGTCGGCGCGCACGGTGAGCCGGAGCCGAGCGGTGCCCGGAGGAACGGTGGGAGGCCGAATGGCCTGGGCTCGGACACCCCGCTGCGCCAAAGCATCCCTAGCGGCGAGCGCTCGAGCGGGATCGCCGACCAGGACCGGGACGATGGGTCCGTGGGAATGCTCCGGCACGTTCAGCCCGGCCGACCGCAGACGGTCGCGGAGCTGCTGGGCGTGAGCGGCCAATCGTTGCCGAGGTGCATCGGCGGCCGCGGCGGTGCCGACGCGCTCTGGGACGAGGGCGACCAGCAAAGGGGAGGGGGCCGTGGAGAAGACGAAGCTGCGAGCGCGATTCCAGAGCCAGGTGCGGAGCAGGGCCGATCCCGCCACGAACGCCCCGTGGAGGCCAAGGGCTTTGCCCAGGGTCCCGACCAGCACATCGGGGACGACGTTGGCCGCCGCGCACAGACCCCGGCCAGCCGGGCCGAAGACCCCGAGCGCATGGGCCTCGTCCACGATCAGCGCGGCATCATTGCGGTCGCAGATCCGGCGCAGGGCGCCCAGATCCGGGCTGTCGCCGTCCATGCTGAAGTAGCTCTCGGTCACGAGGAAGCGCTGGCGGTGGGCGCCGGCCGACAGCGCGCGTTCGGCGGCCGCGAGATCCAGGTGGGGCACGACGCGAACGGTGGCGCGGCTCAGGCGGCAGCCGTCGATGATCGAGGCGTGGTTCAGCGCGTCGGAGACGATGAGGTCGTCGGGTCCAGCGAGCGCTTGCAGCGTGCCCACGTTCGCGGCGTAGCCGCTCGAGAACAGCAGGCTCGCCTCCGTTTGCAGCCAGGTGCTCAGGGCGTGCTCGGCCCGGAGATGCTCGGGCTTGGTGCCGTAGATCAGGCGCGAGGCTCCCGCCCCGGCTCCGGAGTGCGAGAGGGTCGCCAGCGTTTCACGTGAAACAGCCGCCCCACCGAGCCCCTGGTAGTGGTTCGTGCGGGCGTCCAATCTCCACGACTCCGGCCACGCCTGCCCCTCCGCCCCTCCCAGCTCCTCCCCGGCCGATTCCGACGGCTCGCCTCCGGACCCCTCCGAGCTCCTCAAAGCACCCGCGTCAGGCTCCCGCAACAACCCCTGCTCTCGCAGGCTCATCAGCCCCGCCTCAAGGACCGAACGCAGGCTCACGCCCTCCCCCTAGCAG
>JAEZYZ010000211.1 GCA_023418705.1 Pseudomonadota bacterium | reverse complement strand
TCCCACATGTCCGCGGGCGACTATCCCACATGGGTGACGCGGGGCGGGCAGAACCTCCACAAAACGCCCCGGCCGCTCGCGACCTCTACGACAAGCTGCGGCCGTCGTGGTAGCGTTCGGGCTTGCAGGCTGCCAATTGGCAGACCGCTTCGAAGGATGTCAGACGACGCTCCCCGATCCCCCCGCGGCAGCGGCCCCCCGGCTCCGGACCTCAAACGCCAGCGCGACGAGTTTCTGCAGAACTTCGCCAAGGGCGCGCGCCTGACGGAAGACTTCGTCCAGGAGTACGAGCGGCTGCGTCACCGGCTGCGCGAGCTGGAAGAGGAAAATGCCGAGCTCAGGACGAAGGTCGAGACGAGCGCTGCGGTGCGAGAGCTGCTCGAGAAGATCCGCGCGCTCGAGAGCGAGAAGCGAGAACTGACGTCGCGCTTCCACCAAGCCGAAGCCGTCTCCTCGGAGTTCATCCAGCGCTTCAAGCAGGTGGAGTCGGAGTTCGCCAACCTCGCGAACCTCTTCGTCGCCAGCAGTCAGCTACACTCGAGCTTGTCGCCGCGGGGGGTCATGCAGCGTATCAAGGAGGTGCTCGCTCAGTTGGTGGGGGCGGAACGCTATTGCATCTACCTCGCGAACCGCGACCAGACCGAGCTGGTGCCCATCGCGTCCGAAGGGGTCTCCGGTGACGAGCTGTCCAACGTGCGGGTCGAGGGAACCCCGATCGGTGAGGTGTTTCGCCGTTCGGACGAGCGGATCGAGGAGTCCACGCCCCCGAGCGAGGGCAGCATCGAGCGCCCCGCCGCGGTTTTCCCGCTGCAGATCGAGGATCGCACGGTGGGAGCCGTTGCGGTCTTCACGACCTTGCCTCAGAAGACTACCTTCGAGGCGGTGGACTTCGAGCTGTTCAGGCTGATCGCCCAGCAGGCGGCGCCGGCCCTGGTCAGCGCGAGCTTGTTCGCCCGAGCGGGACAAGAGCTCCCGGGTCTGGAAGCTTTCCTTGATCTCAGCGTGTGAACGGATCTCATGGCTGAATACTCCTGTTTGATTGTCGAAGACTCTCCGATGATGCGCCAGCTTTTGGTGTTCGCGCTGGCGCGCGTCAAAAACCTGCGTGTCACCGAGGCGGATGATGGGGTCGACGGTTTGCGCAAGCTGGCGTCGGCTCGCTACGACATCATCGTCACCGACATCAACATGCCCATCATGGATGGGTTGAAGCTGGTCAAGCGGGTGCGGAGCGATCCGGTACACAAGGACACCCCGATCGTCATCATCACCACGGAGGGGTCGCAGGAAGATCGCCAGCGGGCGCTGCAGCTCGGGGCCAATGCGTACATCACCAAGCCGATTCAGGCGCCGCAGGTGATCGCGACCGTCAAGGAGCTGCTCCGGATCGATTGAAGCTTCCGCGCGCCCCCCGCGCGTGCCAAGCTCTGCGGGGTGGCCGTTTGGATCAAGGTGTGCGGTATCACCTGCGTGGAAGACGCCCGGGTCGCCGTCGAGCTGGGCGTCGACGCCATCGGGCTGAATTTCGTCCAGGGCTCACCGCGGCACATCGATCCGGAGGCGGCCCGCCGGATCGCCGACGCCGTCGGTGAACAGGTCGAGGTGGTGGCCGTGGTCGCCGGCGCGCCCGCCGTGGAGCTCCGCGAGCTGCGGCGGCGGACGGGCGCCGGCTGGTTGCAGCTCCACGGTGACGAAACGCCAGACGATCTGGCCGGCTTGCTGCCGGGCGCTTACAAGGCCGTACGGATCCGCGACGCGCGGGACGTGGCGGCGGCGTCGCGCTACGGCGGCGAGCGGCTGCTGGTGGACGCAAAGGTGGACGGGCAGCTCGGAGGGACCGGGCACCGCTTCGACTGGCGCCTCGTCGGGGACCTGGTCCAAACCCGCCCGGTGATCCTCGCCGGCGGCCTGACGCCCGACAACGTGGCGGCCGCGGTGCGCGAGGTCGCGCCGTGGGGCGTGGACGTCGCCAGCGGCGTGGAGCGCCCCGCCGATCGGCGGCGCAAGGATCCGGCCGCGCTCGAGCGGTTCGTGGCGATGGCGCGCGGCGCCAGCTGAATTCAGCCGGGTCGCGCCGCCGCCGCTCGCCCCCGCTGCGTCCGTCGTCGACATCGGCGCGGCTTCGGGCAAGACTCGGGGCCCTGATGTCCACGGCAACCGAAAAGGCGCCGCGTCCCGGCTACTACGACGAGTTCGGCGGACGTTTCGTGGCGGAGACGCTGGTCCCCGCCCTGTCGGAGCTCGAGCAGGCCTACCACGAGCACGTGCTGAGCCCGAGCTTCCAGGCCGAGTGGCGTGACCTGCTCGACCACTACGTCGGGCGGCCGACGCCCCTCTACCGCGCCCGGCGGCTCGAGCGGGCGATCGACCCCGGCGGGGAGCTCATCGGGGAGCTGTGGCTCAAGCGCGAGGACCTCTGTCACACCGGCGCGCACAAGATCAACAACGCCCTCGGGCAGGTGCTGCTCGCCGCCCGCCTCGGCAAGACGCGCATCATCGCCGAGACCGGGGCGGGCCAGCACGGCGTGGCGACGGCCACCGCGGCCGCGAAGCTCGGGCTGCCCTGCGAGGTGTACATGGGCGCGGTCGACGTGGAGCGCCAAGCGCCCAACGTCGCCCGGATGGCGATGCTCGGGGCCCGCGTGATCGCGGTGACGTCCGGCTCCCGCACGCTCAAAGATGCGATGAACGAGGCGCTGCGCGACTGGGTCACCAACGTGCGTACGACGCACTATTGCGTCGGCTCCGCCGCTGGCCCGCACCCGTACCCGATGCTGGTGGCCGAGCTGCAGCGGGTGATCGGCGACGAGGCGCGGGCGCAGTGGACGGCAGCGACCGGAGGCCTGCCGGACGCGGTGGTGGCGTGCGTCGGCGGCGGCTCCAACGCCATCGGCATGTTCCGGGCGTTCATCGGCGACCCGGTCGGCTTGTACGGTGTGGAGGCGGCGGGCGAGGGGATCGGGACCGGCAAACACGCCGCCACGCTGACGGCGGGCAGGATCGGGGTGCTGCATGGATCGCGCACGATGGTCCTGGCGGACGACGACGGACAGATCCTCGAGGCCCACTCGGTCAGCGCCGGGCTCGATTATCCGGGGGTGGGTCCCGAGCACGCCGCGCTGATGAGCTCGGGGCGGGTGACGTACCTGTCGGCCATCGACGCCGAGGCGGTGGCGATGACCGAGCGGGTAGCGCGGACCGAGGGCATCTTGATCGCCCTCGAGACCGCGCACGCCTTCGCGCGCCTGGCGGACATCGCAGGCCGCGAGCGCGACCGCCTCGGCCGCCCCGCGCGCCTCGCGCTGTGCCTGTCGGGCAGAGGAGACAAGGATCTGGCCAGCGTGCAGCGGTTTCTGGAGGCGCAAGCGCGATGACCGCCGAGCGCATCCGCCAAACCTTCGCCGAGGCCAAGCAGCGCGGGCGAACCGCGCTCGTGGTCTACCTCACCATCGGCGATCCCTCCGTCGAGGACTCGATCGCCTGCGCGCTCGCGGCGCTCGAGGCGGGCGCGGACGTGCTCGAGCTGGGCGTCCCGTTCAGCGACCCGACCGCCGACGGCCCCGTCATCGCCCAGGCCAGCTACCGCGCCATCCAGAGCGGCGGCTCCCTGCGCGCGGCGCTGCGCGTGGCCGAGGCGGTGCGGGCCCGGTCGCAGGCGCCCCTGGTCCTGTTCAGCTACTACAATCCGGTGCTGTTCTACGGGGAGGTGGCCTTGGCCGAGGCCGCGGCGCAGAGCGGCGTCGATGGCTTGCTGCTGGTCGATCTGCCGCCCGAGGAGGGCGCGAGCCTGCGCGCGGCGGCCGACGCGCAGCACCTGGCGATCATCCCGTTGCTGGCGCCGACGTCCGGTCCCGATCGCGTCGCCCGAGCGCTCGAAGGGGCCAAAGGGTTCGTCTACTACGTCTCGCTGACCGGGGTGACCGGCGCCGCCGCCGCGCCGCTCGAAGAAGCCGGCGCGGCCGCCGCGCGGCTGCGCGAGCGGGCAGGCTTGCCGGTCGTGGTGGGCTTCGGGATCGACTCGGCCGCCAAGGCGCGCGCGGTTGCCGGGCAGGGCGTCGACGGGGTCGTCGTCGGCACGGCCATCGTCAAGGCCATCTCTGGCGCGCCGAACAGCGCCGCCCGCGTCGCGGCCGTCCGAGCGTTGGTGTCGGAGCTGCGCGCCGGGCTCGATGGCTGACTCGAAGCCGCTCAAGTTGGCAGAATTGCGCCGCCGCTACGTCGACGGGGCGCGACCTTTGCCCGCTGCGGTCGAACGCGCGTTGAAAGAAGATCCGCGCGCGGGGGCGAAGGCGATCTTGGCAGCGGTGGAGCGCCGACGCCGAGCCAACCGCGCCGAGGGGCAGCGGCTGCGCCACATGCTGCGCTTCGAGCAGGCGCTGTGGCAGGCGGGGATCGAGCGGGTCGCGGGGGTGGACGAAGCGGGGATGAGTCCGCTGGCTGGACCGGTCGCCGCGGCGGCGGTGATCGTGCCGGTGGGCTTTCGTCTGCCCCACCTCGACGACTCGAAGAAGGTGGACCCGGCCACGCGGGAGCGACTCGCCCCCGAGATCAAGCGCCGTTGCGTGTCCTGGTCGGTCGCGTTCGTGGAGCCGGACGAGATCGATCGGCTGAACATCTATTGGGCGGGGCTCTTGGCGATGCGGCGCGCCGTCGAAGGGCTCGCGACCCGCCCCGAGCACCTGCTCATCGACGCTCGCCGCATCAAGGAGATCGATCTGCCGCAGGAGAGGATCGTGCACGGCGACGAGCAGTCGCTGGCCATCGCCGCGGCTTCCATCCTCGCCAAGACGGCGCGGGACGAGCGCATGGTAAGGCTCGACGCCGAGTACCCGGGCTACGGCTTCGCGCGCCACAAAGGGTACCCGGTGCGGGAGCACCTGGCGGCGCTCGAACGGCTGGGTGCCTGTGCTGTCCATCGGCGCTCGTTCGGGCCGGTCAAGTTGGCGCTCGAAGCGGGATCGGCGACCACGGGTGACCTGTTCGCGAGCCTCGGGCACGCTCCGGATGCGGTTTCGATCGACGATTCGGGGTGAGGGCGCCGGTCTCTCTTCAGCACATCTCGCGCGGGTGGGGGTGCGCTCGCTGTCGCTCGCGCGGGTGGGGGTG
>JAEZYZ010000201.1 GCA_023418705.1 Pseudomonadota bacterium | reverse complement strand
GCTCCTGGCCGCGCGCGTCGCGCTGGTCGGCGGTCGCCTCGAGGAAGCGAACAAGGCGATCGATTCCCTGCAGGCCGACGCGCACGAGCTGGCGCTGGTGCGGGCGGCGGTGGCCTACGAGCTGCTGGACGGCGCGGCGCTCGCCGGCGCGCTGGGGGACTTGGGGACGCCGGATGACAGCCGCCATGATCTGGCGGCGCTCGCGGCCGCCGGCGCGGTGCTCGGGGGGCAGAGCGCGCTCGAGCCGGAGGAGCTCGAGCGGCTATCGACGCCTGCGGTCGTGTGGGGTGAGCTGATCGCCATCGACGCTGCGTTGAACGAGGGGCAGGTGGAGCTGGCGGACAAGCTGACGGCGAGCTGGGCGGACGCGGAGAGCCCGGCGTATGCGCTGCGCCTGGCCCGATTGCGGCGCTATCAGGGGCGGCTGGACGACGCGCTGCAAGCGTCCTCCGTGGCCATCGACCAGGGCACGCTCACGCCACGCGCGCTCGTGGAGCGGCTGTACGAGCTGCTCGCCAAAGAGGATCACGAGGCGGCGAAGCAGCTGGTCGACAAGGCGTCGAGCACCGCCGGTGCGCTCGGTGACTGGATGCGGGCGCTGGTGGAAGCGGCGGGAGGGGACAAGAAGGGGGCGGAGGAGCGGCTGGCGAAGCTGGAGCTGCCGGGGGCGTCCGCGCCGCTGGCGCTGCGGGTGCTGGCGGTTCGGACCCTCGCGCTCGCGAAGGACAAGCGCGCGCGTGCGGCGGTCATCGCGTTGCATCGGCAGCAACGCAAGCACCCGGACGTGCTGCGGGCGGCGGAAGACGTCAGGCACTAGAACTGGAGCACCGATCCGTTTGCCAGAGGGGAGATCCCGAAGAATCGGGGCCCCCATCCGGGAACGGCTTGCTCCGCAAACCGTTTGTCGCGCTGGGCTTCGAGCGTGCTCGGGACGCCGGGAGCGGGGAAGGGGTGCGCTCGCTATCGCTCGCGCGGGGAAGGGGTGCGCTCGCTTTGCTCGCGCGGGGTAGGGTTGGCGTCGATGTGCGCTCAGTTCAGGCGCACGCCGCGCTCGCGCAGGCGATCGAGGTGCTCGGCCAGGCACAGGCGATCGGCGTCGGTCATCGCGACGAATTTGAGCGCCTGGTGCGTGCCGTAGTACCAAACGGGTCGAGCGAGCGCGCGCACGGGCTCACGCTGCTCGGGCAGGCGCAGCTCGAGCTCCATGACCAGCCGCTGATCACGGTCGTAGAGCTCGCGTCCGCGGTCGACCACGATGCCGCTCGACGACACCTCGACGCCCCGACAGCGCGCCGCCAAGGACCCCTCGCGCGCCACCACCTCGAAGTCCGTCCGTCCCCTCAAGCCGATGCGTCCGATCATGGCGTTGCTCCCGTCGTCGAGAGGGATCGTACGGGGGCCGATCGCGAGCAGGCAACGTTTGGGACTTTGGCCGCGGCGGATCTCGCTTTTTGGCTCCGAAACTGCCACTTCGGTATCCGCTTCGAGAAGCTTCAAAATATTGGCCAGCGCCGCCCAGCTCGCTAACCAGGGACCGTGTCGCTTTCGAGGTCATCGGTCGGAGCTCTGCTCGGGATCGCGCTGCTGCTCGGTGGCATCGCGGGCGACGCTCGCGCGGCGGATGGCGCCCAGCGCCTGAACCTCCGCGCCTTGCGCGTCACCGCCGAGGGAGCGAGCGCGCCGACCGTCGGCGGTGGGCGGACGGAGCTCACGCTGGAGCCGGAGCTGCAGCGCCGCGCCGACCGGCTGTTGGCGGGCGCGGCCCCGGTCGCCGGAGCGATCGTGGCCGTCGATCTCGCGACGGGTGGTGTCCTGGTTTGGGCGGAGCGGACCGCGCCGGGGCAGGCGCGTGGTTCGGTGCTGCTCGAGGCGCGCGCGCCGGCGGCCAGCGTCATGAAGGTGGTGACCGCCGCGGCGCTGTTCGAACACACCTCGGTGAGTCCGGCGAAGCGGGTCTGTACCATCGGCGGTTTGCGCCGCGTCGACCGGGAGCACCTGCGTCCGCCCCGCACGGGCGCGGCCCTCTGCGCTCCATTTTCGCAGGCGCTCGGGCACAGCCGAAACGCGGCGTTCGCGCAGCTGGTGGCGGCGCACCTGGATCGCGAGGAGCTCTTGGAGACGGCGGAGGCGCTCGGCTTCAACCAGCGCCTGCCCTTCGACGTGCCGGTGACGACCGGGACGCTGAGCTTGCCTCACGACGACCTGGATTTCGCGCGCGCCGCCACCGGGTTTCGCGACAGCACGCTCACGCCGCTCGGCGGTGCCTACCTCGCGAGCGTCGTCGCGAAGGGGGGGCGGTCGGTGCCGCTGCACATCGTGCAGGCGCCACACGACGCCGAAGCCCCGCCCTCGACGCGCGTGCTCTCCGCCCGCACCGCCCACAGGCTGGCGCGCATGATGGAGGTGACGGTGCACAGCGGCACCGCGCTCAAGGCCTTCAGCGATCCGAGCGGGATGAGCTACCTGCGGGGCATTCGCGTCGCTGGCAAGACCGGCACCTTGAAACCGACGGCCGACGCGCCGACCACCAGCTGGTTCATCGGATTTGCACCCAGCCGGCGGCCGGCGATCGCGGTCAGCGTGCTGCTCTTGAACGGCGAGGTGTGGCGGCGCAAGGCCAACGAAGTGGCCCGCGACCTCTTGCGCATCTATTTCCGTTCACGCGGCGAGACCGCCATCAGCGACCCGGCCGACGATTGATGCGGCGGCGCACCCACGCGCCAGCGAGCAGCAGGCCGAACGACGCACCGAGCGCGCCACCCGGGGCGCTGCCCGGCGCGCGGCAGCCGCAGTTCTCCGACTTCTCTGCGTCACCCGTGCCAGCATCCGCGCCCCCGTCCACGCCGGCATCGAGCGCCGGCGCCGGCGCGAGATCGAGCGCCGGGATGGCGTCGCGCACCACGGAGGCAGGCTTGATCTGCTTGCGGTTCTTGCGGGCGATGTCCTCGGCCACCCAGATCTTGTTCAGGCCGCGATAGGTACGCGGCGGCTTGCCCCACTTGCCGCGCTGCGGGTTCTCGCACTTGATCACCGCTTTCCAGGGGTGAAAGAAGTTGTAGCGGGTCTGAAGCTCGCTCGTCTTGGCCGGCTCGACGCTGGTCGAGATCTCGGTGTCTTGCCCCTTGGGAACACCGGTGCCGCCGGCGACCTGCTTGGACCCCGCCGTGAGCTTCACGTCCTCGGGCATGGTGTCCTTGCCATAACGATAGTGCAGGCGCGTCATCAGGTAGGCCTGGCGATCGAGCAGCGCCTTGCGGCGAGCGAGCTCCTGCCGATCCTCTTCCATCTGCTTCTTCGTCTTGGCGCGCTCTTTGGGCTCCAGAGCCTCGAGCTTCGCCTTCTGCTTTTCTTCTTCTTCCGCGGTGAGCTCCGGCGGCTCTGGGTTCTTCTCTTCCTCGGGCACGTTCTGTTCGAACACGTCGCCGCCGAGGCTGAGGATCTCGTGGATCATCAGCGGCTCGGTCGCGCAGGGCTGCCCGCAGCCTTTGGTCGGCCAGGCATACTCGACGAGGAACGCCTTCGGGTTCTTCTTCAGCATCAGGTCGTGCAGGCCCGCATAGAACTCCCCCATGCGCTCCTTGACGACGAAGTCCACCTCGATGTTCGTGGGCGGGAAGACGTTCTCGTAATTTTTGACCTCGAACTGCTGGTCCGGATGCAGGACGTAGACCAAGAGCTCCTGGTCGCCCGGCGAGTTCAACAGACCGAGCTTGGTCGGCAAGGTGTCGATCGGGGTCTGCGAGGCGTAGCGGATGGGGGACAGCTGAGCCCGGCCGTCTCCGAGCAGCTCGATCTTCTTGCTGTCGACCTCCGCCACCAGAAACTTCATCCCCGCGTCGGCGTAGGGGCGGATGGCCTGCGTCGCGGCGTCGGTGACGGCATAGCCTTGCTGCTTCAGCCAGTCGCCGGGGGCCTTCGACTGCGCTTCGTCGAGCACGGTGAACTTGTACTCACCCGCATCCTTGAAGTCGGTCTCGACCCGCATGAGCAGCTCCTTGGCCACCTTCTCGGTGCCGACCTGCGGCATGCCGCCGCCGAGGAAGTCGGTGCCGGACACGGCCATTTTCGAGCGCTCCCAGATCTGCTCGGGGGGGGCGGGATCGCACGGATCCTGTTCCCAAAATTCGTGGAAGCGCGGCGCGCTGATTTGCTCGACCCGTCGGATGGCCTCGCCCTTGAGCGTGGCCACGTTCTCGACGGTCACATCGGCCGGGACGGGGAGCACCACGGCGAAGGCATCGAGCGGCCCTTCGTAGTCCGGCGCCACCGTGACCACGCTGGCGTCGCCCTTGCGCATGACCACCACTTGGCTCGAGTGGGCGCGTCGATCCGCCGGTTTTTTGCCGATGAAAAATCCAGGAAAAGCTGCGGCCGGACTCGCGGCGGCCACGGCGAGGGCGGCTGCGGCGACGCCCGCGTGGGCATGTCGAGACGAAATCATCGCGGCAACCCTACCAGAACCTGTTTCCGAGTCTACGAGGTACGTGGATGAGCGGAGCGGTGCGCCGCGCCGCGCACGACGCTGCTTCCGAGCCGGCGAAGAGCGGCCAAGCTGCAACATTGCGGTCGGCGCGGTACGCTTGGAGCCACCCGTGTCCGAGCGCCCGAGCATCCTCGACCTTCGCCGACGCATCGACGGACGGTCGCCGCGGCGATTGCCGCTGACCCACGCCGAACGTCGAGCTGCGGTCGCGATCGTGGTGCGGGAGCGGCCCGTCGTGGGGATGGAGGCGCTGCTCATCCGTCGCGCAACCCACCCGCGAGATCCGTGGTCTGGTCACATGGCATTTCCGGGCGGGCGACAAGAGCCGAGCGACCCCGATGAGCTCGCGACCGCGATTCGCGAGACCCACGAGGAGCTCGGCCTCGACTTGCGCGGGGAGGCGTCGTTGCTGGGTCGCCTGGACGATTTGCAGGCCGTGGCGCGGGGGCGGCCTGTCGGCCTCACCATCTCGCCCTTCGTGTTCGAGCTCTTGCGCCCGTCGCCGCTTCGCCACAACGCCGAGGTCGAAGAATCGGTCTGGGTCGAGCTCGCGCCGCTGCTCCGGGGCGAGCGCGCCACGACGATCCGCTACTCCATCGCCGATCGCGTCTACCCCCTGCCGGCGTGGGACATCGACGGCCGCGTCGTCTGGGGCCTCACCCACCAGATGCTATCGGGCTTGCTCGAGATCTTGCGCGGCCCGGGGGCCCCTCTGGACGGCTGAGGGGGCGGCGGCTTCGCTCGACCGCTCCCCGGCGATTGAGGCGCGCCAGAATGGTTGTAAGTTGCCGTCGTCTACCATGCCGGACCCAACGTCGCCGTCCAGTTGCTCGGTTTGTGACACGCCGCTCTCGCCGAACGGCCGCTGTCCTCGCTGCGGCGCCGTCCACGGCGAGCAGCACCGCTGCCCGCACTGCGGCAGCATCGCCGGGGTGGAGCGCGCGCGGACGCTGCGCTTTCGCTGCCGCGTGTGCGGCGGTCCGAGAGTGCCCGTCGGTGACCGGTCCGCGCCGCTCCCGAGCTCCGGCGTCGAGGCGCTGCTGCGTGCGCGGGTGGCGGCTCGTCGCGCGTTCGCGTGGACCATCGGCAGCGTGGCAACGCTCGCGGCTGGGGTGGCGTGGCTGAGCGTGCTGCTCGGGGTGCTGCTCATCGTGCAGCCGGCCTTGCTCTGGTGGATCTTCGGGCTGGTCTCGGCGCTGCCCTTGCTCGCCGCGGGTGTGTGGGCGCGCCGGCGCGCGAAGCAGGCGGGGAGCGCCAGGGAAGCAGCGTTGGACGCGGCCTGGCAGCAGGCAGCCGCTGCGATCTTGAAGACGTCGGCGCAGGAGGTCTCCGCGGCCGAGCTGGGGGCGACGATGGCCCTCTCCGAGCACGAGGCAGAGCTGCTGCTCGCTCGCTTGGCGCTCGAACACGATGTGCAGCGGCGCGTCACCGACGACGGTGAGCTGGTCTACTCACAGCGCGGCTCCACGCTCGCGCTGCGAGTGCCGGAGGAGCCGCCGTCGACGGTGCGCGCGGAAGACGCGGGCGCCGCCGCGGAGCTGGAGGAGCTCGGGGCGGATGAAACCGAGCAGGGCATCAAACGAGGGTTACATTGAAGATCTGGGCCTCGGGACCCATGGATCACGAGCCGCGAACGAACGCGCACAGTGCGTATTTGTTTTCGCATCCTGGGCGAAATGCCTGAGAAAATCCGTGCTCGAGCGGGCCGCGCGCGGGTGGCCTCCGGCTGAAAGGAGCTCGTGATTCG
Source organism: Pseudomonadota bacterium (assembly GCA_023418705.1). GTDB lineage: Bacteria > Myxococcota_A > Polyangia > Polyangiales > Polyangiaceae > JAEZYZ01. The sequence continues at coordinate 18,456 of JAEZYZ010000201.1, read as the reverse complement.
TATCGCGAGCCAGCACCTCGAATTGGCATGCCCCTCGCACAACCGGAGCTATGATTGGGCGGAAGCTGCCGGGGCATCGTCGGTTTACGACCAATGACAGTTCAGCACGAGTTCTACGGGTCGGCCCCCAGCGCGCTGCGCGCGCCCGCTCACCTGCTGTCACGCATCCGGCGGGAGTGTGCGCTGCACGACTGGTTCGTGCTCACCTACCTGATCCTGCTGAACGTCGCGGCGCTCAGCGCGCCGCCGAGCGCCGCGCGGACGGCGGCGCTGCTGAACGTGTTCGGGTTGCTGGCGGCGCTGGTCGTCACCCTCGTTTTGGTTCGAGGCGCCGTCATCCGCGACAAATTCTGGGCGCCCCTCCTGTATCGTCTCGGCATCTACGGCAGCGTCCAGATCAGCTACTTCATGCTGGCGGGCCTCTTGCCGGTCGTGAACACGACGACCGTCGACCTGGAACTTTACCGCCTCGATGTGGCGCTGTTCGGCTTCGAGCCCGCGATCGCCCTGGACGCCTTCGTCAATCCCATCTCGACCGAGTGGTTCGCGTTCTTCTACTTCGGCTACTTCATCCTGCTCGCGCTGCACGTCATCTCGATCCTGTTCTTCTCTTCACGCACGCGCGTGCTCGGTGAGTTCGCCGCGGGCATGCTGTTCGTGTTCTGCGTGGGCCACATCCTCTACATGCTCGTCCCCGGTTTCGGGCCGTACAAGGCGATGGCCTCCCACTTCGAGCATGCGTTCCCGAGCGGCGCCTGGCTCGACATGGTGATGCTGACGGTGGCCTCCGGCGGCGCCCAAATGGACATCTTCCCGTCGCTGCACACCGCGGCGCCGGCGTTCATCGCGCTGTATTCGTTCCGCCACCGCGACAAGGCGCCGTTTCAGCTCACCTGGCCCGTGGTGGCGTTCTGCTCCGTCAACATCATGGTGGCGACCATGTTCCTGCGCTGGCACTACGTCATCGATGTGGTCGCGGGCGTCGCGCTGGCGTCGGCCGCGGTCGTGGTCGCCAGCTACGCCACGCGCCGAGAAGCGGCGCGACGCGGCGCCCTGCTGACGGAGAGCTGGCCGATGTTCTTCCGCAAGGCCGCCCGTCTGGCGCCAAGCCGCTCCTGGCGTCCCCACGCGGACGACGTCGCCTCATCGTCTCGGCACGCCGCCTGATCACGCCCCGCCGATCCCGCTCGACCTTGTTCACGGAATCCACGGCGATGGGCTCCGCTGTTTTTGTTCACAGGAAGGCGCGGACGGATGGAAGATTTTCGGGAGTGCGACTGACGAGCTCGGCGCGATCCTCGCGTCGGGTCGATCAAAGCCCGGGAGGGACCGACGACGTCGTTCCCCCTTCCGCTCTTCTTGTGACCCATCTCCGAGCCAGACTCGTCGACGCAGCTCGCTGTCTCGGTCGTGAAATCCGTTTTCATTGACTCGAGGTGGGCCGAGGGCCCTGATGGTCTTTCCTGTGAGCGATTCCTGATCGGCGCCGCCGCACGCCGCCTCGCGGCGGCCCGGTGGCTCTGATGGCCCCTGTGAACGAACGCGTCAGGGATCGGACTCGTAGATCCTTGCGACCGCGACGCCCTCGCTGTCCGGGACTTCCAACAAGACATTCACGGTGAGGGGCAGGGGCGCCGCTGCTCGGAAGCAGGCGGGCGCTCGGCCGAGCACCGAAGCTTCGCCGTGCTCGGCGCTGACCGCGATCACCGGCGCTGGAACGCCGGCGGCCGCGGGCGCGACCAGCAGCGAGACGCGAGGGGCCGCGGCGGGCGGCAGCGCCGCGGCGACCACCGTGTAGCACTTGCCCGGCGCCAGCTCGACGGTTCTGGCGAGCGATTGCCCCGGCAAGAAGTGGCCCCCCAACACCGGCCCGACGGGGCGTGCCTTCGGCGGGAGCACCGGCTGGCTCAGCGGCTCCAGCACCTGGGCGGCGGCCGCGGCCTGCAGCGCATCCAGGGGCTGCGCTGCGGGGCCGGGGATGGTCGTCGCGATGATCTGCGGCTCGGTCTTGGCGGGCGCCGCCGCGGTCTCGGGTGTGGAAGGCTTCGCGCCCGGCGGGACCGCGCCGGCGCAGCCGGTGCGCGCGTCCTGGTGCGCGTCACAGGGGTCCGGCGGCGCGACCCGCGCCGTGCCGCCGGCGCCCCCGCAGGCAACCAGGTGCAGTCCCAACCAAGCGCCCGTGACAAGCGGTCGATTCACCATCGTTGGCCTCCGTGGTCTGGTGACGAGCCCCACGGAGACGAAAACGGAGCTCGGCGCGCCGGCCTTACGCTCGAGCGTGGCTCTCGAAACGAGCCGCCGGCCTCAATGGCCCGGGGCCGCGCAGAAGCCTTCGTAGTCGATGTACTCCTTGATGGTCGGGTTCTCACCGCAGGCGGGGCAGTTCTTGTCGCGCCGGAGCTTCAACGTCCTGAAGGCCATCTTCAGGGAGTCGTAGGACAGCAGGCGTCCCACCAGCGGCTCACCCAGGCCGAGGATGATCTTGATGGCCTCGGTGGCCTGGAGGATGCCCACCGCGCCGGGCAGGATGCCGAGCACGCCGGCTTCGGCGCAGGATGGCGCCAGGTGCGGCGGCGGCGGCTCCGGATACAGGCAGCGGTAGCAGGGGCCGTTGTAGGGCTCGAACGGCGCGAAGGTGGTGACCTGCCCGTCGAAGCGGAAAATCGAGCCGTGCACGACCGGGATCTTGTGGAAGAGCGAGGCGTCGTTGACCAGATAGCGGGTGGGGAAGTTGTCGCAGCCGTCGACGATCACGTCCCACTTCTCGCCGAAGATGCGATCGACGTTGCTGCTGTTGAGGCGCTCCTGATACTTGAGCACCCGAACGTCCGGGTTCACGTCCGTCAACGCCTTCTCGGCGCTGTCCACCTTGGACATTCCGACGCGCGAGGTCGTGTGGATGATCTGGCGCTGCAGGTTGGAGGTGTCCACGACGTCCGCGTCGACCAGCCCGATCGTGCCGACGCCCGCCGCCGCCAGGTAAAGCCCCGACGGGGCACCGAGCCCACCGGCGCCGAGCAACAAGACCTTGCTTTGAAGGAGCTTGGCCTGTCCCTTCTCCCCGACCTCCGGCAAAAGCAGGTGGCGCGAATAGCGGTCGAGCTGCGCTGCGCTGAGCTGCGGCGGCTCCTCGATCGGGTAGCGCAGATCCTTCCAGCGCACGAAGCCAGGGTTGGCGCTGATCACGTTCTGATAGCCGAGCTCCGCCAGGGTTTTTGCGGCGAACGCGCTGCGCGTTCCACCCGCGCAGTAGACGATGACCTCTTGCGACTTGTCCGGCAGCTTCTGCTCCGCCTGCATCTCCAAGAACCCGCGCGGGATGTGGAGGGCGCCCGGGATGTAGCCGGCTCGGAATTCGTCCTTTTCGCGGACGTCGACGAGCGCAAAGGGGCGCTCGCTCCGCGCGTCGAGGCGTGCTTTGAGATCCTCGAGCGAGATGGTGCGCACCTCGCCGCGGACCTCGGAGAACAAATCAGCGTACGTCTTGGCCATTTTCTTGGGGGCTCCGGCACAAAGTCACATTTTCCGATGTGACAATCTCTTCGCTAAAGTATTGAACAAGCGCGGCGGGCGTCAAGGCTTGTTGCCACCCGCTGCGTCCGAGCACCAGACGTCCATTCACGAAATCGTCCCTGCCGTGCGCCGGCCATTTGGCCGAGGCGGTGTCCGCGCGGGCCCGCTCGGCCGGGCGTCGCGGCGCTCGGCCGAGGACCGCGGGTCCGGCTGCCTTGGGGCGAGCTCATCAACTCGGGAGCATGCACGCCCCCTGCCGCGCGGCGGTCGAGTGTGGGGCAACGACCGCGCCTCGCCGAGTGGCGACCACACGCTCCGAAGCGCGCGAGCACGAGACACGCTGGCGAGCGCCGCGCGGGCAAGCGCCGCTGGGTGGCGCACCGGCCGCGTGGCATTACCTCCTGGCGCGCTCGCTGAGAGATCCGAGGCTCGAACGCCGCTCGAGCGCGAGCGTGACGAATCGAGCGGATGAAATCCCTCCCCGCTGCGGCGTTCGCGGTTTCACCGAAGAGCAGGCCGAACGAGCCGTAGCAGAATCGTGCCCGCTGATTTAGACTCTGCGATTCGATACCTCATGGCAAGCTCCAGTCGCCTCGGTGAGCTCCTCGTCCGCGAGAAGTTGATCAGCCTTCAGCAGCTCAGGAAAGCCCAGGACGAGCAGAAGCGCTCCGGCCAGAACCTCGGGTACACGCTGGCCAAGCTCGGCTACATCTCCGACACGGAGATCACGAGCTTTCTGAGCACACAGTATCGCCTGCCCGCGATCAACCTCGACGAGTACGAGATCGACGCCGACGTGCTGAAGCTCGTCAACCGGGAGGTCTGCGAGAAGCACAAGATCATCCCGGTCTCGCGCTCGGGGTCGTCGCTCATCGTGGCGATGGCCGACCCCACCAACCTGCACGCGATCGACGACATCAAGTTTCTGAGTGGGTTCAACGTCGAACCCGTGGTCGCCAGCGAGACCGCCATCCTCGCCTCGATCGAGCGCTACTACAACGTCGGCCCTTCTTACGAAGAGGTGATGGCCGAGTTCCAGCTCGAAGACGAAGACATCGATTTTACGGCGACCGAGGAGGAGTTCAACGCGCTCGAGCTCGAGCGCGCCAGCGAAGATGCTCCGGTCGTGCGGCTCGTCAACGTGCTGCTTTTGAACGCGATCCGCAAGGGCGCCAGCGACATCCACGTCGAGCCCTACGAAAAGAAGCTGCGCGTCCGCTACCGCATCGACGGCGTGTTGCACGAAGAGATGACGCCGCCGCTGAAGCTGAAGAACGCGCTCGTCAGCCGCATGAAGATCATGAGCCAGCTCGACATCGCCGAGCGGCGGCTGCCCCAAGACGGACGCATCAAGCTCAAGCTGGGCAAGGGGCGGGAGATGGACTTCCGCGTCTCGGTCCTGCCAACGATGTGGGGCGAGAAGGTGGTGCTGCGCTTGCTCGACAAGAGCAACCTGCAGCTCGACATGGCCAAGCTCGGCTTCGACCCCAAGCCCCTGGAGGACTTCAAGTGGGCCATCGAACAGCCCTGGGGCATGGTGCTGGTGACGGGGCCGACGGGCTCGGGCAAGACCACCACGCTGTATTCGGCGCTGAGCGATCTCAACCGGCCGGGGGTGAACATCAGCACGGCGGAGGATCCGGTGGAGTACAACCTGCACGGGATCAATCAGGTGCAGATGCACGACGACATCGGCCTGAACTTCGCCATGGCGCTGCGCTCGTTCCTGCGCCAGGACCCCGACATCATCATGGTGGGCGAGGTCCGTGACTTCGAGACCGCGGAGATCGCCGTCAAGGCCGCGCTCACCGGCCACCTGGTGCTCTCGACGCTGCACACCAACGATGCCCCAGCGACCATCTCCCGGCTGCTCAACATGGGCGTGGAGCCCTTCTTGATCACGGCCAGCGTCAACCTGGTCTTGGCGCAACGCCTGGCGCGGCGGGTCTGCGCCGACTGCAAGAAAGAGAGCGAGCTGGATCCGCAAGCCCTGGCCGACATGGGGTTCAGCGCAGCTCAGCTCGAAGGCCTGAAGGTGCTGCGGGGCGCCGGCTGCGCGACCTGCAACGGCACGGGCTACAAGGGCCGCGTGGCGCTCTACGAGGTGATGCGGTTCAGCGACGATTTGAAGGAGATGGTGCTGCAGGGCGCCTCGACGGCGGAGCTGAAGGCAGCGGCGATCAAGCGCGGCATGGCGACGCTGCGCGCGAGCGGGATCAAGAAGGTGATCGAAGGCGTGACCACACCCGAAGAGGTCTTGCGCGTCACCATGGCGGACTGAGGCGGCGCCGTTCGGAGGAGGAGCGATGGCGGATTTCGGTCAACCTGGCCAGGAGGGGGTGCGCGTCAACTTGCACCAGCTGTTGCGCGCCATGATCGACAAGGGCGCCAGCGACATGCACATCACGACCGGCGCGCCGCCGCTGCTCCGGATCGACGGCGCGATCGTGCCACTGAAGCTGCCGCCGTTGTCCCCGGTCGAGACCAAGCAGCTTTGCTATTCGGTGTTGACCGAGGAACAGAAGATCCAGTTCGAAAAGAACAAGGAGCTCGACCTCTCGTTCGGGGTGAAGAATTTGTCGCGGTTTCGCGCCAACATTTTCTTGCAGCGCGGGGCGGTGAGCGGCGCGTTCCGCGCCATTCCCTTCAAGATCCTGTCCTTCGAAGAGCTCGGCCTCCCGCCGGTGATCGCCGATCTGACCAGCAAGCCTCGCGGCTTGATCCTCGTCACCGGACCGACCGGGTCCGGCAAGAGCACCACGCTCGCCTCCATCATCGACAGGATCAACAGCGAGACGCGCCAGCACATCATGACCGTCGAGGACCCGATCGAGTACCTGCACCCGCACAAGCGCTCGATCGTCAACCAGCGCGAGGTCGGGACCGACACCGGCACCTTCCGCCAGGCGCTGAAGTACGTCCTGCGTCAGGATCCCGACGTGGTGCTGGTCGGCGAGATGCGTGACCTCGAGACGATCGAGGCGGCGATGACGATCGCGGAGACGGGGCATTTGGTGTTCGCGACCCTGCACACGAACTCCGCGGTGCAGAGCATCAACCGCATCATCGATGTGTTCCCACCCCACCAGCAGCCGCAGATCCGGGCGCAGCTGTCGTTCGTGCTCGAAGGGGTGATCAGTCAGCTGCTGCTCCCGCGAGCCGGCACCCCTGGGCGCGTTCTGGCGATGGAAGTTTTGATCCCGAATCCGGCGATTCGGAACCTCATCCGCGAGGACAAGGTCCACCAGATCTACTCGCAGATGCAGATGGGGCAGGCCAAGCACGGCATGCAGACGCTGAATCAGTCGCTGTATTCGCTGTTCGCCCGCCGCTTGATCACGCTCGAGGAAGCCGTCGGCCGCTCGAGCGAGCCCGAGGAGCTGATGGGGATGATCGAGGGGCGCGCGGTCGCCCCGGCGCCGGCACGCTGAGCTCGGCGCCGCCTGGATTTGGGGCAGACCGTCCGCCGCCCGGCCGCCCGCGGCCCCCGAGGACGCTTGCCGTCCTCGCGTTTTCTCGGCTAAAGCTCGGGCATGCTCGATCGCCACCGGGTCCCTGCCGCCTGCTCTGCCGCGCTCGCCGCCTTCACGCTGTCGCTGGCAGCTCGGGCCCAGTACATCGGTCCGGAGCCGCCGCCCGAGGTCGAGCCCTGGTACGAGGCGATCGAGCTGCGCGCGTTCGCGGACGCCTACGCCGCGGTGAACTACGAGTTTCCGAAGCCACAAGATGGCAAAAACCAGCTGCGCGCGTTCGATCGCACCAACGGCTTCGCGCTGTCGTGGGTCGGCTTGGACGCGAGCTACGAGCCCGAGCCCGTGGGCGCGACGGTGAGCTTGCGCTTCGGTCCGACGGCAGAGGTCTTCGCCCGCGACGACGCGGCCTTTGGGCTCACGCCCGTGAAGCAAGCCTTCGCCTCGTGGAAGCCCCGCTTCGGCGACAGCCCGCTGCGGCTCGATTTCGGCAAGTTCGACTCCATCTATGGCGCCGAAGCGGCCGAGAGCCAGGACAACATCAACTACACACGGGGCGCGCTGTTCACGCTCATCCAGCCGTGGTTTCACACGGGCTTGCGCGCCACCTGGCAGCTGTCCGAGGCGCTCGCGCTGCGGGCGCTCGCCGTCAACGGCTGGAACAACAGCGTCGACAACAACGCGGGCAAGAGCTTCGGTGCGCAGGTCGAGTACACGCCGACCCGGCGGTTTCGGCTGAAGCTCGGCTGGCTCGGCGGGCCGGAGCAGGACGACACCACGGTGGTGAGCTGCGCCGCGGCGGAGCGCTACAGCGCGGCGACCGGGACCTGCGTCCCCGACCCGAGCGTGGCCGCCGCCGGCGATTTCACGGTCGATCGGGGCGGCGCCAACGAGCTCGACGCCTGGCGGCATTTGGTCGACTTGACCGCCGATTTTCAGACCGAGCGCCTGTACCTGGGCCTCAACGCCGCCTACGTCACCGAGGGACAGCGCGCGGCGGACCACCTGAGCGATGAGGTCACCCGACGTTCGTACTACGCGGGCATGCTGGGGGCACGCTTCGCTTTGACGGAGGCTTGGGCGGTCGCAGGTCGCGCCGAGTACTTGCGCGATCCGGACGGCGCGGTGCTCGGCGCCGGCGACGACGGGGGGCTCGTGACCGGGACCCTCACGATCGAGGCCAAGCCTACCGACCAGCTGATCTTGCGGCTCGACAACCGCGCCGATCTCATGCTGAGCGGCGATGACGAGGACGTCTTCGCCGAGGACCTGCGCAGCCGCACCGACCGTCAGCTGACGACCACGCTCGGCGTGGTCATCACGACGCCGTGACGGTTCGCGCCTCGACGGTCACTGCCGCGGGCGGTAGCGCACCTCCAGGTCGAGGCCGTGCGAGGGATCGCGGCCGCGCGGGGCCGGCAGCGCCTCCCAGCGGCCATCGGCGCGCACCGCGTCGACCAGCGCCGCGATCAGCCGCTGGCGCAGACCCTGTTCGAACTGTTTGAACCAGGCGTACCCGTCCTCGTCGCCTTCGTACTCGTCGGAGAAGCTGGCGGACAGGTGCAGGTGGATGGCGAAGGTTCGTTCTTCTTCGTGCGGCATCGATAGAGCTTCAACCAAAGCGCTCCACTTGGGCAACCGAGCGACCGCCGTCGACCACGATCTCATGGCCGGTCACGAAGGAGCTCTGCGCGAGGTAGACGACCGCGCGCGCGATGTCTTCCGGCGTCCCCGTAGCGCGCAACGGAACGTGCTGGGCCAGGCGCTCGACGGCCTCGGGCGTCATCTCTTCGGGCGGTAGGACGGTCCCTGGCGCCACGGCGTTGACGCGGACCTCCGGCGCGAGCTCGAGCGCCAGCACGCGCATCAGCTGCCGCAGCGCGCCCTTGCTCACCACGTAGGGCAGGTGATTTTTGAACGGGGTCGTGGCGCTCGAACAGGTGATGAAGACGATGGATCCCCGTGACGCGCGCAACGCGGCGGTCGCCTGGTGGGCGAGCGCGAACTGAGAGGCGAGGTTCAGCCCGAGGGAGCGATCCCAGGCGGCGTCGTCCACCCGGTCGTAGCGGACGCGCTCGAAGCTCGCGGCGCTGGGGACCAACAGATCGAGGCCGCCGAGGTGGCCGACGGCCTCATCGACCAGGCGGCGCGCTTGATCGCGGTCGGACAGATCCGCCGACAGCGGCACCGCGCGCCCCCCCAAGGCCTCGATCTCGGCGCAGGTCCGCTCGGCCTCCTCGGAGCTGGAACGATAGTGGACGGCGACGTGCATGCCGGCGGCCCCGAGCGCCCGAGCGATGGCCCCCCCAACGCGAACCGCGCCGCCCGTGACCAGCGCACGTTTGTTCTCGAGCTCGATCATCACGCCAGTCTAGCCCGCGCGCGCCGTCAGGCGCCGCTCAGAGGTCGAAGGTGACCTTGGCCGGCCAGCTGCCGGGGGAGGGGAAGGTGGTGTCTTCCAGGAGCCCGACCAGGCATTCGACCGCGGAGCCGCCGTCTTCATCCGGCGGCGTGACCCCCACCGCCAGGGGCTTGCCTTCGGTGTCCACGTACATCGTCGCGGTGAACGTCCCTCGGGAGCCGCCCTTGCAGTCCGAGATCGCGTCGCCCTTCTCGTCGAGGGCCTCGCGCACGTTCTCGCTGTCCCAGTCGGTGGGGGGGCGGACGTCGTTCGGGGGATCGAAGTCGAACGACTTGCGCGCGAGGCCAACGTCACCGCCGACCGGCGGCGGCCACTCCTTGCGCTTGAGCACGTCGAGCATGCACGTCTCGGTCGCGTGATCGCCGAGCGTCGAGGCTTCGAGGTGTGCGTGCTGGATTTTGCCGTCGGTGCCGACCTTGAGGAAGAAGCTCACGGCGCCGCCGAGGAACTCGACCCGACTCGCCCCGCGAGTGAGGCAACGCTGGAGCCCCTGGAGGCTCTTCTCGAAGGTGGCGTTCACCTTGTCTTCGTCCAGGCCGCCGATCTCGCTGCTCGTCTGGATCTGGTTGTCGCGCCGACTCGGCTCGCTCTCGAGCTCGACGTCGTCGGCGGTGACGGGCTCCGACGACGCGCCGCCGCACTGCACGGCCGACAGCGCGAAGGCAAAGGTGATGGCGAAGGACTTCGTCATGAGGGCCCTTCTTACAACCTCTTTACCAAATCGAAAATACCCCCAGAGCGCGGACGCGACTAGAGCGACCAACGGGCTCGAGCGCAACGCGTTTGTCGCGGAAAATGAGACCATCTAGAGCCGTAAGAATCTTCCGACCTTCCGTCCTCCTATGAAAACGAGGTCCGAAGTAGGCACCACGAGCTTCCTTGAATTTTTCACAGGAAGGCGCGGACGAGCGGAAGATTTTGGGACTGGGGATGGGGTCCGAAGCGGGCGTGGGTGCGTGGGTCGTCACAGCGAAACACGTCGCGCCGGTGGAGATCGACGCCGATCGGGGACCGACGACGTCGGTCCTCCTTCCGCTCTTCCGCTCTTCTTGTGACCCATCTCCGAGCCAGACTCGTCGACACAGCTCGCTGTCTCAGGCGTGAAATTCGTTTTCACCGACTCGAGGTGGGCCGAAGGCCCTGATGCTCTTCTTGTGAACAAAAACAGCGGGGCGGGAGCCGAACGCCGGACTTTACGGATCGGCGAGCAGGATGAGCTCGGGCAGCTCCGGCAAGCGAGCGCGCAGGCGCGGCTTGGGGCGGACCACGACACCACAACGCGCTGCACACAACATGTCGAGGTCGAACACATTGTCGCCGAAGCTCGCGAGCCAGCTCGCGTCGGCCGCCAGGCGGCGCAAGGCGTCGCATTTGGCCGCTCCGTACGGCAACGGCTCGGAGAGCCGCGGCAGGAGCTCACCGCCTTCGATCGCCGGCGTCGCCGCGGCCACGTCCTCGGGAGCGAACCCGAGCGGCCGCGCCGCCGCCTCCACGATGCAACGCGGCGAAGCCGACACGATCACCGCGCGGACCCCGGCGGCCCTGGTCGCGGCGAGGATCTTCAGCAGCGACGGATGGTAGCGCTCGGCCATGCGCGTCTGGTCGAGCACCTCGCGACAAAGCTCGCCGAGCTCGGCGGGGGCGTAGCCTGCAAACCCCCAGGCCATCAGCTCGCACACCGTGTGCTCTGCGAAGCGGCCGCCGACATAGGCGTCGAACAGCCGCTGGCCGAGCTCGTTGGCGCCGCCGTCGGTGGGCAGGCCGGCGCCGGCCGCCAGGCGCTCGAGCTCCGCGTGCGCCGGCTGCCTGAGCAGCCGAGCCCGGGTGGCGTGGCCGAACAGGTCCTCGCCCGCGTCTCCAGACCAGAGCGTCCCGTCGGCGTCGAACGCGATCACCGCCGAGCCGCCGCGGTGTTCGGCGAGCACGCGCTCGATGACCTCGTCGGCCGTGGCCGACTTCAAGGTCGCTCCCGCCACCAGCGCTCGGCGAGGCCGAGATCTTCGAGCGTGTCGATCTCCATGTAGCCGCCGGCCGTGTCTTCCTTGTGCATCTGTACGCCCTCTTCCAAAAGGTGCTGCAACAGATCGATCAAGTACGCCTTCTCGAACGATCGGCCCTCACGAAACTCGCGGCCCGCGAACCGCTGCTCCGCCCGGTCGAATCCGTCCAACAGCGTTCGCGCTCCCGAGGCGTCGACCTTCATGACGCCGATGAACTCTCCAGAAGCCCGGTCGCTGTCGATCCTGCGGCTGAGCTCCAGCACGCGCTCCCCGTCCGCCCGCAGCTTCTCGGCGTCCGTCTCCGGGTGCTGCGAGCGGTCGACGTAGCGCCTGCGCCAGGCGGTGTCGCACCCGAGCGTGATCGAGCGGGGGCTGGCCACGAGCTTCTGCACGATGGCGCCCTCGTAGACGATGTCGGCGTAGGTCGAGACGAAACCCTCCGACAGGTGGTCGCGGGCTTTCAAGAGCGACAGCAGGATGTTGTTGTTCGGCCAGTCTTCGTTCCTGACGAACGTGAACTCCGGATAGCGCTCCCGGACCACCTGTTCGGCGTAGCCGCAGATGAACACGACGTCCTGTCGCCCGATGCCCGCGGAGGCCAGCGCTTCGAGGATCCAGTCGAGCATGGGCCGGCCCATCACCTCGACCAAGGTCTTCGGAACGTCCGTGGTTTGGTGGCCCAGGCGGCTGCCGCGGCCAGCGCCGATGATGATCGCCCGCATGCCCCGGGAGTGTACCCGAGCTGCCCGCCGTTGCGAGCTGGGTCCAACATCTGCAAACTGCTGCCGTGATGGACATCGAGCTCGACCAGCGCCGCTTTCTCGACCTGCTCGCTCGCCTGGTGGCGCTCGGGCCCCAGCTGCAGAACGCCCCCGGCGCCGGCCTCGTCCCCGAGGAGGCGCTGGCCGCGGACCTGGTCGAGGCCGTCCTGGCGCCGCACCTGGCCTCCGGGTTCATCGAAATCGAGCGGCTGGCCGCGCCAGGTTTCGAACGGCGGCCGAGCCTGGTGTTGACCGTGCGCGGAACCGGTTCGGGCAGCGTGGGCTTCGTTGGGGCGCATTTCGACGTCGTCCCCGCCGACCGCGACGCCGAGGGGTGGGAGCGCGACCCCTTCGAGCTGCACGTCGGTGAAGACGGGACCTTGTACGGGCGCGGGGTGACGGATTGCTTGGGGCACGTCGCGGTGCTGACCGACTTTCTGGCGCAGCTCGGAGACAAGGGCCTGCGGCCGCGTCGAACCTTGAAGGTGGTGCTGATCGCGAACGAGGAGGAGGCGCCCGTGTCCGAGATCGGGCTCGACTACGTGGTCGAGCAGGGGCGGCTCGAGCCGCTCAAGCAGGGCCCGATCTTTTGGCTCGACAGCGCCGACTTCGGCCCCACCGTCGGCACGGGGGGGATGGCGATGTGGCAGCTCGAGGTCGAAGGCGTCACCGGGCATTCGGGCATGACCCACAACTGCGTCAATGCGCTCGAGCTGTCGATGGCGGCAACCCTCGAGCTCGTGGGCTGGTTCCGCTCGCGCTACGTGCCGCACCCGGAAGAAGCGCGCTATGGATTTTTGACGCCGTCCACCCTCAAACCGACCGTCATCCAGGTCGAGAACACGAAGATTTCGAAGATCCCAGGTTCGGCACGGGTCGAGGGGGATCTGCGGCTCACGCCGTTCTACGACATGCACGAAGCGCTCGACGGGGCGGTGCGCTTCATCGACGAGCTCGACCAGCGCATCGAGCGGGGGCAGGTCCCAGAACATTTTCCCCAGGTGCGGGCGGCCGACGGCCGGCGGGGCCGCCTGCGCCTGATCCCGAGAGGGCGGTTCATGGAAGGGATCGCCTGCGATTTGAGCTCCCCGGGGCTCTCCGTCCTGAAGGAGGCGCTGGCCGCGGTGCGCGGGCAGGCGGGGGTGCAGCAGTTTTCGATGACCGGATCGCTGCCGCTCGTCCGTGACCTGCAACGACAGGGTTTCGACGTGCAAATCACCGGGTTTGGCCGCAGCCGGTACTACCACGCCCCGAACGAGCAGGCGCACCTCGACCACTTTCGGCAAGGCTTCGCCGTGCTGCGGGAGATCCTCGCGCGGCTCTAGAGCGACCCGCGGTTTGCAGAGCAAGCCGCGGGGGTCGCGGAAAGTTAGACCATCCAGAGCATCGAACCGGGAGCAGCGAGAGGGTTTCCCGATGAATCGCGGCCCTCATCAAGAGGGGGCCCCGATTCATCGGGATCTCCGCTTCTGGCAAACGGATCGGTGCTCCAGGTCATTCGGCGCCGTCGGCCACCCGCAGCTGATCGAGCACGTTCTTGTCCTCGAGCGTCGAGATGTCGCCTTGCGCCTCGCGCCCGGCCGCGATGTCCTTCAGCACGCGCCGCATGATCTTGCCGCTGCGGGTCTTGGGGAGCCCGTCGGCGAAGCGCACGCTGTCCGGTCGAGCGAACTTGCCGATCTCGGTGGCGACGTGCTCGGTGAGCAGGCGCTGCATCTCCGCACTGGGCGGATGGCCCGGCTTCAGTGTGACGAACACGACCAGCGCCTGGCCCTTGAGATCGTCGGGGCGCCCCACCGCCGCCGCTTCGGCGACGGCGGGGTGGGCGACGAGCACGCTCTCGATCTCGGCGGTGCCGATGCGGTGGCCCGAGACGTTCAGCACATCGTCGATGCGTCCGACGACGTGGAAATAGCCGTCCCGTTCGCGGCGGGCGCCGTCACCGGTGAAGTATTGATTGGGGATCTCCTCGAAGTACTGCTTGCGGAAGCGCTCGTCGTCGCCCCAAATCGTCCGCAACATGCTCGGCCAGGGCCGCCGCACCACGAGCAAGCCGCCCTGCTCCGGCGGCACGCTCTGGCCGTCTTGGGTGACGATGCCGGCCTCCACGCCGAAGAAGGGCACGCCGGTGGCGCCTGGCTTCGCGAAATGCGCGCCGGGGAGGGTCGTCAGCATGATCGCGCCGGTCTCCGTCTGCCACCACGTGTCGACGATCGGGCAGCGCCCCTTGCCGATGTGCTGATGATACCAGCGCCACGCCTCCGGGTTGATCGGCTCTCCCACCGTGCCGAGCAGGCGCAGGCTCGATAGATCGGCGCGCTCCGGCCACTCCGTCCCCTGCCGCACGAAGGCGCGGATGGCGGTCGGCGCCGTGTAGAGGATGGTGACCCGGTGTTTCTCGATCACACGCCAAAACCGTCCCCAGTCCGGCTGATTGGGCGCGCCTTCGTACATGACGCAGGTGACGCCCGTGGACAGCGGGCCATACACCAAGTAGCTGTGCCCGGTGATCCAACCGACGTCGGCGGTGCACCAGTAGACGTCGTCCTCCTGCAGATCGAAGACATACTTTGTGGTGACGTGGGTGCCTGCCAGGTAGCCCGCCGTCGTGTGCAGCACGCCCTTCGGTTTTCCGGTAGAGCCGGAGGTGTAGAGGATGAACAGCGGGTGCTCGGCGTCGACCTCCGTGGCTTCACGCCCGAGCGCGGGGTCGGCCGCGGCCACGAGCTCCTGCCAGTCGAGGTCGCGCCCCGGCACCATCGAGATGGGCGCCTGGCTCTCGCCGATCCGGCGAAGCACCACCACCTTTTGGACGCTCGGCGCGTCGTGCAGGGCCTTGTCGACGGTTTGCTTCAGCGGCACGACCGAGCCCCGACGCCAGCCGCCGTCCTGCGTCAGCACCACCTTGGCCTCACAGTCCACGATCCGGTCGCGCAGCGACTCCGCCGCAAACCCTCCGAACACCACGCTGTGCGGTGCGCCGATGCGCGCGCACGCGAGCATCGCGATCACCACTTCCGGGACCATGCCCATATAGATCGCGACGCGATCCCCGCGGTTGACGCCCAGGCCCTTCAAGGCGGCGGCGAAGCGCACCACCTCTGCGTGGAGCTCGGCATACGTCAGCGTGCGCTCGTCCCCCGGCTCTCCCTCCCAGCGGATGGCCGGCTTGTTCGCGACCGGCGTGTTCAAATGGCGGTCGAGGCAGCTCTCGCTCGCGTTCAGCGTCGCGCCGATGAACCAGCGCGCGTGCGGCGGCTGCCAGTCGAACAGCTGCTGCCAGGGCGTGCGAAAGACGAGCTCCGATGTCTCCCGTTTCCAAAAGGTCTCCGGTGACTCGAGGCTTTCGCGGTAAAGCTCCTCGTACTGTTCGCGAGATCGGATGCGGGCGCGCTCCGTGAACGAGGCGGGCGGCTCGATGCGCGCGTTCTCAGCGGTGAAGGTCCCGATGGCGTTGCCGTTGTTCATATTTTCCCCAAATGCTCATGGGTCGGCGCGAGCCGCGGCTCTGAGGCCGTCCCCGATTCGCAGGCTGCGGCGACTTTCGATGTGAGCGAACGTCCGTCACGGGCTCGCTGACCTGGGTCAACCAGCCCGTCCTCTACGAAATGCCACAGATTCGGTCGCGGCTTGGATGTTTGTGTGGTCCGAGCCATTGAAAGTGGCTCTAGAGCAGCGAGCAGTTGGCCAGCTCGGAGATCCCGATGAATCGGGGCCCCCTCCTCTGGTGAGGGCCCCGATTCATCGGGAAACCCTGTCGTTTGCTCACGGCTCGGTGCTCTAGCTGGTCTCATTTTTCGCGACAAACGCGTTGCTCTGCAAACCGTTTGTCGCTCTAAGGCCTCTAAACATTCCGGCCCGCGGGGGCAACGGGCGGCCTTGTAGGTGAGGGTGCGCTAGCCAGGCTCGTACGGGCGGCTCAACGGGTGCGCTTGGTCTGACGCCGTCGCTCCAGCGCTCCTGACCGATGCGCGATGAGCAGCACTTCCTCGAGCCACTTCAGCCGCTCTGCAGGGGTCGCGAGCAGGCCCAGCGTCAGCTGGCGCCGGCGCGTGGCTTCGAAGCCCGCCTCGAAGCGCGGCATCCCCTCGGTCTCACTCAGCTTTTGGCTTTGCATTCCGCTCTCGTTGGATGGCTTCGAGCGCTTCGACATCCTGCAGATCCTGAGGACGGCCGGCCATGCGCTTCAGCTGGATCAGGTGGTTGGCGGACACGACCCGAGCGGTCGTGTCGCTGAGGGGCATGAGCTCGGACTCGTTCCACAGCTCGTCGAACAAGATAGGATGGTCCACGAACAGGTCGATTTCAACCAACGGGTTTTTCGGATCCCACATCGAAAACACCCGCATGCCCTTCTCGGCGATCCACGCGGCGCGGTTCTTCGCGTCGGCGAAATCCCGCGCGTCCACCGGAGCGCGGGGCTGAAAGCCAAGGGTCTCGAGCACTTCCAACGCCCGGCGCACCTCGTCGGCTTCCAGGTCGATGATCATGTCCACGTCCGAGGTCAGCCGCGCGTGACCATGCAAGACTGCGGCCAGTCCGCCGACCACGAGGTAGCGGATGCCGGCGTCGTTCAGGGCTCGGAAAATTGGTTCGAGGAAGGATGACATCTCCGATCACTGCCTGGCTTGGAAAGGTTCTGAAGAGACCGGCCGCCACTCGCTGAAGCCGGCGCGCAGCCCCAACCCGAGCATCCGCAAACCATTGAACCCGGGACCGCTCGCGTCCGAGTACCGAATGTTGGTCGTGCCGTCGATGAAGGCCACTGCGCAGAGCTCGAGCAGCACGTGCCCGAGGTTGAGCTGCGCGCCAAGCTCCAGCAAAAAGTAGGGATCGACCCCCTTCGCCTTGCGCGCCGAGCCGCCCTCGTCGGTGGGGAGCAGGCGGAACGTGTGCTGGACGGCGCCCACGCCAGCCGTCGACGTGAAGCGCCAGCTCTGACCGCTGCTCATGACGCGCAGGTTGGGACCGACCCGAAAGGAGTCAATCTCGACATCGCGCTCGACGCCCGCGACGCAGCACTGCCCCTTGGCTTCGAGCCGCCCGCCCTCCAGCAAGAGCTCCACACCCACCGGCGCCCAGATGCGGTAGCCGGCGCGCACGCCGAAGGAGCCGCCGCTCGCCTGAAACCGTTCCTCGCCCAAGAAATCCGGCTCGTCCTGCACGCCCAGACCGCTCAGCGCGACCAGACCATAAAAGCCGCGTTGCTCGGGCTGCACCGAGGCGCCTGGCGCTGGGGGCGGCGGTGGGGAAGCTCCTGCTGAAGCCTTCACATCCGCGCTGTCGTCGGCCACACGCGGTCCGAGCGGCGCTTCGATGTGCAGGGTTTGCCCGACGCTCACCTCTGCGATCCGTTCGAAGCCGAGATGCCCGGGCTTGTACACCTGGACGAGGTGGCGGCCGGGGCTCACCGGCCCCTGCCAGTGGTGGTAGGCCAGGGCGCGCCCGTCGACGGCGATCGCCGCGTCGGGATCGTCGGCGCTCACGGTCAGAAATCCCATCACCGGCTCCAGGCTGATCACCACGGGGATCTGTTGTTGCCCGGCGACGACACGTTCGGTGCGGGTGGCGCGGGCGAAGCCGGGCGCCTCGGCGACGATGGTGTGCTCGCCCACGTCGAGCGGGATCGGCCGCGCCCGCTGGTTGGCATCGAGCGGCTTTCCATCGACGCTGATCCGAGCGTTGGTCGGCTGGACGCGCAGCACGATGGTTCCTACCAGGGAGCTCAGCTCGTCGATCGCCTCCCGAATGGTGGTGCGCTCGGCCTGCGTCAGCTCGCTCCCGTGCCGCGCGAGCAACCGGTTCAGCGTCTCCGCTGCCTCGGAGTAGCGGAACAGCGCCTTGAGCGAGAGCGCGATGTTCTGCAGCGACGCCGCCGATGGCTTGAGCCGATAGGCTGCCTCGAACTCCGCGAGGGCCCCGGAGTAGTTGCCGTCCTGAAACAGCTTCACGCCGTTGCGGAAGTGCTGGCGCCCGAGCGCCTGCTGCTCCGCCTGCGGCGGTCGTGCGCCAGCGTCGTCCCCCGCGGCGACGAGAGGGTTCAGCGTCGTGAAGGAGACGAAGGCGGCGGTGGCGCTCAGCAGGCGGCCGCGAGCGCCGCTTCGGTCCCATGCTCGCGCGCCCATGCTGGTCAGGGATCGCTGGTCTTGAGCTGAAGGCCGCTGGCGACGCCCTGCTGGGGAGCGGCGCGCTTGGCCTCCGGTGCAGCGCGCGACGGGACGGCGGCCTTTGGAGCGACGCGGCTTGGCTGCGGCGGTCGCGCGCTGGACGTCGGACGCGGGGTGGGGGCC
>JAEZYZ010000191.1 GCA_023418705.1 Pseudomonadota bacterium | reverse complement strand
ACCCGGGCTCGGGCGGCAGCGCCGGCTCGGGTGGCGCGGCGGGCGCGGATGGAACCGGTGGCAGCGCCGGCTCCGCCGGGAGCAGCGGCTCGGGCGGCGCGCCCGGCGTCACGGGAAAGTTCGTCGGCAACATCACCACCAATGGCCAGGTGCGCTCCGACTTCATCCAGTACTGGGATCAGATCACCCCGGAGAACGAAGGCAAGTGGGGATCGGTCGAGCCGCAGCGCGACCAGATGAACTGGGCGGGGATGGATCGCGTGCGCGACTACGCGCGCGAGCACAACATCCCCTACAAGGGGCACACGCTCGTCTGGGGCTCGCAGCAGCCGGGCTGGATCGCGGGGCTGCCGCAGCAGGAGCAGCGCGAAGAGGTCGAAGAGTGGATCCGCCTATTCTGTGAGCGTTACCCAGACGTCGCCATGATCGACGTCGTGAACGAGCCGCCGCCCCACACCACGCCGCCCTACGCTGAGGCCCTGGGCGGATCGGGTGCCAGCGGCTGGGACTGGATCGTGCAGGCCTTCGAGTGGACCCGCCAATACTGTCCGAACGCCATCCTGATCCTGAACGACTACAACACCATCGAGTGGCCGAACGACACGAACAACATCATCGACATCGCCAAGCGCGTGAAGAACGCCGGCGCTCCGATTGACGCGATCGGGGCCCAGGCCCACGGCGCCTTCGACTTCCCCACCTCGGAGGTCGAGCAGAAGCTCAACCGCATCGCCAACGAGACGGGGCTCCCCATCTACATCACCGAGTACGACATCAATCTGGCCAACGACGAGCAGCAGCGCCAGGTGATGGAGAGCCAGTTCAAGATGTTCTGGGAGAACCCGAACGTGAAGGGCATCACGCTGTGGGGCTACGTCAGCGGCTCGACCTGGCTCGCCAACAGCGGGCTCATGTCGAGCGGCGGGCAGCAACGGCCAGCGATGCAGTGGCTGATGGACTTCCTCGACCGCTGAGGCCCGAGGGGGGGCGCGTCGGCGCGTCCCCCACCACCAGCTGATCTGAATGGCTGCCGTGCCGTACCTGCTACAGGCACGGCACAGCACGGCCGCTGAGTCGAGGGACAGCCTCTAGAGCGACAAACGGTTTGCGGAGCAAGCCGTTCGTCGCGGGAAATGAGACCCTCTAGAGCCCCGAGCCGTGAGCAGACGAGAGGGGTTCCCGAAGCATCGGGGCCCTCACCCGGATGGGGGCCCCGATGCTCCGGGATCTCCGCTCTGGTAAACGGATCGGTGCTCCAGCTCTAGCCTGGCGGCGACCAAAGACCATCGATCACCCGCGGCTCGGTCCCGAACCTCAGGTGCCCGAGCCGGCTCATCGGGTCGCTCGAACGGAAGTACGCCTGGGCAATGCTCGCCCACAGGTCCACGTGCGCGCGCGGCTCCGACTCGAAATTGAGGTAGCGGCCGAGCTGCATCCCCAAGGCGCGCCCGCCGAAGATGAGCGCGCCTTTCGGCGATCGGGAGTGGTTCTGTTCCGCCACCTCCGTCACGAACGGGATGATGGTGTGGTCGAGCAGGTTGGCCCCGAAGGCGTCCTGTGTGTTCTTGAACAGGTTGATGATCTCGGCCGTCTTCTCGTTGTACCAGGCGTGCACGTTGGCCAAAAACTCCGTCACCGCCTGGACGCCCGCGTCCTGCGACGGCCCGTGGAACGTCTCCGACATGGGCTTGCCGTTGTTGCGGTGGCTGAGCGGGTGGTGCATGTAGACGGCGTTCGGCTCCCCCGGGAACAGCCCCTTGAAGGACACGTGGTTGGTCCCCGGTGACCACTGAAAGCTGGCGACCCGAATGATGTCGCACTGGAACGCCGAGAGCAGCACCTGCGCGTGCAGCAGACCGATCTGGTGATGCACCTCGTCATCGGCCTCGTTCGCCGCCGGGTTCCCGTAGTCGAAGCGAGAGCCGGATTTGCCGACCAGCTGCCACTCCGGTCCGCTGGTGTCCGGCACGACGCACCCACCGGGCGTGGTCGTGTTGCCGTCGATCAGCTCCGAGAGCTGCGCCTCCATCTTCCGGCAGACCTCGGCGTGGATGTCGATTTTCT
Organism: Pseudomonadota bacterium; assembly: GCA_023418705.1. Classification (GTDB taxonomy): domain Bacteria; phylum Myxococcota_A; class Polyangia; order Polyangiales; family Polyangiaceae; genus JAEZYZ01. The sequence goes on along the minus strand of JAEZYZ010000191.1, from coordinate 18,381 downwards.
GCGACTCGGAGGCGGGAGCGATCGACTTCAGGTGAGCGAGCTCGCTCTTGCAGTAGTCGAGCACGCTGCGCCGCTGGATCAGCGCCCGCCGCACGGCCTCCTGGTTGTTCGGCGTGGAGCCGCCCGGCATGAAGCCGGAGAACAGCTTCATGTAGAGCTGAACCGGGCTGAGCTCGGGCAAGAGCGGCACGTGCTCGGTGATCGTCCCTCCCGGGCTCACCGACTCGATGGTTTGGGTCTGGTAGCCGTAGGATAGGCAACGGGTCGAGGTCTCCTGCGAATCGATGCGCTCGTCGCAGATGGCGTTGGCGTAGCCGATCCCGGGGCGCCGCAGCGCGATCGCGCCGGTCGCCGGATCGTCCTCCACCTCAGTGAGCAGGATCTGATCCCAGGAGGGACCGCCAGCGCAGGCGTCGTCCCCTTCGCCGCCATTGCGCCGGGTCCCGGGCGAGTCCGCCCCCGTGGTCGCGAAGGGGGTCCCCGCCTCGTGCCCGCCGCCGCCTGGGGACCGCCCGACGTCGCGCAGGCCCCAAATCAGCGTCATGTCGTCCTTCAACCCGGCGGCGTTGAACGGCTCGAGGATGCGAGAAAACTCCGTGATCGTGCCGTTGCCCTGCGGCACGAACAGGTATTTGACGGCGCCGACCGGCCAGTGTGTGAGCAAGAACCGCGGCGGCGGCTTCGCCTCCTCCGCCATCAGCTCGAAGTTGCGGAGCATGATCTTCAGGGCGAACGCCCCGCCAACCCCGGCGAGAAACGCGCGTCGCGTGTAGCGGTACGGCATCATGATGGATCGTTTAGCCTCCCGAACGATGGGAAAGGGTCTTGGAGATGGCCACGGCGCGCACCAGCGCGCGGAAGCTTTGGTCGCTGCCGTCGAAGGCGTCGGCGACGGCCTTGGTCGCGCAGCTGTTGCCGCTGACCCCCGTCTCCGCCAGCGCGTAGGTCAAGAGCTTCGTCGCGACGCACGCCGAGAACGCGCCCGTTTGGGCCAGCGTGGCCCCCACCTCCGCGGCGTTCTGCGCCTCCGCGCCACCCGCGGTCTCGGGCAGCGTCACCGCCGGGTCGATCGGGCGACCGTGGTCGTCTTGCTCACGGTAGCGGCCGATGATGTCGAAGTTCTCGAGCGCGACGCCGTAGGGGTCGAAGCTGGTGTGGCAGCCGGCGCAAAGGGCGTTGGTGGCGCGGTAGTCGGCCTTCTGCCGCTCGGTGAGCTCCTGGGCCTCGAGCTCCGCGTTCAAGGACTGGATCTGATCGGCGATGTTCTCGGGGAAGGCCGGGTTCTGCTGACACAAGATGGCGTCGTTGACAGCCAGCCCGCGGCCGACGACGGACTGCTCGTCCGGCCGCGAGCGTGAGGTCAGAAAGCCCAGCATGGTCAAGAGCCCCGAGCGGTGCTCGGGCAGCTGCACGAGCCCAAAGCCGTCAGCGTCGACACCGAGGCTTGGAGGCTCCACCCCGTACAGGTCGGCCAAGCTCGCGTTGACGAAGCTCGTGCGCGACGAGAGGAGCTCGGGGACGGTGCCGTTCCAGAGCGTGTCGTTGATGAACAGCTCGGCCTCCCGATACATGGAGTTGGCGACGCCGCCGGTAAACTCGGGGACCTTGCCCTGGTCGATCACGACCGATCGCACGTTGCCGATGCCCATCGACGCGAACACCGCGCTCTGCAAGTTGATGCGGGTCTCTTCCAGCTCCAGCAGCCGATCGACGTGGGCGCCGATCTGCTCCGGCGCGGACAGCGCGCCGTCGCGGGCAGCGGCGAGCAAGAGCTCGTCCGGCGGCCCGTCCGTCAGGAAGTACGACAGTTGGCTGGCGAGCTCGTAGGGCGAGAGCGGTCCCTCTACAGCGACGTCGGCCCCGAACTCCGTTCGGTACAAGAAGCTCGGCGAGCTGAAGATCGCGTAGACGCTGTATTGCACCGACTCCTGGATCGAGCCGCCGGCCGCCACGCTGTCGTCGTACACTTTCAAGAGCGCGGTGCGGTCGCGCGGCTCGAGCGGGCGGCGGAAAGCGCGCTCCGCCAGCTCGAAGACGAACGCCTGCGCGCACTCGGTCGTCGGCGCTTCGCCGCATTGCGTGACGGTGGCAAACTGGTCGAAGACGTGCTGCCCCGCGGCGTCGGCGATGGCGTCCGCGGTCTGCCACTTCGAGTCGATGTAGGAGCTGCCCTCGCGGGTGTCGCCCAGCGGCGGGAAGGTGCGCTCGGTCGGGAGGGCGATCTCGTGCTCTGCTTGGATCCAGTCGGCGAACGCATCACCGAAGATCGCCCGCAGCGACTGAGCGACCTGGTTGAAGCTCAGCCGGATCAGGCGCTTCGGCATGGCGACGTCCCAGCCGACGCAATCCTCCGCCTGGTTCGGCGGCTTCTGATCCATCCCACCGGTGCCGCCGCTCCCACCGGCTCCCGGGCTCGCCCCCCCACTTGCGCTCGCGTTCGTACCGCCGCTGGCGGGCGGTTCGAAATCGCTGATCTCTCCGGTGCAGGCGATCTGCAGGGTCGCACCTGCCAGCGCGCAAGCCGCCAGCGTCGAGCCTCGGACGAAGTTCGCCCAGGAGTTTTTCACGCAACGCTCCTCCCGGCCGCATCGCCGCTGGCGACGCCGTCGGTGCTTGGAATCCATATCAGCAGTGACGCTTTAGCAGTGCCCCGCGGGTCAGAAATCCGTCATCGCCTGCGCCAAACGCTTCCCTCCTTTCTTGCTGAATTTTTCGATGATTCGCGACGGCGCCGTGCCTCCTCGGCACTTTTGGCGACGGGTCGAGCCCCGTCGCGGCACTGCTTCTTTGACCCATCTTGCCACCCACCGCGCAATCAACCGCGCTGGACCTGCATGCAGCACCAGCAACCCTACCTCACGCTAGAAACGGGCGAACCGCGCCCACTGGACGCTACGAACACCTCCTGGGGGTGGCGCGGCACGGCGTTCAAGATGCAGCCGCGCTCCTCCGCGACGATCTCGTCGCCGACGTGAAGCGGACCGTGTGGCGCCTGCTCGGGCCAGATTCGGAGCACGACGACCTCGTGCAGCAGGTGTTCTTGAACGCGCTGCGCAGCTGCCATCAGATCCGCGAACCGGAGCGGCTTCAGGGCTGGCTCCGCCGCGTCACGGTGTACACCATCTGCCGCGAGCTTCGCCGCCGCATGGCTCGGCGTGCGCTCGAAGGGGACGCCTCGATCTCCCACTTCGAGGACCCGGCGAGCGACGTCGAGCTGACCGACCGGCTGCTGTCGGCCAAGCGGGTCATCGAGCGGATGCCCGCGCGGGACCGCACCGTCTTCGTGCTACACCGGCTCGAGCACTACACGGTCGCCGAGCTGGCGCAGACCTTCGGCTGGTCGAGGGCCACCGCCAAGCGGCGCATCTCGGCTGCGCACGCTCGCTTCCGCCGCCTCGCCGGAAAAGACAGCAACGTGCTGCCGCTCCGGCAGTAGGCCGCATTTTGCGCGTGACAAGTTGGCGCGTCGCTTGAAGACTGGCGACCGTGCCGCCATCCGCTACCCGGCCGCCGTCCGTTTCCCCACCGCCTCGCGCCGGCGGCTTGGTGTCGTTCGGGGCGGTGCTCGGGCTCACCTGCGCGCTCGGCTGCGAGCCCACGCTCGATCTGGGGACGTACCGCTGCGAGCCCAAGGGGGAGCTGCGGGCGCCGACAGAAGACGACATCCTGCCGTTCCCCTGGTCCACCAGCTTCGAGCGGCAGTTTTGCGATTATGACCCTCCGCTCGGCTTTTGCTACAAGGCTCCGGCCGCGTCTTTCGAAATCGTGACGGAGCCCGTGCGCAGCGGCCGCTTCGCGGCGGCGTTCACCGTCGTCGCCGCGGCCGACTCCGACGCCACCCAGACCCGCTGTGTGCGCCAAGGGGTCTTGCCCATCGAGGCCTACTACGGCGCGTGGTACTTCATCCCTGTCGCTGCGGTGAACGAAGGCAACTGGAATCTTTTCCATTTTCGGGGGGCGCTCGCCGACGAGGCGGTGTCCCTCTGGGATGTCTCCCTGGCGAGTGACGAGAGCGGGGCGCTTCGCCTGGCGCTGCTGAACTTCCAGGACACGGCCGGGGTGCGCGTCGACCCGAGCGCGCCGACGGTGCCCATCGGGCGCTGGTTTCACGTACAGTTCTTCTGGAAGCGCTCGACGGAACCGGACGGCGAGGTCGCGGTGTATCAAGACGGCGAGCGCCTCTATCATCTGCAGGACATCGTCACCGACAACACCGATTGGGCGGCGTGGTACGTCGGAAACTTCGCCACGGGTCTGGTTCCTCCCACCTCCACCATCTACGTGGATGACGTCAGCATCACCGAAACGCTCTAGGGCCCCGATCCATTCACCAGACCGGGGATCCCTATGAATCGTGGCCCCCATCCGGGTAAGGGCCCCGATGCATCGGGAACCCCTCTGGTCGGTTCACGGCTCGGTGCTCTAGAAAGTCTCATTTTCCGCGACGAACGCTCTGCTCCGCAAACCGTTCGTCGCTCTAGAGCCCCGTCGCCAGACCGGGGAGCCCAATGAATCGGGGTCTCGGGCTCGGTGTGGCGCTGCTGGCGACCTCGGCAGGGGCCGAGACACCGGCACCGCTCGAGCTCAGCTGGCGGGCGCCTGCGAGCTGCCCCACCGAGAGCGACGTGATCGAGCAGATCCGCGCCATCTCCGGCAGCGCCAGCGGGCAAGACCACCATCTGAGGGCGGAGGCCACGGTGACCCGGACGGCGCAGCAGTATCGCTTGCGCCTGATCATCCGCGCCGGAACGCTGGTCGGCGAGCGCGTCATCGAGTCGGCGTCCTGCGAGGGGCTCGCCGGAGCGACCGCCGTGACGCTCGCGCTCTTGCTGCAGTCCCCGGATCCGCTGAGCGAACAGGACCTGCGCGGGGGCGACCTCCCCCCGTCGAGCGAAGGACCCGACTCCGAGGCCCCGCCGCCGGCGGCCCAAGAGCCAGCGCCGCCCGAGCCCCCATCGCCCCCGGAGACGGCAGCGCCCGGGGAGGACACGGAGCGCTCCTTTCGACTGCTCGTGCAGCTGCCGCGCGTCGCGCTGGACGTGGGTCCCTTGCCGCGGCCTAGCCTCGGCGCAGGCATCGCCCTCGGCCTGCGCGCCGACGCCTGGACGGTGCTGGTCGCGGGCCAGCTCTGGCTCCCCCAGAACATTTGGGCGCCCGATGTCCCCGACCACGGCGCCGAGGTCGAGCGGCTGAGCGCCGAGGTGTGGGGCTGCCGGAGCCTCGGTTGGGGCGCGCTCGACCTGGCGCCGTGTCTGACGCTGTCCCTGGAACGGCTGGCCGGAATGGGCGTCGGGGAGGACGTGTCTGAGCGCAGCGCCCATGTCCTGTGGCTGAGCGGGGGGGCCGGCGGCCTGGTGAGCTGGTCGGCGCTCGACTGGATGGCCCTCACCTTGAGCGCCGCCGCGCGCGCGCAGCTGTCCCGCCCCCGCGTGGAAATCGATGGCCTTGGAACCCTTCACCAGGTCGCGCCATTCGCGTTATCTTTAAATATTGCAACCGAATGGATTTGGTAACGGGTCGGACCCGCCCTCGCCACTGCTGAGTGGGCACGACGTGGCCATTAGCAGCTCGGCAGCTCGGCAATCCATGTACTCGGCGGCTTCGGAACGCGGCCCGGGTGGGGAGAACCATCGGGACGACTTGCCGTCCTTCGCCGCGGTGTACGCCGAGTATTTCGACTTCGTTTGGTCTTCGGTGCGACGGCTGGGGGTCCTGCCGGAGTCGTGTGATGACGTCGTTCAGGAAATTTTCATCGTGATCCACTCCCGCCTGCACACGCTCGAACAACCCGACGCGCTACGGAGTTGGATCTACGGGATCGTGCGCCGCACGGTGAGCACCCACCGCCGGGCGAAGCGCACCCGCGACGCGCTGGGCGCCAGCTTCGCCGCCGAAACGGAGTCGCAGATCCGCGCGCAGCCGACCCCGCTCGAGCTCACCGAACAGACCGACGCCCTGGGGGTACTGATGACCCTGTTGGACGAGCTCGACGCGCCCAAGCGCGAAATTTTCGAGCTGGTGGAGCTCGAGGATCTGACGGTGCCAGAGGCGGCTCAAATCCTCGATGTTCCCCTCAACACCGCCTATTCGCGCTTGCGAGCGGCGCGGCAAGCCTTCGATACTGCGCTGGCGCGGCGCCTCGCTCGGGAGAAAGTGAAGTAGACCATGTCGAACCTCAGTCCCGACGGTCGAGCACTGGTCGCCAGCGCGCGGCGCGCGCTGCGCCCCACCGGGGGTGATCGCGAGCGGGTCTCCGCGGCACTGCGCGCGCGGCTCGGCGCGGCGGCCTTGCCCGTCCTGCTGGCCCCGAAGGCGGCCTCGGCGCTGCCGATGAGCGCGAAGCCATCCAGCTTCATCCTCGCCTCCAAGCTCTTGATCGGCGCGGGCGTCGCCGGCGGTATCGCGTACCTGGCGCTCGAGGCGGGCGATCCCGGCGCCCCGCTGCGCCACCTACCGCGCGAGGCGCTGAGCGCCCCGTTGGCTCCATTGGCGGCGCCGCCGCCGACAGCGCCGTCCGCGCCGCCAAGCGCCGTCGTCCCCGAGACCGCGCCGCGGCCGGAGAAGGCAGCGGCGCCGAGGCCTGCGACGCGCCGCGATCGGCTCGCCCAGGAGGTGGCCATTCTGTCGCGCGCCGCGCGGCAGCTCAGCGGAGGAAATGCCGCGGCAGCGCTGAAGGCGCTGGACGAGCACCGGCGGCAGTTCCCCGCGGGCGTGCTGGCCGAAGAGCGCCGCGCGGCCAGGGCCCAGGCGCTCTGCGCCCTCGGAAGGTTCTCCGAGGCCGAGTCGGAGCTCTCCCGTCTGTCGCAGCCGCGCTCCCCGAGCGCCGCGCGCGCTCGGGCCGTCTGTCGCAACGCGCGTTGACGCTGGATTTTTCCGCCTCGAAGCGCGATCGACATCGCGGGCGGTGCCAAACGGCTCGCCCGCGCGTTTTCGTTCACGCTGCATGACGGATCACAGGTCGCAGCGACACTGCGTCCTAGAAAGCTCCTTGCGGCGAGGAGCTCCCGGAGGCGAGCGCGCACACGTTATGAAGCACCATCGGCTTTTTTCAACGCTGTCGCTGAGCCTGCTGCTCGGCTGCACCGGAACGATTTCAGAGGCTCCCGGCGGCGGGACCGAGGGCGGCGGCGCCACGGGCGCTGGCGCTGCCTCAGGCAGCGGAACTGGCGGCTCAGGGGCGACACCAGGCAGCGGCGCGACGGGCGCTGGCGCGGGCACCGCGAGCGGCGGCGACGGCGGGACCGGCGCGGTCAGCTCCGTCGCCGGCACGGCGCTCAACGGCGAGCCCATCTTCTCGCGCTTCGTGCGGTTGACGCACCAGCAGTGGGAGAACAGCGTCCGCGACCTGTTGCGGCTTGGCAGCACGCCGGGGCTATCGAGCGGCTTCACCGGCGATCCACCGGAAGGGCACTTCTCGAACAACGAGCGGGCCCTGTACGTGACCTCCGGCCTTTGGAGCGACTACCAGCGCGCCGCGGAGACGCTCAGCGAGCAGGTCGCGCGCAACGGCGCCGCCCTGGCGGCGCTGACCGGTGGCTCGACGGACGCGATGGCCTTCATCCGCGACCTCGGGCGCCGGGCCTATCGCCGCCCCCTGACGACCGCGGAAGAACAGCGCTACCAGACGCTGTTCGCGACCGGCGCGGAGGTCTTTCAGAGCGGCGACACCTTCGCCGACGGCGCGCAGCTCGTGATCGAGGCGATCCTCCAGTCACCGCACTTCGTCTACCGCACGGAGCTCGGCACCGACGGCGCGCCGCTCAGCGGCTTCGAGCTCGCCTCGAAGCTGTCGTTCCTCCTGCGCGACACCATCCCCGACAACGCGCTGCTCGACGCGGCGGCGGCCGGCCAGCTCGACACGCCCGAAGGGCTGCTCGCTCACGCCGAGAGCATGCTGAACGATCCGCAGGGCGAAGCAGTGCTCGTGCGCTTCCACAGCGAGCTGCTCGGCTACGACCGCTACCGCGCGATCGACAAGAACCGCACGCTCTTCCCCGCCTACAACGAGGGGCTGCCCGACAAGCTGCGCGAGGCCGACAACCAGTTCACGCTGGCGATGATCCGCGGGGGCTTTGGCTTGCGGGACTTCTACACGTCCACCATCGGCTTCGTCGACGCCGAGACCGCGGCGTTGTACGGCGTCTCGGCGACCGGCGACGAGCTCACGCAGGTCGACCTGGGGCCGAGCCGCCCCGGCATCTTCACGCGGCTCGGGTTTCTGGCGTACAACGCCACGCTGCGCGATCCGGACCCGATCCATCGCGGCGTGGACTTGAACCATCGGGTGCTGTGCGCTCCGCTGGCCCCCCCGCCGGGCATCATCCCCGCGCTCCCGGAGCTCGTGCCGGGACAGACCAATCGCGAGCGGGTGACGGCGCACACCGGGCCGGGCACCTGCGGCGCGACCTGCCACGGCGACATCATCAACCCGGTGGGCTTCGCCTTCGAAAACTTCGACGCCCTCGGGCAGGAGCGCACCACCGACAACGGCAAACCGGTAGACACCACCGGAGCGTACGCCTTCGCAGACGGCCTGAAGGAGTTCGCCAACGCCAACGAGCTGCTCGACCTGATCGCGGAGAGCCCGCAGGCCCACGCCTGCTACGCCGCCCACCTGGCGGAGTTCAGCCTCGCCCGCGACATGGCCCGCGCCGACGCCGACTTCGTTGGCCGCCTCGACCAAATCAGCCGTCTCTCGAACGGCTCGATCAAATCACTCGTGCTCGGGATCATCGGCGATCCCGCGTTCCGTATCCGCGCCGGAGGTTAGCCCATGAAAACTTCGAATTCGATCCGACGCAATCGCCGCGCGTTCCTCAAGGGCCTCGGCTCGGTCGCGATCGGCCTCCCCTTCTTGGAGGGGATGCCGGAGCGGTCGGCCTGGGCGGCTACCCAGAACCCCGTGTTTGGCCTGTTCATCTGTACGGCCAACGGTGTCGTGCAGCGCTGGGCCGATGAGCCCGAGCGGTTCTGGCCGACCCAGGTCGGGCCGCTGACGACCGAGTCGATGCAAGCCTCCGCCGCCGAGCGGGCGACGGGCATCCTCGCCGAGCACGCGTCCCGCCTGCTGATCGTCCGTGGCGTGAACTATCCCTTCGGCATCACGGGCTGCGGGCACGCTCAAGGGCTCGTCCAGTGCCTGACCGCATCCCGGCCAAACGGCACCGACAACAGAACGACGCCGGAGGGCGTCTCGGTCGACACCGTCATCGCCGAAAACCTGAACCCCCCGGGTGTCGAGCCGTTGACCTTGTACTCGGGGATGAAGGGCGGCTTCATCGACGAGAAACTCTCGTTCAGCGCGCCCGGCAAGGTCCGCGCGGCGGAGGGCAATCCGTACAACGTCTATCAGCGGCTCGTCGGCTTGGCGGAGCCGGGCGGCGGCGACGGTGGCGACGGCGGGATGGCCGACCGGCTCTTCCTCCGCCGCAAGAGCGTCAACGACCTCGTCCGTGAGGAGCTCAACGATCTACGCAACCGTCCGGCGCTGAGCGCCGCCGATCGGGAGCGGCTGGATCAGCACTTCAGCGCCATCCGAGACATCGAGAACACCATCGACGAGATGGGCCGCTCCTGCACCACGGACGGCATCGACGTTCAGGCCCTGGAGGCCATCAACTCGGGCAACGCCTTCCGCGCCAACGGCCAGATCGAGGAGGTGGCGAAGCTCCACATGGATCTGGTCGCGTTCGCCTTCGCCTGCAACGCGACGCGCGTGGCGACGCTGCAGATCGGAGACGGGACCGACGGCACCCGGTACACCATCAACGGTGAGACCCTGGAGCGCTTCCACTGGATCAGCCACCGCATCCAGAGCGACGGCTCCAGCGGCGCGGCCATCCCGAACGCGGTCGAGATGCACGCGGCGATCGATCGCCTGCGCATGGAGACGTTCAAGCACCTGATCGACCGCTGGTCGGGCTGGTCCGTCGCGAATGGTCCGCTGCTCGACAATGCCTTTGCGTACTGGACGAGCCACGTCTCCACCGGGCCGCCACACGGCTTCGACAACCTGCCGATCCTCATCGCGGGCAGCGCTGGCGGATACCTCAAGCAGGGCCAGTACATCGACGCCGGTCGCACCACCAACAACCGCGTCTTCAACACGCTGATCACCGCGATGGGCCACCCGATGGAGAACTTCGGCGACGGCGGGTTGAGCGGCGGGATCATTCCCGAGATGGTGGCCTAGCCCCAACTGGCAGGTCTAAGAAGATCGGAACGGGACCGATGGCCATCGCCGGTCCGCGAAACGAGGTTGGCGTGAAGCGCCGACCTCGTTTCGTTTGTGGTGCGGCGTGGTGTCGGACAGCCGCGGAGCGACGCGCGCTCGGGATTCGATGGGCCCGCCGCTCGGACGAGCTCGGGCGTTCGAGGCGCGCGGTTTGCAGGTCGATCTCCCAAAGGAGGTTGCCTGCATGAAACGAACGATCGCCATCTCGGCGGCCGGTCTGGCGCTGGCGCTCACGCTGCCGGCGCTGGCCGGCGACGACGTCAAGCTCGAAGACCTGCCCGGGCCGGTGCGCCAAACCGTCCAGCGGGAGGTGAAGGACGGCCACATCGACGACATCGAGCGGGATGAGAAGGCCGGCGAGGTGTTCTACGAGATCGAGTTCACGGTTGGAAATCAGGACTGGGAGATCGCCGTGGCTCCCGACGGCAAGCTGCTCCGCCGCAACAAGGACTGAAGCGAAACGGGGCCGGCGTTGCCGGCCCATCAAGGGGACCCTTGAACAGCCGCGCGCGGTTGGGCGAACGACCGCGCGCGGTGCCGGGATGCGCCGACGGCGCTCTTCCCTCGTCGCGGGGCGTTTCCCAGACCTGCGTCGCGGGATCCCTAGCGTGCGCAGTGCTCGTCCCGTCGCCGACGTCGGGGCCCCCCGAAGTCCACCGGATCGGCGTCCTCCGAGCCACCGTTCGATCGACACCGATTCTTGGCAGTGCGCGCTCCGGCCGGCGACACGACGAGCGGCCGGTGCTTGACCTGCAAGGATCGAAACACCAACCAAAGCGGAAGAGTGGCAGCGCCTTGGACGAAAACCTTCGTGCACCACACCGCTTCGATACCGCCATCGACGCGGAGGACGCGCTGGCGCCGCGTCTTGTCGACGGCCCTTTGGCTCGGCCTGCTCGCCCTGTTCGTCGCTCGTTTCGGGCCTGAAATCCTCGAGGCCGCGGCGTCCATTCGACCCCTCGGGCTCGCGGTCGCCATCGCGCTGTGTCTGTTCGCTGCTTGGACGGTCGCCGCTTCCCTCGCCTGGCGCGCGCTGCTTGGCGCTGCTTTGCCGGGCAGGTCGGACGTACCCAAGCTGACGCGGCTGATCGCGTTGCGAGTGCAAGCGCAGGCGCTGAACTTCATCGTGCCGAGCGCTGGTCTGCTCGGCGAGAGTGCCCGGGCCGTCTCTGCGGTGCAGACGCGCTCTGCTTTGAACGGCAGCGTCGCGGCGGTCGTGCTGGACAACTTCGCGACCACGGTCGCCGGATTGGCGTTCTCGGCGGCGGCCTTGCCGATGCTGCTCGTGGTCACGGACAACTCCTGGCAGCTCGGGATGTCCGCGAGCCTGGTGCTGGCCATCCTGGCGCTCGCCGCGTCGGGGGCCCCCTTCGTGCTGGCACCGCGCCTGTGCCGCGCCGTCGCTCCAGACGGTCGGATCGGCCGCTTCCTGCAGGTCTTCCGCGACCGCGCCGAGCTGCGAGGCGCCTTCCGGCGCGCCGTGGGCTGGCACCTGGTGGAGCGCCTGGTCAGCGTCGGCGAGGTTCACGTCGTGATGTGGAGCCTCGGCGTGCCGGCGACGATCGGTGATTCGGTGATCATCGCCGCGGTGTTCATCCTGATGTCGTTCGCCGTCTTCTTCGTGCCTGCGCAGCTCGGAGCCGCGGAGCTCGGCGTGACCATGGCCGCCGTCGCCTTGGGGTTCTCGCCGGCCGTGGGCGTCAGCATCGCCTTGGTTCGGCGCGCTCGCCAGCTCTTGGTCTGCGTCGCCGGGCTCGGGCTGCTCGCCGCAGGTCGAAGCCCGCGGTGGATCGGCGCTCACCCGCTGCGGAGCCCGGACGCGCCCAACCTCCGGCCCGCCTGCGTTGGCATCCCCAGAGCAACAGGAGTCCACAAGTGACGACAACCACATGGCCGCAGCTCTCGTTCCCCAGGGTGGAACGGCCGTTGAAGCTCCTCTACCTGCTCCCGGCGGAGGCCTTCGGCGGCGCCGAGCGCCAGGGGATCGAACACATCCGTCGCCTGCCCGACCACGGCGTCGAGGTCACCCCGCTCGTCGGACCCGGCGACGTCGCCATTCGAGCCCTCGAGGCCGCGGGCGTACGGCGCTACGTCTACGTTCCCGATTTTCCCCGAACGGGGCGCGCCCGCCCCGCCTGGGCAGGCACCGTCGGCGACTGGCTCGAATGGTTCAAGGCCTCCCGCCGCAGCGTCCACAGCGTGCTGCGAGAGGCCGCGAGGACCCACTTCGACCTGGTGTTCGCCAACCGATCGATCGCCTGGCCCCTGGCAGGGCTGATCTCGTCCAAGCTCGGGATTCCTTACGTGATCCGAGCTGGAGGAAGGCCGGCGAACCCGCTCACCTCCTTGCCCCTGCTGCTGATGCGGCTGCTCTTGCCAGCACCCAACCTGTTCGTGGCCAACTGCGAGGCCGTCAGAGCGTCGCTCGCCGGCTGGTTCGCCTGCCCTTCCCGGCTGCTCCGCAATGGCGTCGACACCAGCATCTACACCCCGCGAGATCCGCTGGCGTCTCGGCGGCGCCTGGAGCTACCGCTCGACGTCCCGATCGTGGGGATGTCCGCGAGACCCGCCCCGGAGAAGGGGATCCCGTACTTCGCCCGCGTCGTTCGCGGCGTCTTGCAGAGCGCTCCAGACGCCCTGTTCGTCGTCGCCGGCGAGCACGTGACGCGCTCGCACTACGAGCGCTTGATGCGCGACCTCGGGGTCGCCGATCGCGTCCGCTTTCTGGGGCACGTCCAGGACATGCCGAGCTTTTATGCCAGCTGTGACCTCGTCGTGCTGACCTCACCGCGCGTCTCGATCGAAGGGTCGCCCAACGCGTTGCTCGAGGCAATGGCGATGGCTCGACCCGTCGTCTCGACTCGAGTGGGCGGGGTCCCGGAGCTGGTGCGCCACGGGGTCGACGGGTTCCTCGCCGAACCAGAGGAGCCGGAGGGCTTCGTCGAGCACGTGGTGCGCCTGCTGCAGCACACCAGCCTGCGCCGCGCGATGGGCTCATCGGGCCGGCGGCGAGTGCTCGGCGGCTTCTGTGCCGAGGCGGTCGCCAACGAGCTGGCCGGGATCGTTCGAGCGCACGCCCGCGCTCGAAGACCGGAAACGACGAACCCTGCCGCCCTCGGCAGCGCTCCCGCCACCTCGTTCTGAAGGCCCCACGCGATGAGCTCACGCGATCGAGCGAGCGAGCGACCTGCGCCCGCGAGGCGGCGCTTGCCAGCGAGCCAGGTCGCCCGCCCACGCCGCTGGATCCTGCTCCTTTTGCTGTCGCTGGCACCGGCGCTGCTGCTCGCGTCCCGTCTGGAGGTCCGAAGCAGCCTCGAGTCGCTGCTCCCCGAGGACAAGCCGAGCGTGCGGGAGCTCGAGCGGCTCGAGGGTCGCATCGGTCACATGGGCACGCTCATCGTGGTCCTCGAAGGCGCGGCGCCGCCCAGCTATCCCGAGATCCTCGAGCGGTTGACGCCACGGATCGCCCACCTTGGGCGCGACTGGGTCAGCGGGGTCAGCGACGGCATGCGGGGGCTCAAGGAGTTCGCGCGCGATCACTGGTGGCTGTACGTCGACGCCGAGCAGCTGCGCGAGGTCCGCGACGCGCTCACGGAGGTCCGCGACCGCGAGATCCTGAAGCGCAGCGGCTTGGATCTCGAGCTCGACGACGAGCCCGATCCTCCTGCCGCGCTCGACATCGAGCAGCTGAAAGCACGCCTGCATGTCGACCAGCACCGTGCTCGGGCCGCGTCGCTGCCCGACCACTACGTCTCCGCAAACGGGGACTTCGCCGCGATCCTGGTGCGCACTCCGTTCGGCTCGGGCGACCCGCGGGTCGCGGGCCTTCAGCGCAAGATCACCCAGCTGGCGGACGAAGTGGCGGAGGAGCTCGGGGAGAACGTCCGGCTCGGCTTCACCGGCAGCCTGGTGACCAGCGAGGAGGAACACCGCGCCACCGTACGCGACCTCACCCACGTGGGCGCGGTCGGCGTACTGCTCATCCTGGGGCTCGTCTTCTCGTACTTCTGGCGCCTGCGTGCGCTCCTGGCGGTGGGCCTGACGGTGGCGGTGGGGTGCACCTGGACCTTCGCGCTGGCGGAGCTCTTCATCGGCTACCTGAACCCCGCCAGCGGCTTCATGGCCACGATCGTCGCCGGCAACGGGATCAACTTCGCCATCATCTACATGGCCCGCTATCTCGAGGGGCGCCTCACCGAGCAGCTGACGGTCGCCGAGGCCACCGCCCGCGCCTTCGGCGACACCTGGGCCGGCACCCTGACGGCGGCGGCGGCCGCCGCCGTCGCCTACGGCTCGCTGGCGGTGACGCAGTTCCCAGGCTTCCGGCAGTTCGGGCTCATCGGCAGCATGGGCATGCTCTGCTGCTGGGTCGCGACCTACCTGTTCCTGCCGCCGATGCTCGTGATCAGCGAGCAGCTCGCGCCCGTGCGGCAGCGCCCGCGGAGCTTCCGCGACAGCGTCCAATGGTTGTTTGCCGGTCCGCTGTTCGCGGCGGCGCGCCGGGCGCCCCGCGCCGTCAGCCTGATCGGCGTGCTCGTCGTCGCCGCCGCGGGAGCCGCCGGCACCGCGTACCTGACGGACGACCCGATGGAGTACGACTTGACCCAGATCCGCAACGACGACGCCGACCCGCGCTCGGCGCGCGCGCTCGGCCGGCGGGTCGCGTCGGTCATGGGGCGGTTCAGCCGCGACGGCCGCGCCCTGGTGGTGGACCGGCTCGATCAGCTGGCTCCGCTCGTCAGCGCGCTCGAGCACCGCCGCCGCCAGGCTCCTCGGACCGAAAAGCCGTTCGCAGCGGTGATCAGCATCCTGAACCTGGCGCCTGCGGATCAGCAAATCCGCGTGAGCCTGGGGCGGGAGATCGCGCGGCTCGTCCGTCAGGCTCGGCGCTGGGGGCGGATCGACGACACGACCTGGCAACGGCTCGAGCCGCTGGTCGCCAACGATCCGCGACCCGTCGGCATCGATGATCTGCCGAGCGAGCTCGCCTGGCCGTTCGAAGAGGCGGACGGCACGCGCGGGAAGGTGGTCTATCTCGTGCCGGAGTCGGGGCGCAGCCTGAACGACGCGCGCTACCTGATGTCCTGGGCGGACAGCTTCCGGGAGATCACCCTGCCGAGCGGCGACGTCATCTACGGCTCGGGGGAGCCCGTCATTTTCGCGGACGTCCTGCAGGCGCTGCGGCAGGAGGCGCCGCGCGCGGTCGCCGCGAGCTTGCTCGGCACGATCGGGGTCATCCTGCTGGCATTCCGGCTGCGCGGCACGGGCTGGCTGGCGCTCCTCAGCGTGCTCGCCGGCACCGCAGCGTTGCTCGGCGTGCTCGTGCTCGCGGGGATGAAGCTCAACTTCCTGAACTTCATGGCCTTGCCCATCACCATCGGCGTCGGCGCCGACTACGCGGTGAACGTCCTGCGACGCTACGAGGTGAGCCCCGATCAGCGGCTCGAGCGAGCCTTTCGACGGACGGGGGGCGCGGTCGTGCTGTGCTCGCTCACGACCGCGGTCGGATACGGCGCCTTGCTCACCTCCGTGAACGGCGCGGTGCGTAGCTTCGGCTTCGCCGCCGCGGCCGGAGAGCTCGCGATGCTGCTTTGTGCAGCGCTGCTGCTTCCCGCCCTCTTGACCTGGCGCGATCGCCGCCAACGGCGCGCGCTTTTCGCGCTGCGTCGTCCATCGGGCGCTTCCTGACGCGCCGCTTGCCACGCCCGAACGACCTGTCAAGATCTGCACAGGTTGAGAAAGCTCGCAGCGTTGCTGCTGGCGTCGCTGCTCGGGTGGGTGTCGCCGGGACGCGCGAACGCGGCAGGGGCCCCGGAGGGGCTCTCCGAGGAAGCCCGATGGCTCTCCCAGCGCTGGGCCCCCACCTTCGCGCAGGAGATCTCCTCGCGTCGACCCGAGCAGGATCGGCCGCTGCGGGTCGATTTCGACGGCGACTGGGATGCTACCAACAACTGGCAGCATTTGACGCCGGCGGCGGCATCGAAGCGACCGGCCGTCTACGGCTCGGCGGTGCTCACCGAGACGCACGCCTTCCTCACCTACACGCTGTTCTTCCCGCGGGATTGGGCGGCCCCGCTGTGTCTCCCCTATGTCTGCCACGACAACGATCTGGAGAGCATCCTGGTGGTGGCGGAGCGCGGCGTGTCGGGCGCGCTGGTGCTGGTCGAGACCAAGGCGCACCGCTCCTATCACGTCCGCTCGCCGACGGAGCTCGTCCGTGAAGCCGACGGCCGCCCGCTGCTCCATGTCGAGTCGCAGGGACACGGCATCTACCCGGTGAGCGACCCACGCGAGCTCGACGGGCTCTCCCTGGCGCACTGGGTGCCGCCCCGAGGCGAACCGACGCAGCGGGCCCACCCCGAACGCTACGAGCTGCTCGATCTGCATTCGACCTTGTGGGCACACCGCGGGGCGCGTGCTCAGGACGGTCAGCTCTGGTCGCCTGGCGATACCGGCTTCCTCGCCTACGACGGGGCCCGCCTCGGACGCCTGGGCGGCTTGCTCGGAGCCTCGATGGCAACCCAGCACTACCCGGGCGGCGTGCGGCCTCCGTGGGCGCTCAAGGCCGCGGCCGGCGAGCGCGGCGACTGGTTCCTCGACCCGGCGTTCGTCGCCGTCTCGCAGTACGCCCCGCGATTTGGGCGCGCAGGAACGCCTGCCAGCACACGCTACGTTTTCCATCCCTACCTCGCCGATCTGCGCCAGGAGTGCGTCGCGGCGGCGTGTCCCCCGAGTCCCCCAAGCCCCCCCTCCCTGGCGTCGAGGCTCGGCCTCACCGGCGCCTTGGTCGTGCTGCTCGGGATCGTATCGTCGCGCTTCCGGCGACCCAAGGCTTGAGCCCGAAGCCGCGATCGCGCTGCTCCCCAACGCCGCCCCCAGCTTTCCCTACCTCGACGCGGCGCTGCTGCTCGGCCTGCAGCACTCGCTCACGCCCGCGTTCCGCATGGGCGCGGCCGGGGAGCTCGGGTACGCGCGCGGCGTCGTCGCCCTCGCCGACGGCGAGCCAGCCGGGACCTATGGCGGCGCCTTCGCCGGTGCGCTGCTCTTCGCAGCACTTGCGCAGTGAACGCGGAGCCTGCCCCGGCTACAACCCGAGCTGCGACCGCAGCCCGTCGTACTCGGCGAAGTCGGCGCTGATGGCGGTCGCCTCGTTGCCCTGCCAGGAGAACATGGAATCACCCCAATCGCCGCTGCGGGTGGGCTCCCAGAAGAAGGTGCCGAGGCCCCTGCCGTCCGGCAGGTTCTTCATGATGAGGTTGGCCTGCGTGCGCTCGGGGTTGTACTCGGCGATCACGAACTTCAGATCCGAGTACCTTGCAACGAGATCGTTGAACGTGGCCTGCCACACGTCCGGCGTCCCTTGGTACTTCACGTAGCAGGAGAGGCCGAGGATATCGAAATCCACGTTCCGCGAGCGGGCGTTGTCCACCCACCAGCGCACGCCCGAAAGGTCGTCCGTGTTCTCGATGTGGAGCATGATTTGGATGCTCGGGTCGACCTCCCGCACGGCTTCGGCGCCGGCCGAGAGCAGCGTGGCGAGGTTGTCCCAGTTGGCGGTGCTGCCGCCGAACGGCGCCGGATCGGGATTGTTGCCCCAGCAATCGGTGCTCGGCCCCGGGACGTGCATGAGCATGCCGGGGGTGATCTCGTTGCCGATCTGCACCATGTCCGGTCGCGCTCCCTGCTGAATGGCGGTCTGGATGACGTCCTTGGTGTACGCCTTCAAGCGGCTCGCCAGATCCGCGATGGAGCTCGCGTTGCGCCAAGGCAGGGGAATGATCTGATTGCCGGGGTCCGCCCACACGTCGCTGTAGTGGAAGTTGAGCAGGAACCCCATGCCGGCCTGCTTGGCTTGTTTGCCGAAGGCCACGACGTGATCGCGGTCACCGAAGGCCTCCGGGAACCCCGTGCAGCCATTGGCGGTCGAGGCGTACCCGTACGGCGCCGTCGGATCGACGAAGGTCTTGAGGCGGATGTAGTTGAAGCCGTGGTTCTTCAGGATCTCGAAGATGCTCTTGGTCTGACCGTCGGTGTCGCGGAAGGTCGAGTTCGACTCCTGGACGCTGGAGATGTCGGCGCCGAGGATGAACGGGAAATCTGCCGGACCACCGCCCGTCCCGGCGGTGCCGCCGCTGCTGCCCGCCATG
>JAEZYZ010000157.1 GCA_023418705.1 Pseudomonadota bacterium | reverse complement strand
TCCCCGAGATGCGCGAGCAGGTCGGCGAGGGTGACGTTGGAGCGCGCGGTGAGCCGACGCACGGCAGCGTGAAGATCGTCATCGGACAGAGATCTCAATGAGGATTCCATGAGATCCTTATACACCCTGGATTTTCATGCCCTGAGGATGGGCGCTGTCGAGCTCGCGGCCACGCTGACACCTCGCGAGTCGAATGGCTCACGAAGAGCCGCTAGAGCCGCCGCTGAGCTGGCGAGCAGCGCTCTTCGGGCAGGGGCGCCGATCCAGCGGGCGCTTTGGTAGCGAATCGTGTCAAGCTCAATCGACCTCGATCGGCGAGGATGCCATTAGAATTGCGACGACATGGATGGGTGAAGGCTTGAAGCGGTGGTCCTGTTCGCTGACATCCAGTATCGTTTCAGCGCGCCGCACATGCTCGTTCGGATCACCCGTCGTTCGAACCACCGAACGACGACTGAGCCCGTCGCCATCCTGTTCCACTTCACTCGTGCTCAGTCCCGCCCGAGACACGACGGCTCCGGGGACGATCCTCGCCCGTTCCGGGACCACTGGGACCACTTCCCGCTTCCGCAACCCCGAATCCACCATCCATGGCCGACCGCACGTTTCGCAACCCGATGACCGAAGTGGGAGCCCGGTGCGGGAAAACCGCACGCCGGGTTTCTGTCCGGGGGGCGGCACGAAAGGGCCGTCCCTACCGGGACGATCGGAAGATTTGGGGATTGGGGATGGGGTCCGAAGCGGGCGTGGGTGCGTGGGTCGTCACAGCGATTCACGTCGCGCCGGTCGAATCGACTCCGATCGGGGACCCGACGACGTCGGTCCCCCTTCCGATCTTCCGCCCTTCTTGTGACCCATCTCCGAGCCACACTCGTCGACACAGCTCGTTGTCTCAGTCGTGAGATGCGTTTTCACTACAAAAAGGGATGCGACGGTCGCGCTCCTCCCCGCCCGCGAGGCTCGCCCGCGAGCTCCCCAAAATCTTCCGTCCTTTCCGCTCCTTCTTCCTGTGAACAAAAACAAAAAGGGGAGCGACGGTGGCGCTCCCCGCCCGCGAGGCTCGCCGCGAGCTCCCGAAAATCTTTTGCCCCTCCGCCCTTCCGGTGAACGAAGTCCCCGGGGGGTGCGGAAGGGGAACGGCGCGGAGGGGCGCGGAAACGCCGGGCATTTTTGTCGATCGGTCGGCAAAAATTGGACGCGGGCCCGGGCAAAAGTACCCTAGAGCCCAATATGTGCGGCATCGTCGGCTACGTGGGCCCCCAGACGGCTTCCCCCATCCTGCTCGATGGGCTGAGGCGGCTCGAGTATCGCGGCTACGACTCGGCCGGGCTCGCCGTCCACGACGGCCGCCAGATCGAGATCGTGCGGGCGGTCGGCAAGCTCGCGAACCTCTCGAAGGCGGTCGACTCCCATCCGCTCGCGGGCACGACCGGCATCGGCCACACCCGCTGGGCCACGCATGGACGCCCGAGTGAGCCCAACGCGCACCCCCATGCGGCCGGCGATGTGGCCGTCGTGCACAACGGCATCATCGAAAACCACATGGAGCTGAAGCGCCAGCTCGAGAGCGCCGGGGTGCGCTTCACCAGCGACACGGACACCGAGATCGCGGCACACCTGGTGAACCTGGCGCTCGACCAGCACGCCTCGTTGCTCGAGGCGGTGCGCGCGGCGCTCGGACAGCTGCGCGGCGCCTACGCGCTGGCGGTCGTGAGCCGCCGGGATCCCGACGTTGTCGTGGTCGCCAAGAACGCCTCCCCGCTGGTGATCGGCCTGGGGAAGGACGAGACCTTGTGCGGCAGCGACATCGCCGCCCTGCTCGCGCACACCCGCGACATGGTGTTCCTCGAGGACGGCGACGTCGCCGAGCTCCGCCCCGGACAGCTGCGCGTCGAGACCCTGGAGGGAGAGCGGGTGGAGCGGGCGCCCCGCCGCATCGACTGGAGCCCGGTCCAGGCGGAGAAGGGCGGCTACAAGCATTTCATGCTCAAGGAGATCTTCGAGCAGCCGCGGGCGATCGAAGACACGCTGCGCGGCCGCCTCTCGCTCGAGGACGGCGACGTGCTCGGGGCGGAGATCGGCCTCGACGCCGCGGCGGTGTCGAACATCCAGCGCGTGTACTTCGTCGCCTGCGGGACCAGCTACCATGCGTCGCTCGCGGGGCGGTACTGGATGGAGCAGCTCGGGCGGCTGCCGACGCAGTGCGAGCTCGCCAGCGAGGTGCGCTACCGCGAGCCGGTGTTCGGGCCCGGGGATCTGGTCGTGGCCGTCAGCCAGTCGGGGGAGACGGCCGACACGCTGGCGGCGATCAAGGCGGCCAAGCAGGCGGGGGCGCGCGTGCTCGCCGTGGCCAACGTGGTCGACAGCGCCATCCCGCGGGCCGCCGACGGGGCGCTGTACACCCACGCCGGGCCGGAGATCGGGGTCGCGTCGACCAAGTGCTTCACGACCCAGCTCACCGCGCTGCTCTTGCTGGCCATCTACGTCGGGCGTCGGCGCGGCAGCCTCGACGCGGAGGGCGGGCGCCGCGCGCTGCAGGCGCTGGTCGAGCTGCCCGGCGCGATGCGCGCCGCGCTGGCGCGCAAGGACGAGGTGGCGGAGGTGGCGCGCCAATGGCAGCACGCCGCGCACATGTTGTTCCTGGGTCGTGGGCTCGGCTTTCCGATCGCGCTCGAAGGCGCGCTCAAGCTCAAAGAGATCTCGTACATGCACGCCGAGGGCTACGCCGCCGGCGAGATGAAGCACGGGCCGATCGCGTTGATCGACGGCGCGCTGCCGGTGGTCGTGGTGATGCCGCGCGACCGCCAGTACGAAAAGACGCTCTCGAACCTGCAAGAGGTGCGCGCGCGCGACGGGCAGATCATCGCGGTGGTCACCGAGGGGGACGGGTCGTCCGCCGACGTCGCACAGTTTCGCCTGTTCGTGCCCGATGTTGCGGAGCTGGTGCAGCCGCTGCTCACGGTCGTGCCGCTGCAGCTTCTGGCCTACTACGTGGCCGACCTCAAGGGCACCGACGTGGACCAGCCGAGGAACCTGGCCAAGACGGTGACCGTGGAGTGAGCGGACTCCACGACGACAAAAGTTTGATCTGAGCGCAGTGCTTGACAGGCCGCAGGCGTGCGGCTGCAATCGCTCGCCATGAACTACCGCGAGAACCTGCTTGCCCCGCTGGCGCTGTGTGTTGCCCTGTCCGCCTGTGGTGGAGCAAACCAAACTCCCGCGGCTGGCGCGGACGCCGCCGATGAACCAGCCGACACGACCGAGACGGCCGCGAGCGAGCCCGGCGCCGAAGCGGAACAGGAAGAGGCTGCCGAAGAAACTGCGGGCGTGCCCACCAAGTGCGCGAGCTCCGGAGAGGTCTGCACGCCGCCGCGAAAGTTCGTGGAACGGCTTTGCCAAAACTCATACCCAGGGGTAGCGCTGGTCATGTTTCACAAGGACACGCCGTGGACGCGCGGCTACCTGACGCGTGAGACGAAGGCGTGGAACGCCTCCGGGGGCGCGTCCGACACGGGCAAGCTCGCGTTCGACGAAGAGGTGGTGATCCTGCGCAAGCGCGGATCCGATATGGGTGGCATGCAGGTGAGCGGCGCGGGCGGCGGCTTCGACGCCCTGCGCTGGAACGGATCGTGTGTGACGCTGGCGGCCGAAGAGGTGACGCTCAACCGGCCTCCCAGCCCGAAGACCGCCGACGTGACCTTCCGGTGGCTCGACGACCCCATCCAGGAGGCGCTCCGCAAGGACGAGCGCATCGACGCCGCCTACAAAGAGCGCCGCAAGGAGTGCAAAGGCGCCAATTCCGGCGAGGTGAGCTTGAAATGCGTGAAGGCCGACTCCAAGTTGAGTGAGTCGATCGTCCAATTCGTTCGGGAGGGTGGCGCTCTGGCCGAACCCGAGAAGCTCCCCTGACCGACCCAGCAGCGTCCAGGAGCAGGAGGCTTCCGTGGTCCTATCCATCATCGCAGGCGAGCTCGCCAAGATCGCCGTTCGCCGGCTGTCCGACCTCAAGATCGAGGACGCGGCGAAGACCCTGGAACAGATCCGTCGCATGACCGGGACCGGTGTCGTTCGGAGCCCTGGTCGTGTGCTGGGGGCCTTCAGCGCGGGCATCGCCGTCGGCACGGGGCTCGGTGTTCTGCTCGCCCCACGCGCTGGGGCGCAGACGCGTTCGGCCATCAAGGACGCGGTCGAGACGCAGCTCAAGAACCTCTCGGAGCAGCTATCGAACATGAGGCAGGCGCGCGAAGGCGGCCGGACCGAGTCGCACGGTGACCAACCGCATGGCTCCTCCGGCAACGGCGCCGGCATGGATTCCTGAGGGACCCGCTCGGCCGCGGGCAGCGGCCTGGACTCAGGTCGCCGTTCGATACACGTCGCCGAGCTGCCACGCGCCCAGGCCGTGCACGTCGGGCGCGTGGGCGCCGACGAGGCGGAGCTCGCCGAGCAGGCCCACGGGCAGCGTGCGCAGCAGATCGCGCAGGTCCGCGGGGGCGCGCGGTGGGTGCTCCGCCAGCCGCGGATCGACGGCCGACAGCAGCGTCAGCTGCCGTCCGCGAGCGCTCGGCTGAAGCGGCCGCACGAAGCGCAGCATGAGCTCGTAGCTGCCGCGGCGCCGGCGGTCCGAGAGCTCCCGGCGCCCGGTGGGCACGACGCGGATGGGGTGGGCCGGCGTGCCGAGCTGCCCCGCGACGCCGTGAGCGATCTGCACCAGGTGCGGATCCTCGGCGACCAGCAGGGAGGCCGCGCCGCCGCCCCAGCGCGCGCCGCGCGCCGCGGGCAGCACCGCGC
>JAEZYZ010000154.1 GCA_023418705.1 Pseudomonadota bacterium | reverse complement strand
CACCCCCCCGATCCGTTGGCCCCCCGACCGCCCCGAGGAATCGGGGCCCCACTTTGGGTGAGGGCCTCGATTCCTCGGGAAACCCTCAGCTTTGCTCGCGGATCGGTGCTCTAGCTCGTCTCATTTTCCGCGAGACGCCAAACTAGAAGCGTGTCGATGCCGGGGCCCAAACGCTGCACCTACGAAGACCTGCTGCGTCTTCGTCAAGGCGCCTGCACCTACGAAGACCTGCTGCGTCTTCGTCAAGGCGCCGGCGCCCTTGCCACGACACTCCAAACTCCCGCGCGCCGGCCGATCGGAGCGCTGGCGGCGCTGGTCGCCGGGACCTGCTCGCCGGTCTACGGTGTCCTCACCCTCGCCCTGTTCTCCCTCTCGGCTTGCGCGGACCACCAGGGCGCTGCTGATGCGCCAAGGGCTCCGCCCGCGGAGCACCGGGCGTCCGATCGCGACGATCAGCCACCCTATCCGGGCGAGCCGAACGGCGCGACCGTCCCGGAGAGCTGCGCAGCCCAGACGTCGAGCGGGGTGTGCTTCCCGACGGAGGAGGCGGCGTGCCGCTCGCTCGGGTGCCCGCACGACCGCTGCTCGATCGGCTACTCACTGCCACCGATGATCGGCTGCGCCGGGGGGGACGAGGAAGGGTGGGTGCCTGAGTAGACGGCGGAAACTCCGGGGGGACTGGCGACTGCGCGGAAGTTGGCGTCGATCTATCGGTTCGTCTTCGACGCCCGCCCGGCGCGCGCTCGCTCGGCATCGCGACGCACCAGCGCCACCTCCGCCCGGAGTTGTCCGCGCGGGTGCCGGACGGCATAGCGCTCGAGGATGTCTAGCGCGAGGTCGGGGGCCCCACGCGCAAGCGCCGCGCGCGCGCGGTCGAGAAGGTCGATTTCGTCGCGAATCGCCGCGGCCGTGCCACCCGACGACGCCGCCTCCGAAGCAGCGGTCGTGCCAACGTGGCCTGAGACACCGCCCCTTCGGAATTCAATGTGCCAAACTTCGTGGGGCGAAGGAGTGTCAGAGTCATGCCGAAACCAGCGAAGGGCCCCACCGAGGTGGTCGAGCGGGGCAATGTCTAGGTCAACTCGAGCGGCGATCGCGTGACGCGAGGCTCCGCCTTCACCCCCCCCGTACGCCTACACGCTGGACGCAGCCGAGGACGTCAAAGCGAGCGTGATGGCAGGCGCCGGGGCCCACTGACGAGCCGACACCGATCTCTCAGGCGGTGCGGCGCTGGTTCGGCGCTCTCCGCATGGATCGCGGGTTTGCAAACTGGCGCAGGCGTTCTTTCATAAATCCAGCGGCAAGCTCGTCCGACGTTGGTCGCTTCGCCGTCACCCGCAAAAAATGGGAACCTCCGTGACGTCGTCGAAGTCGCGGTCGTGCGTGACCAGCGCTTGGCACCCCTCGTGGACGGCAACGGCCAGCTGCATCGCATCCGGGAGCTTCAGACGGTAGCGGAGTCGCAAGCGCGCCGCGAGCACGGCGATGTCCGCATCGATGTCGCGGAGGGTCCAGGCGCCCCCCCGGGTCAATGCTTGGCGGTAGCGCTCGGCGAGCACTTCTTGCTTCGCCTTCAGGGGGCCGGTCACGACCTCGGCCAAGGTGATGGGCGTGATGAGGGCATGGATGCGGCCAGCGTCGATGTCCGCGAAGAGCGGCGCAAAACGCTCTGCGAAAGGACCGTCCTCCATCACGTAGATGATCGGATTGGTGTCGACCAGCACGGTGGCGCCATTCGGCAGCGCGGCGACCTCCATCACGTCCACTCATCGCGGAGGCGGCGAACGGTCTCGGCAGCGTTGGTCCCCCAGAGGCCTTTGCCGGTTCCTCGCAGCGCTAGGAGCCCGCCCGCAGCGCGCCTGGGGGAAGCGTGATCGACGGGGGCCAGAACCGCATACGGCTTTCCGCGCCGCGTGATGATCGTGGTCTTGCCACGATGTGCCAACTCGAGCAGCTTGGGAAGTTGTGCGCGCGCTTCTTCGGCACCATAGGTTTTCTTGGACATAGACATAGCGTACGTTCCGTACGGTTCGCGTCAAGGCACACCGGTCCCCAAGGCACGTGCGCCGCGTGCCGGCGTGGATGGCCTACGGGTCAGGCCAAGTCCGAAGCAGCCTCAGGGGTTCGAGGCGTCAACCTCCCGGGTCGCTGGCGCTCGACGCCCGCGTACTACAGGCGCGCGGACGTCAGCCAGTGCGGATTTCTGGCGGTGCCGTCGAAGGTCTGGCTGGTTTTGTATTTTTCGAGCTCGCCGTTCCCAGCATGGGGCTTCGTGCGCTGGCGGAGGGCGGCCATGGCTCCTTCGTTCAGGGGCTGAAAGCCACGCGCGACGGCGATGTTCTCGTTCAACGCTTGCAGGCTATCCATGCCGCTGACCACCACGGCGACGGGCAGGCTCATCGCGTAGGACAAGGCGTCCTTGGCGCTGACGACATCCTTCTCGAGAAAGTGGCCGCCGCCGAGCGACTTCATGCCGATGACGCCGATCCTGTGATCCATCAACACGGGGAGCACCTTCTTCTCGAAGCTGTCGTAGTGAGCGTCCAGGACGTTGAGCGGCATCTGGACCGCGTCGAAGGTGAAGCCGCGTTTCAAGCCGGCCTGGAGGGTGGCAAGGTGGATGTCCGGATCCTTGTGACCGGTGAAGCCGATGTAGCGCAGCTTGCCGGCCTGCTTGGCCTCGAACAACGCCTCCATGGCCCCCCCGGGCGCGAAGATCTGCTCAGGCTCGTCGGGGCGGATGATCTCGTGCATCTGCACCAGGTCGATGCGATCGGTCTGCAGGCGCACGAGGCTCTGCTCCAGCTGCTTTTTGGTGGGCTGCTTGGTGCGACCGTCGACCTTGGTCATCAGAAAGACCTTGTCGCGGTAACCGCCGCGCAGGGCCTTCCCCATGCGGATTTCGCTCTGGCCTTCGTTGTAGTCCCAGCAGTTGTCCATGAAGGTCACGCCGCTGTCGATGGCGTGGCGAATCAAGCGCAAGCTCTCTCGCTCATCCTCTTGGCTGCCGATGTGAAAGCCGCCGAGGCCGAGCAGCGACACCCTTTCGCCCGTGGCTCCGAGCGGGCGCGTCGGGATGCCCGTCGCCGCAGCGGCGTTCGACGGAGGACCGGGCGGCACGTCGATGGAACCGTGCGCGGCGGCCGAGGTGGGGCCGCCAGAGCTGGGCGCAGGCCCTGGATTCGAGCTCTGACAGGCGGCTGCGGCGAAGGCGCCGCCGAGGGTGGTGAGGAACGCGCGGCGATCGGGGTGATGGGACATGCTGAGGGAGCCTCGATGCACCAACGTATGTCGGTCGCTCAGGCGGTCCACCCGGCGGGACGCGTCCCCCCTCGGGGACGTAGGCCACGGTCCTGTCAGGAGGATCCCGGTCGTTCGGTCCGGCAGCCTACGAATTTTGACGGCTCGCGCGTGGCTCGAGCAACCCATCGGGGGTGCGCGCCATCGGTTCGCGATCGCTCGGATAGCAACGCGGCGCGTCTACCCATCCCGAACGGATCGAAAGCCATCATGTACGTCGAGTGCTTTGCCCATCGTCTGCTGGTTCCTCTTTGCTCGCTCGGGCTCATCATGGCCTGCGGCTCGCCGGGGCCGAACGCGGACGGGAGCGGCGGGAGCGGCGTCTCGTCCGGTGGCGGCTCGGCGGGCGGCGGCGCGACTGGTGGTGAGAGCAGCGGCGGCAGCGGCGCCGGCGGC
>JAEZYZ010000088.1 GCA_023418705.1 Pseudomonadota bacterium | reverse complement strand
CTGCGGCAGGTGGCTCCGTTTCTTCGGCGGGCTGGGACTTGCAGCCCGCGAGCACGACGCAGCCGCCGAGCAGTGCGATGAACCAGGGATGGGGCGTCATGGGGGCGGGAGTCTAAATCAGCGCGCGCGATTCTGCTATGGCGTCTGCAGCGCCGCTCGGGCGTTCTCGCACGCGCCGTCGCCATGCGTGCTGACGCTCGGGTGCGGAGCGCCGACCTCCGTACTGGCGAAATCCTCGCGCTACCGGGCCACCAACGAGCTTCGTCACCCGGGACCCTGTCTCCTGACCGCCGCGCTCGACGCCCGCCGATCTGAATCAAGTGCGGGTACCGGCCTCGGTGGCGCTGAACCATCGCTGCCTCGTTCGTGAACCACCGAAATGTCTCGCCGGTGAAGGGCGCGGCGATCTCGCGTGGCGTCCGCGGCGCGATCCATGCGGTGCATGGGCGGGCCACGTCAGCAACCGTAGATGCCAAGATGGCCGTCGCGGCATCCACCTGGCGCCAGCGTAAGCACGATCCCTACGATCATGGCGCCGGGCCGAACGCGCTCGGAAGCCGTCATGAGACCATCTAGAGCAGCGAGCCGTGAGCAGACGAGAGGGTTTCCCGATGAATCGGGGGCCTCACCCCGTTGGAGGCCCCGGTTCATCGGGATCTCCGCGCTGGCAAACGGGTCGGTGCTCTAGCGCGTACGCGCGCGGCGCCTTCTCGGTTAACATCGGATGACGACGCCTCGTCAGCGGCGCGAACCCCGGCAAATGGAAGTGAGCCAAAGCGTGGAGGCCGACCCCTCGGAGCGAGCGCCGCGCCGCCGTGCGGTGCTCGGTCTGCTCGTCGACCGTATCGAAGACAGCTATCAAAATGAGCTGATGCTGCGGGTGGCGGAGGCGACGAGCCGGCGCGACGCGAGCTTGGTCGTCTACTCCGGGCAGGTCCTGCAGGCCGGAACGACCCACAGCCCTGGGTCCACCTATGATCTTGCGAGCTCCGAGACGGTCGACGCGCTGATCGTCTGCTCCGGAACGCTCGAGAACAGGGTCGGCACGCGCGCGCTGGCCGAGTACCTCGAGCGGTTCGACGTGCCCCTGTGCAGCGTCGGCATCGCCCTGCCGGGTGTGCCGAGCGTCCTGGTGGACAACGCCGCCGCGATGTGCGACCTCGTCGTGCACCTCGTCGCGGCGCACGGCAAACGCCGGATCGCGTTCATCCGCGGCCCCGAAGGCAACGACGAGTCGACCCAGCGCTACCGCGGCTACTTGAAGGCCCTCCTGGACAGCAAGCTGCGGCCAGACGCCGAGCTGGTCTGCGGCGGCGATTTCTTGTTCGAGTCGGGGACGCGCGCCGTCAAGGTGCTGCTCGACGAGCGCGCGGTGGACTTCGACGCGGTGGTCGCGGCCAACGATCACATGGCGCTCGGCGCGATGGCGGAGCTCGAGCAGCGCGGCTGGCAAGTGCCACAGGACGTGGCCGTGGTGGGGTTCGACGACGCGTCGGAGGGGCGGTTCGCCCGCACCCCGCTCAGCACGGTGCGCCAGCCGCTCCGCGCCTTGGCCGAACAGGCCGTGCAGCTCGCCCTGTCCCAGCTCAGCCGAGCGGCGGGCGGCAACAAACTGATGATCCCCACCGAGCCGGTCTTGCGGCGCTCCTGCGGCTGCCTATCGGAGCGCCAGCGCGCGGCCCCGCCCCCCGGAGCCCGGGTCGAGAAGGACCCCACGGCGCTGATCGACCGCCGCGGCCGGATGGTACAAACCTTGTTGGATCTTGCTCCCGCGCTCGGCCCATCCGCTTGGGCGGAACAGCTGGTCGACGACCTGCTGGCCGAGCTGCGCGGCAAGCGGGAAGCCGCGTTCATTGCCCGGTTCGAGCAGCTTCTCGAGCGGCTACAAGCGACCAACGGCGATCACCTCCCCCAACAACTGTTGAGCGCGCTTCATCGTGAGATCGTGGGGGCCTTGAGCTCCCTGCCGACGCTGCTGCTGAAGGGCGAGAGCTTGCTCGACGAGGCGCGCATTCTGGCGGCACGCCGTGTCGAAGCGGCCGAGGTGCGGCGGCGGCTGGATTTCGAAGAGGCCAGCCGCGCGCTGCGCGACCTGGCTCAGGCGCTCGACGCGCGCACGCCCGAGCCCGGCTGGAAGGCGCTCGCGGTCGCGCTGCGACGGCTGGGCATCGGCACCTGTGCGATAGCCACGGTGCGGCCGCTTCGCCCGGCGCCGGAGACCCTGAAAGGCCAGCTGCTCGAGCCCGAATTCGTGCTCGACGGCAGTGTCCTTCGCGATGAAGAGCGCGCGGCGTTTGCCGCACACCAGCTGATCCCGGCGACGCTGCGGAACGTCGACCGCTGCTGGACCTATGTCGTGACCCCGCTCGTCAGCGACGGTGCGGCGCTGGGTTTGGCGACGTTCGAGCTCGGACCGGCCAACGGCATGACCTACACCTCGCTGGCCGCGTTGATCAGCGCTGCGCTGACGGATCGCAGCCGCCGTTCGGCGGCGGCCCGCGACGGCAGCTCCGCGCTGCGTCTCGAACGCCTGCGCGATGATCTCATGGCGCTGGACATCGCTCATCAGCACCTGCGCGCGCGGCTGTCGGCCGCGGCGGGAGAGGACGCCGAGCTGTCGGATGCGCTTGCGCAGATCGAGCTGCTCCTCGACGCCTGCAAGCACGAGCTCGGCATCGAGGGTCGCGACGATCCCGACTCCGTGCCGGCGACCGAGCGCCCTTGAGCGAGGGCTCGTCCGTCAGCGCGGGCTGTACTGGCGCTTGAGCCAGCGGCTGAGGCCCGTCAAGCCGGGCATCAGGGTTCGCTCGGTGATGTTCAGCTGATCGAGCCTGTCGCGGATCTCCCACTTGAGCTCGTTCGGCACGACCACGCGCCGCCAGATCGCCGAGCGCTGCGCGAACCATTGGTCGAGGCGGCAGGCTGGGTCCGACAACATCGAGAACAGCGCGAATTGCTGCACGAAGCGCTCGGAGATCGCCGGCGGCTCGAACAGCACCAGAAAGGGCACGCGGGCCAGGGCCGCGAGGGTTGGCAGATCGGGAGCCACCGCGGTCAGCATGTCGACCGTGAAGACGCTCGCCCCCTCCACGTCCAGCACCTCGCGCAGCGGGCGGGGCAGCTCGCCGTGCGCGCGCTCGAGGTGGAGCATCCACACGACGCCGTCGGCGTCCATGTACTTCAGGTTCTCGGTGGCAAAGTGCAGCGCGACGAAGGGTGAAAAGGTCCAGTCCAGGAGCCGGGTCGGCAAGCCATGGTGCTGGGCGAGCGAGAGCCAGTGCCACACGCTGTCGTAGGCGACCGCGTTCTGATGCGCGTACTTGCGAAAGTTTCGCAGCAGGTGCCGTTCCATATCGGCGAACGGACCGCCCAGTCGCGTCAGGCTGGTGGTGAGCCCAAAGGATTCCCGCGGGGCGCCGCGGAAGACGTACGGCGATCGATGCCGGCGAAGCTCGGCGCTCCAGGCGCCTTCGAACAGCTGGGCTTCGAGCTCACTGACCGTCGCGGCCCGGAGCTCTTCGGGTAAAGACGTCACGGCGGGTAATTTCGGGCGCGCGCTCCGACGAGCAAGCACCTGCTCTCGGTTTTCGCGAGGCGCGGGGCCGACCGGTCGCGTACCGAGCGTGCTAAGGTGCGGCCCGTGACGCGCCCGTCCGACGAGAGCAAGCCGCCAGCGACCCCCTCGGATCTTCCGCCCGCCGAGGCCACGGCTGGGGAGCCGTCGGCGGTTGCCAGCGAGCCGGCGGACGGTAGCAGCGCGGCGTCGGCGGGCTCCGAGGCCGAGCCCGCCCGAGCGGCGAAGCCCGCGAGGTCCCGCCCCAAGGGCAAGAAGAAGCCCAAAGCACGGCCGGCTGCGGTCAAGCTCACCCCTTGGGCGAGAGCCTGGCATTGGATCAAGCGCAACGAGGGCAAGACCTGGGCGATCGCCATCGTCTCCATCTTGCTGGTGGAGCTCTATGTCTTCGGCAGCAGGGGGTCTATCCAGGTCTGCGTGGGCAGGGAGGGCGTCACCGACTTTGCCCTTCGCGATCAACGTCCGACAGCGGAGACGCGAGGCCGCGTCCCGTCCTGCGAGACCCGATACAACGTCGGGATGCGCAGCTATTTCGACGACCGTCTGAAGGAGGCGACCTACCTTGCGTGCCGTCGCGCGACCATCGTGAGCGGGATCGAGGAACGCGCCGCGTGCTTCGGGTCGATGCGCCCTTGGCAGAAGCAGGTCGAAGTCCGCTACGTCGCTCCCTGGGAGCAGGTCTTTTACGAGACCTTTTTATGGTTCTTGTTCTGAGCTGCCGCACAGCTTTCGCAGCTTTCGCTGCAACACTTCGAACCGATACGGCTTGGGCAGAAACTCGACCGCGCCGCCGCCGAAGCGAGCCATCGTATCCTGTTCGTCATAGCCGCTGCTGACGAGGACCGGGATGTCGGGACGCAGGCCGCGAACGCGCTCGAACACTTGATCACCGCTCAGGTCCGGCATCGTCAGATCGAGCAGCACCAGCCGGAAGCGAGACGGCTCGCTGGCGAACAGGCGCAGCGCCTGGTCGCCCGTCTCAGCGGTCACCACGTCGAACCCGACCTCGCGCAGCAACAGCTCGGTCACCTTTCGAACGCGCTCGTCGTCATCGACCAGCAGCACCAACCCGCCGCCGGCATAGTCCGGCGGCGCGGCCTGCGACGATGGCACCCGCTCCGGCACCTGGTCGGACGAGGGGAGGAACACCGTGATGGACGTGCCCACTCCGACTTGGCTATCGACGATGATGCCTCCCTGGTGGCCACGCACGATGCCCTGCACGGCTGACAGGCCAAGGCCGCGGCCCGTGAACTTCGTGCTGTAGAAGGGCTCGAAGAGGCGGCCGAGGGTCTCCTCGGACATCCCGGCGCCGTCGTCGCTCACGCTCAAGAAAACGTAAGCGCCTGGGCTCAGATCCGTGCCGTCGTAGAGCGGCAGCGGCCGCTGCTTCGGAATGGTTCGCTGACCCGTCCGAACCACGATGCGCCCCCCGCGAGCGTCCACGGCGTCCGAGGCGTTGGTGATCAGGTTCATGATCACCTGCTTGAGCTGGGCGACGTCCGCGCGCACCGACCGCAGCGGCCTGGCAAGCTCGTACTCGAGCACCGCCTTCTTCGAGATGGACGCCTGCAGCAGCTGCGCCATCTCCCCGAGCAGCTCGTTCAGGCAGACGCTCTTGATCACGAATCGGCCACGCCCGGAGTAGGCGAGCATCTGGTTGGTGAGCTCGGCGGCGCTCGACGCGGCATAGCGGATGTCGGAGAGCAGCTGATGGAGCTCCTCATCGCCGTCGTTCTCTGCCAGGTGGCGCAAGGCAAGCTCCGCGTTCCCCAGCACCCCCACCAGCAGGTTGTTGAAGTCGTGGGCGATGCCGCCGGCCAGCACCCCCAAGCTCTCGAGCTTCTGTGCTTGCTGAATGCGCGTCTGCAGCGACCGCGCCTGCTCTTCCGCCAGCTTGCGGTCGGTGATGTCTCGCGCCAGGCCCACCGTCCCGATCACCTGCCCGCGCCCGTCGAACACCGGGGCCTTGAAGGTCTCGAACCAGCGCGTACCGTTCGTTTGGGCGATCGGCTCCTCGACGAAGAACTTGCGCCGGCTGTCGATCACCTTGCGGTCGTCACGGATGTAGAGCTCGGCGAGCTCGATCGGCCAGATGTCACGATCCGTTTTGCCGATCAGCGCTTGCTTGTCGTACCCGCAGGCTTCGGCGTACGCCTCGTTCACGGCCAAAAACACGCCGTCGAGGCTCTTCATCCACGCCATGTGTGGGATGTTGTCGAGCAGCGCCTGGACCTGGGCGCGCGCGGCGTCCGCCTGTTCTTCAGCTCGCGTCAACCGCTGCAGGCGCTGCTCCAGCTCGACGACGCGCTCCCTCAGAGCCGCCATTTCGCTCGGCGCGGCAGGCGCGGGGGACCCCGGCACGGCGGACCGCTCCATTGCCGCCGAATTGTCGCAGCCTTTCCGCACAGATTCCACCACCGCGGCTTGCCGAGCGCCGCGCTGGCGAGGTTTTCCTGGCTGGCGTTCCAACGGATCTTGCGCTGCTCGTTAGTCGACAGCGTGCTCGTGTGACAAGAGAATAGTTTTTCAGTCGCTCTGGACGAACGGAATCGCCGCGATCGCGAAAATGTCTCCGGTGTCTGCGTCCACGGCGTTGAAGCGGACCTCGACCTGCTGCGCGCCGGCGGGCAGTCTCGGGAAATACACGTAGCCGCGGAGGTGGCCGCCCGGCTCGAGGACCCCCTCCGGGAGGGCCATGATCTTCATCGTGCGGCTGGGCTCCCGCAGGCGGGTGCCGCTCCAGTGCGAGTACGCGGTGCCGTAATAAGCTTGATCCGCCACGAACGGCCGGTCGTAGGTCGGGATCTCCTCATAGATGTGTCCATAGTAGGGGGCGACCTTGAAACCGTCGGCGCGGTATCCGAGCGCGACCGGCTCGCGGTCAGCGATCACACTGGGCTGGGTCGGCGTGCCTTGGACCCGGAAGGGCGGCAGGGCGGCGTAGGTGGCCCCCGTGGAGCTGGCGAGCGAAAAGTGCCGATACTCGATGCGGAGGGGCATGCCGCTGCCATTGATGATCTCGATGTAGATGGGCGTCGAGTTGTCCAATACCTCTTGGTCCTCCGGCCACTCGCCTGCTTGAGCGACGACTTGGACGCCGTCGACGCTAGTGAACGCCGCGTCCGGAAGCCCCTCCACCTCGCTGGCATTCGCTGCCGGCTCGAGATCATGGCTCTTGGTGCATCCCCCGAGCAAGACCAGCGGCAGCAGGGGGTAACAAAGCTTTTCTAAACGCATCGGAGTGTCCTCCCATACAAGTCGGTCAAAGGGATGGTGGCCGGCAGCTCTCCGACCCTCCGCACGACGGTCGCGCGGTCGACAAGCCACCGTGCAAGGCACATACCGAGACGCCGAGCCGCCAGCGCTCGAGCCCACGGCGCGCTCGAGCGGGCCGCGGCGGTCTGGCGCATGCCCGGGGTGGCCCAGCCTTTGCTGCCGACGTGCGGGCAGGAGGTTCTCAATGGGACAACTCGTGCGAGACATCATGACCAAGGATCCGATCAGCGTTTCCGGCAAAACGCCGCTGGCCGACTGCGCCAAGAAGATGAAGGAGGCGAACGTCGGCGCGCTGCTCGTGACCAAAGATGGCGGGCATATTTGCGGCGTCGTGACAGATCGCGACATCACCATCCGCGGCGTGGCGGAGGAGCAGGACCCGAAGCGCACGCCGGTGGAGAAGATCTGCAGCGGCGACGTGACCACGGTTTCGCCCGATGACGAGGCGGACAAGGTCATCGAGCTGATGCGGAAAAAGGCGATCCGCCGGGTCCCGGTGGTCAAGGGCGATCGACCGGTCGGCATCGTCTCGATCGGTGATCTGGCCATGCAGCGTGATCAGCGCTCGGCGCTCGCGGACATCAGCGCCGCGGCGCCGAACCGGTAGCCGGCGTGGGCCCGCGGCTTCCCGGGGGGGGGCCGCGGGCGGGCTTTCCGCGGAAGCTGGCGAAAATCGGCGATCAGCGCGCCCGGCGCCGCCCGATGCGCAGCGAGCCGCTCAGCTCCGCCAATGCCGTCCCGGTCGGCGGCGCGTCCTCGAGCCAGGCGACCAGAGCGGGCTCCCACGCCGACGACCAGCGCGGATCGAGGCGCACCCGCAGGAAGGTCGCATAGATGCCGTCGAGCATCGCGGTGAGCCGCTCGACCAGAGCCATCCGCTCCAGAAATGCGTCGTCGCCGTCCTGAATGCGCGCAGGGATCGACGCCGAGCCGATTTGCAGCGTGTCTGCTTTCAGGACCAGATCGAACTCGTCCTCACCCGAGCGCAGCCCCAGGCGCGCGCGCACGGGGAACTTCTGAGCCGCCAACGCGGCCTTGGCCTCCGCACCCGACGTCGGTGCGGCGCCCCGCAGGGCGACGCGTTCACCGGGGTCCAGCGGCGACGCGAGCGTCAGCTCGGTGCCCAGCCAAGCCTCACACGGACCGATCTCCGGGATTTCGAGCTCGGCGTCCAGCAGCTCGTGCTTCATCCAAAGCCACAGCAGGAGCTCCGAACCCAGAAAGCGCGTCGTCTCGATGCGGTCCACCAGGTCGCCCGACGGCTCCACGTTCTCTGTCGGCGGCTGCGGCTCGGACGGCTTCGGCCGCTCCGCGCCTTGCGATCGCTGGCGCCCCCCGAGCCGCTTGCGGCCGCTCGAAAAGCTGACGGGCTGGACCCGCGCCAACGCGCGCTGCTCGGTCGTGCTCAACGGGGCGCGCCCGGCGGCGAAGTACGGACTGTCCTCGTGCAGCCCAAGGCCGAACGTCTTTTCGAACAGCGCTGCAAAGTCGAGCGCGAGCCGCGGAGAGTGACTGAAGAAGAGCACCGTCCCGGCGTCGAGATCCCAGCAAACGTCGATGGCCAACGTGCTGGGCAGCACCTTGCGGCGAAGCCGCGCCACCACCCGCTGCTTCAGCTCCGCTTTCTGCGCGCGGGACAGCTTGGCGCGGCCCGTCTTTTCGAGCACCCGGCGCTCCTCGTCCGCCAGGTGCGCGCGCAGCGCCGCCCCCGGGATCCGCCAACGATCCACGCGAAAGCCGAGCAACAGATAGTGATCGTGGTAGATCTTCTCGTGATCGAGCTCGAGATCGAACGGGCGCTCGAGCGCACACCAGCCGCTCGCCTCCTGGGCTTCGTCTTCGGCAGCCAAAGGTTCGAAGCGGCGCAAGCGCGCGGCCTGCACGAAGCGGTTGCGGAAATCGCGCGGCGGAGAGCCGCTCACGAAGAACCGGGTAAATGTCAGCGATCCACGGGTGAGGCCCACGTCCGATGTTCCTTTCGAGAGCCCGCGGTCGTTCACGAGCGTGACAGAGAGGCGGCGGTCCTAACAAGGTTTGGGGGCGCCGGCCACGCCGGCGTCACCGCCCCTACGCGCCGTGCGGCCTTTCAGCGGCTTCCGGGCAAGCCCAGAGCCAGGCAAGCAGCTCGGCGTAGTCGCGGACCACGAGATCCGCGCCAGCTCCGTCGGCCGACGCCGGCCCGTCGACGGCGTGACCGCTGGCGGCTTGATCGACGTCGCTGCGCAGACACGCACGCATGCCGGCGCCGCGTGCGGCGAGCACGTCGAGCGTTCGGTCACCGATCATCAGACACTCCCGCGCTGACAAGCCGTTGCGCTCGATCAGCGCCAACAGCGAGCTCGGATCCGGCTTGCGCGGGAATGGGTCTTCTTTGGCGATGATGTCGGCGAACTCCGCCCGCAGCTGGTGGGCGTCGAGCAACGCCAGCACCGACGCGCGCTCGCGATGGGTGACGATGAAGTTTGCGCCGCCGCGAGCCCGCGCCAGGCGGCAGAGCTCCGGCACACCCTCGAAGTAGGGTTGCGCGTCCGGCGGGACTCGGTCGTAGGCGCGACGGAACCGCTCGCGGAGGTCGGCTTCGGACACGCCCAAGCGGACGGACAAAGTCTCCAGCGCATGCCGCGTCGAGCGCCGGAACAGATCTCGCAACGCCTCCGCGGGCAGGGTCGTGCCAAGCTCGGCGAGCGCCGCTTGGGCCGCGTCAATCACGGCAGGATAGGTGTCGAACAGCGTGCCGCCGACGTCCCAGACCAGGTGGCGAATCATTGCCGCCGCTATTCGGGCCTGGCGCGCCGCGGTTGTCCAGGGGGAAACGGCGCGCCGACCCCATGCGAGAGGCGGCCTCGCGCGATCATCCACCAGGGATGGGAGACACGGGGCCCGAGTGGCTTCAGGACGTGGCGGCGAGCGTCGCCACGCCCGATTCGAGCGCTCGGCAGCGTTCGCGGCACTTGCGCAAGGTGGCCTGGATCTCCTCGGCCGCATCGTCCGAGATCTTGCCGTCGGCCACCTCGAGCTCCGCGGAGCGGGCGAGCACGCGCTCGAGCTCGCGCGCCCACTTGAGGGCGGGGGGCAACGGGCGCCGCCCGCGCCGGCGCTGACCCTCTCGCTGTTGCCCGGCCTCTTGCTCGAGCCGGCGCTTGGTCCACCGCTGTTGGGCGGCGTTGGTCAGAAGCCGCCGCTGGGTGTCCACCGGAAGGCCGATCACCGCTCGAAAGTGAGAGATGGTGAGCGACGGCATCTCGAACAGCTGCGGGAACCGCAGCGACATCTCGTAGATCGACACCGCGCGCCAGAGCGTCGTCACCTTGAAGGGCACGGACGGGTGCAAGGCCAGCCGCCGGAGCGACGGGTGCTTGGCGCCCCGGTTGAGCACGCGCCGATCTTGGCCGTAGATTTCTCGATACACGAGCTCGCCCAGCTGCAAGACGTTCGCGGGCGAGGAGCTCGGGTCGATGCGCGACAGTTGCTCGGCGACGCGCTGGATCAAGAGCTCATCCGTCGCCGCGGGAGCCGAACGCAAGAGCTCCGTCACGTCGGACCGGCGGGGCAACTGCTCCGCGAGCGCCATTGGATCATCATCGAGGCGGTTGGAATCGGTTGCCGATGTCACGTTATGCTCCCCAAAGGCGGATTGTACTCGCCGACCATGTCATGAGGTTAGCGAGGACCGCAAGCGACAAACTCGAACCAAGCGAAGTCGCATCTAGCTACGTGCTTTTTTCATTTTCATCAGGGGAAACAGCATTTTTCGACGCATGTCTCTCATTTATTCCGACCGAAGGACACCTGCTCCCGAGTCCGCGCCATAAAGCATTTATCGAATTTGACGCTATAGGTGAAACGTCGATATGCGCTGAGCTCGAGTGAAATCGGTCGCAAATCAATACTACAGCCCGGCGCCGTTGCCGCTGGCCGAAGCCCTGGAAGGCGCGCCGGTACGCGGGGAGCGCTCGGTGGACCTGAGCGGCGCCGGCCCATCACTCCTGAGTATGATTACCCCCGCAGCGACGGCTCACCGGCTCGGCGGGGCGGGCACGACGATGCGTCCTGGCTCGACGCAGGCAGCTCGCGCATTTGCGGCCGTGGGCCCGCCCGCGACCTCCGCTCACTTCGTGCGCGTGCGCGGGCGCCCGCCGGGCGGAGCGCTGCCGGGGCTGCCGACCCTCCCGTTTTGTCAGCGAAACTCGCGCCCTGGAGCTTGGCGGGCCCGCGGAGGGTATACTGGTTTCGGTACCATGAGCGCCGTCCCTTCCGATCTCGTCGGTCTCGTCGTGGGGGACCGCTACGAGCTGTTGGAGCTGCTCGGGCAGGGCGGCCAGGGCGTGGTGTACCGCGGCAACGATCGGCGCTCGAACCAGGCGGTCGCCGTCAAGATGCTCAGCCAGCACGCAGCCCGCGATCCGCAAGCGACCGCGCGTTTCGAGCGCGAGCAGCAGGCGCTGCAGCGACTGGAGGGCAGCGCTGCCGTGCGCGTGCTCGACACCTGCCAGGAACCGGCCCTGGGCTTGTGCCTGGTGATGGAGCTGCTGGACGGCAAGGATCTCGACGCCCACCTGCGCGAGCTCGAAGCCGGCGGCGGGCGGCTATCGCTGGATGAGCTGCGCAGGATCTTCGATCCGGTCGTCGCCACCTTGGAGCTTGCCCACGCTCGCGGGATTTTGCACCGCGACCTCAAGCCAGCCAACGTGTTCTTGCTGAATACGGGCGGGGTCCGGCTGCTCGATTTCGGCTTCGCGCGCCTGCGGGGCTCGGCCCCGCTGACCGGCGCGGGCATCGTGATGGGCTCGCCGAGCTACATCGCGCCCGAGGTCTGGCAAGGCAAGAAGTCCGAAGACTTGGATCAGCGCGTGGACGTCTACGCGCTCGGCGTCTTGCTGTACCGAGCGCTGGCCAGCGCTCCGCCTTTCCTGGCGGATTCGCTGGCGCAGATGCTGGTGCTGGCCACGACGGCGCCGCGCCCGAGCTTGCACCGCGCGCGCCCCGATCTGCCGGCCGCGGTCGACGCTTGGAAGGAGCGGGCGCTCGCCATCGATCCGGACCGGCGGTTCGGGTCGGCGCGGGAGCTCTATGCCGACTTGCTCCGGGTCACGACCCGGCGCAGCACCGGCGGCTTCGGGCAGGCGCTGCGTCGGGCGGCGTCGGCCCTGCGTCGCTGGACGACCGGCGAAATGCCCGCCGCGCCGGCCCCTGCCCCACCCCGGCCGCAGCCCGTGGTGGCGCCTCGCGCGCGGCCACGGCCAGGAACGGTCACGATCATCGGGCGCGCCATGGCCGCGCCACCTTCGGCCGATCCGCCGCTGTTGCCCAGCACCGGGGGCCGGGCGAACGCTGGCGCATCCCTGGACCGGGGCGCCGCGGCGCCGCTTCCCGTGCGCTTGGCGCCGGTCGAAGAGCAGCGCGCCGCCCTGCCCACCAAGCCGCCCCGCAAGCGCTCCGGTGTGACCGAGCTCCTGATCGAGAGCGACTATCGGCTCGGCGCGACGGAACCCGCGCTCGACGGCGCCGCGCCGGCCGGCGCCGAAGGGAAGCTCGAGCCCCCCGCGGAAGACGCCGGGGCAGGCGCCGCCCCGAGGCGCCCCTGAGCGCGGGGCCGTCACGGCCGCAGCTCGAGGGACTGCGGCGGCGCGGCGACGTCGCGCCCGATCAGCATTTCACCAATGCGCTTCGAGCCGCCGTCGTAGAAACCCGCCTGTCCGCGCCAGTCCGGCGGATTGCGAAAGGTGCCGAAGAGCAGGTCGAAGACCGGAAAATCGGAGAAGTTGTGATGATGCACCCCCCGCTCGTGGTGCACCGCGTGCATTTCCGGGCGCTGAATGACGTAGCCGAGCCACCGGGGGGTCTTCACGTTCGCGTGCTGGAAGAACGAAAGAAACGACGCCGCGCCGCTCGCGAGCATCGCCGCTTCGGCGCTCACCCCGGTCAGCACGACCAGCGCCAGACTGTAGAGCAACGCGAACCCGGCCGCGTCCAGCGGGTGCGAGTAGAGGGCGCCAAACACGTCCAGGCGCTCGGCGCTGTGATGCATTTGATGAAACGTTCTCCATAGGAATGGCACACGGTGCAGGGCTCGGTGCCACACGTAGACCCCGAGCTGAAGCACGATCAAGCCGAAGACGGCGCCGCCGACGGTGCCC
The DNA here is from genome assembly GCA_023418705.1 of Pseudomonadota bacterium. Classification (GTDB taxonomy): domain Bacteria; phylum Myxococcota_A; class Polyangia; order Polyangiales; family Polyangiaceae; genus JAEZYZ01. The sequence continues at coordinate 4,753 of JAEZYZ010000088.1, read as the reverse complement.
AGCCCCGTAGCGTCGAGCAACCGGAAGCGACCGAGCCAGCCATCCCAGAGAAGCGGCAGCGTCATCGACAGCGAGAGGTTGAGCAAGAAGAAGATCACGCCCTTGACCCGCCAGAACGGGATGCGCGGGAAGGCCCGCGCCGGTCGCCAAAAGTCGAGCGCGATGAATAGCAGGTAGGATCCGAGCACCGCGGCGGTCACGAAGGTTTCCATGGCAAAGCTCCCTCGGGTTTTCGTTGGGGCACGAGCGCCCGTCCGAGCGGCGTGACGGCCGGCGGAACGGTGTTCCCCCGGCCCCGCGGCGACCCCGCTCCTTCCAGGTGGCGTGGGACGGAACACTGTTCCGCCGCGGGTCACGCCCCAGAGCTCGGACGTCATGTGGAACGCGAATCCGGAGTCGCTATTGTCGCTGGACACGGCCGAGGCCATCGAAGCGGCCGCCTGGGAGGACCTCTTCGACGCTGCGCCCCGGGACCTCGCCGCCGCTCTGGGGCTCAGCGCCGATCGGTGCTCCGGCGCGCTCGTCCTGCGCAGCCATCGAGTCGATCACCTGCTCTTCAACCGCACCTTCGGCCTCGGATCCCGTCAGCCAGAAGATCGCGCTGCCCTCGAGAGCGCGGTGGCGCGCTATCGCTCGCGACACATCGGCCGCTACCTCTTGCACCTGTGCCCGGGGCCCGCGGAGCGCCTGCAAGGGGCGCTCGATGCCCTCGGCCTGGCACGTTTTCATCGCAACTGGGTCAAGCTCGGGCGCGCGGCCGAGCCCCTCGCGCCGGTGGAGACACCGTTTCGGGTTCTGGAGGCCCGCGCCGAGCACGTCCAGGCCGCCGCCCGCCTCCTCCGCGAAGGCTTCGAGCTGCCAGCGCAGGCAGGGCCGCTGCTCGAGCGGCTCTGGGGGCGACCCGGCTGGCAGCTGTTCGTCGCGACGCCGGCAGAGGCCCCGGACGACGGGGTCGTGGTCGGCGCCGGCGCCTTGTTCGTGCGCGGCGATGTCGGCTACTTGGCGATGGGCGCCACCGCGCCCGCCCATCGCGGCCGGGGGGCGCAGCGGGCGGTCATGGCGGCGCGGGTGCGCCGAGCGCTGGCGCTCGGTTGCCGGGCGCTGTTCACCGAAACCGGCGAGCCGCAGCCAGGCTCGAGCTCCTCCTACCACAACATGCTGTATTGTGGTTTCCGGCCCCTCTACTCGCGCGAGAACTGGGGACCGCCGGGCTTGACCTGGAGCACGACGGGAACCCGCTGACGCGCCTTCACCTCTCAGCTCGACCAAGATGAAGCCCTCAGCCCTGATCGGTCGCTCGCGAGAGCTCGAGGAGCTGCTCTCGGGCGTCGCGGCAGCCAAGCAAGGCTCCGGCACGGTGTTCGTCGTGTCCGGGCAGCCAGGGATCGGCAAGAGCCGCCTGGTCGACGAGGTGGCGCGCCGCGCGACGGCAGAAGGGCTCGGGGTGGCCTTCGGTCGATCTTGGGAGTCCGGTGGCGCGCCCGCCTATTGGCCCTGGATTCAGGTCGTTCGCGAAGCCGCGCGCCTGCACGCGCTGTCGCCTGACGCCCTGAGCGCCCGCTCTCGAACGGCCGCACAGCTGCTGCCCGAATGGTCCGATCAGGGCGGGCCCCCCCCCAGCGTCGATCCCGAGCAGGCGCGGTTCCGCCTGCTGGACGGCGTGACCGCCCTGTTGTGCGAGCTGGCGCGCAAGGCGCCGCTCTTGGTGGCGGTGGAGGACGCGCACGCCGCCGACAACGCGTCCTTGCTGCTGCTCGATTTTCTGAGCGATCACGTGCGCGCCGAGCGGCTGGTCCTGATCGTGACCTGCCGTGAAGCCGAGGGTGCGCTCGGGCGACGCGCTTCCCCCCTGCTGCGCGTGGCCCGCCGCGCCCGCTCGCTGCGCCTCGGACCGCTCGGGCGAGCCGATGCCTGCGCCGTCGTGGAGGAGCTCTGCGGATCGGCGCCCGATGAGCGCTCCGCGACGGAGATCATGGAGATGACCGAGGGCAACCCCTTGTTCGTCACCGAGGTCGCTCGTCACCTGCTCGCGCACGGCGCGCTGCCCGCGGCCGCGCTGCTCGGAGCGTCGGTGCGCGAGCTGGTGGGCGAACGCTTGCGGGCCGCGTCCCCGGAGAGCCGCCGCGCGCTCGACGTCGCGTCGGTGCTGGGGCGCGAGTTCTCGCGGCCGAGGCTCGCTCGCTTGCTCGACCTGCCGGAGATCGAAGTGGCGGTTCGCTTGGGGGGCGCGCTGGACGCGGCGCTCGTCGAGGAGCCCTCCCCCGGCCAGTACCGCTTTTCGCACATCCTCTTTCGCGAAACCATCTACCAGGCGCTCAGCCAAGACGAACGCGAGCGGCTGCACCTGAGCGTGGCCGAGAGCTTGAGCGAGCACGACGCGACCGCGTCGAGCGCCGAGCTCTCCCATCACTACCTGCGGGGCGGCGCCGCGGGACGAGCGCGGGTCAAGGACGTGGCGCGCCGCGCCGGCCACGAGGCGCTCGAGCAGTACGCCTTCGAAGAGGCCGCGTTCTACTTCGAGCTGGCGCTGGCATCGACCCTGGCCGGACAAGCACCGCCCCGCGAAGCCGGCGACCTGTTGCTCGAGCTCGCCCAGGCGCAAATGCTCGCCGGCCAGCTCGAGCTGGGCAGGAGGACCTGTGAGCGAGCCGCCGCGCTGGCGCGGGACATGAACGATCCGTCCACGCTGGCCAGAGCGGCCCTGGAGTACGGCCGCCACTTCTTGATCGCTCAGGTCAACCCGCGGCTGGTCGAGCTGCTGCGAGAAGCGCTGCAGGCGCTGCCGGAGCGGGACGGCGAGCTTCGGGCCCTGACGATGGCGCGCCTGGCCGCTGCCGAGCAGCCCGCCAAGGACCCGCACCCGCCGATGGAGATGGCGCGCGCCGCTGTGGCGATGGCTCGCAACCTGGGCGATCCGCGCACCCTGCTCGAGACCATCCGCTCCGCCTCCTCCGCCCTCATGGATCTGGCGGACCCTGCCGAGCGCGAGCGCCTCAACCAGGAGCAGGTCCGCCTGGCCGAACGGCTCGGCGACCAGGTGGAACAGTTCCGCGGGCACGCCCGGCTCAGCTTCGACCTGCAAGAGCTTGGAGACACCCTGGGCGCGCGCGCGGCGATCGAAGCCTGCACCCGCCTGGCCGAACGGCTCGGACAGCCGCAGCTCGAGTGGCAGGCGGCGTCCTTCCTCGCCATGCAGGCGCTATTCGAAGGCCGCTTCGACGACGCGAGCCGCCACCGCGCGAAGGCTCGAGCGCTCGGAGCCCGCGCTGCCGATCCGAACGCCGACAAGTCCCTCCGCCTGCAAGAGTTCGAGCAGCTGCGCGTGCGGGGCGAGTTCGAGCAGCTGGCGGCGATGATCCCCCAGGTCGAAGCCGACTTCGCGGCTGACGCCAACGCCGCGCTGCTCGCGAACGTGATCGCGTGCGGCGCGCTGGCACGATCAGGCCGCGCACCCGAGGTGCGCGCGCACTTGCGCCCGGACGCGCTGGAGAGCGTGCTCGCCGTCGGCGATCGCACGTTGCTCGAAGCCCTCGCCGACGTCGCGACCACCGTCGACGACGCCGCGATGGCCCGCAGAGTGCTCGCGAGCTTCTCCGAGACGCCGTCGGTGCTCGTCAACGGTGGCCTCATGGGGCGCACCTGGGGTGGCCCCGTCGCGCGCGCGCTCGGCTGCCTGCGCGCGTACCTCGGGGACATGCAGCAAGCCCGCCAGGATTTCGAGCTCGCGCGGCGCACGGCGGAGACCGCCAAGGCGCTGCCGCAGCTCGCGTGGTGTGCCTATGACGAAGCCAGGTGGTGCTCCCGCGATCCAGCGAGCCTCGAGCAGCAGCGAGCCTTGCTCGAGCAGAGCCTCGAGATCGCCGAGCGGCTCGGCATGCCCGGCCTCGTCCGAGCCGCTCGCGACACCCTCGCAGCCATCGGCGGCGCCGTCCCACGCGAAGGCCGGCCGGCGCTAGCGAGCGCCGCCGCGCCGATCGAGCTGGTACGCGAGGGCGAGGTCTGGGCGCTGCGATGCGGTCAGGTAAGCCTCAAGCTGCGGGACGGCCGGGGCACGCGCATCCTGGCCATGCTCGTCGCCGATCCCTACCGAGAGTTCCACGCGCTCGAGCTGATGGAAGCGACGCCCGCCCGCGGGCTGGGCGACGCGGGAGAGGTGTTGGACGACGCCGCGAAGCTCGCCTATCGGCAACGCATCCGCGAGCTCGAGTCGGAGATCGACGAGGCCGAAAGCCACCACGACCAAGGGCGGCTCGAACGCTTGCGCGCCGAGCTCAGCTTCGTTGGTGACGAGCTCGGCCGTTGCCTCGGCCTTGGCGGCAGAACGCGGCGCGCGGGCTCGGCCGCCGAGCGCGCGCGCGTGAACGTGCAGCGGAGACTCAAGGCGGTGCTCGAGAAGATCGGCAAGTACGACGCTGCGCTCGGCCGGCGCCTGTCCCGGTCGATCCGAACCGGCACCTTTTGTTCGTACGAACCTGAATGACGGCGCGAGGGAATCGCGCTCGGACCGTGGCGGTTGTGTCGCAGGGCCCCGAGGGGCGCCGTTTCCGTTTGCCAACCGGAGCTCCCGCTGCCTTGGGCGCTCTTTTTGGCTCTCCGCTCGGTGCACCCAACGGCCCAACCTCCGCCCTACGTTGGTGCGGCGTGAGGCCGCCGCTCACGCTACACTTTGCGGGCTCGTCGGGCCGCCGAGCCGCACCCCCTCGCTGCGAGCCACGCATGTTTGCCCACACGACCGCCGCCGGCCCGCCTCGCG
>JAEZYZ010000304.1 GCA_023418705.1 Pseudomonadota bacterium | reverse complement strand
GCCCGCGCAGCCCGCGCCCGTTCCGGCTCAGCCGGCTCCTCCGCAGACGCCATAAGACGCGCGGCGAGCGGTGGTGAGCGCTTCGCACCCGAGCTCGACCCAGCACGTCGCTGCCGGGCGGTGGCTCGCGGACGCTGCCGTCGTGATCGCGACCAAAGCCGCGGTGAGCGCGCTCGTGCTGGCCTCGGGCTTTCGGGCCATCAGCGATGACGACTACGCGCGCGTCGTCATCGCGCAGCGCTTCGTCGAAGCACCGACGCTCGACCCTTCTGGCACCAGCTGGCTGCCACTGCCGTTTTTGATCCAAGGCGTGGCCATGGCGGCTTCGGAGCCGTCGCTCGAAGTCGCGCGCGCCGTCAGCTTCGTGCTCGGGGTCCTGTCGGCGCTGCTGCTGTGGCGCGCGGCGACCTTCATCGGCCTGTCGCGCAGCGCCGCCGTGCTGGCTGCGATCTTGGCTTGCGCCCTGCCGTACTCGGCGCGGCTCGGCGTCGCGACCGTGCCGGAGGCGTGGACGGCGGCGCTGGTCGTCTTCGGTGCAGCGTCGGCGGCGCGCGGCCTGCCCGAGCGCTGGTGGGGTGCGGTCGCGCTGCTGCTCGCCACGCTCAGCCGCTATGAGAGCTGGCCGGTGGCCGCGGTCTTTTGCGTCACTTGTGCCTGGGACGCGCGGCGCGCGCGCGCCTTCTGGGGGCCCGCGGCCGTCGCTGGCTCCGGCATCGGGGCCTGGCTCCTGCACGGGGTCGTTCGGCACGGCGACGCGCTGTTTTTCGTGCGGCGTGTCGCCGACTACCGCCGCGCGCTGGGCGGCAGCGATGGCGTGTGGGAGCGGCTCTGGCGAGTGCCGGAGGCGCTCGTGGTGCACGAGCCGGAGGTGTTGCTGTTTGCGACGGCGGCGCTGCTCGCGGGTGTGCTCTTGCGGCGCCCCGCGCCCGTCATCTGGTGGCGCTTCGCCTTGCCGGTCGCCGCGGTGCTCCCGTTCTTGATGGCGGGGGAGCTCGCCGACGGCGCGCCCACCCACCACGGCGAGCGGGCCGTGCTGGCGGTCTGGATGCTGGCCGCCGTGATCGGGGTTGGCGCCCTGGAGCGCGCGGCGACCCCCGCGCGTTCGCTCCGATCGAGGGCGCTGCTCTTCGGCGGGGTCGGCGCGGTGCTGCTTTGGAGCGCGGTGGTGCCGCTCGGGCGACCGCCGGCCCCCTTCGTCGATCGCTCGGCGGAGGAAGACATCGGCCAGCGCGCGCGCCGCCTCGCCGTCCGCCACGTGCGCGTCGACACCGCCGACTTCGGCTACTTCGCGGTGCTGGCGGCGCTCGGACATCCGAGCACCGCGCGCCCGCTCGACGATCGCGATCCCCGGCGCGAGCGCTCGCGCGCCTTTGCTTCCGCGTCGGAGCTCGGCGCGAGGCTCGCGGGGGCCAGGTGGCTCGTGGCGCGCAAGGAACACCTGGAGCTCGCGTCGGCGCTTGGCCGAGTTCGGGCCGAAAATGCGCGCTTCGTGTTGGTGCAGGTCGCTCCGTGAGCCGGCTCGCCTCCGCCCACCCGGCTCGATATGCTCCCCCGAGCCGGGCGCCCTGTTTCATTCGGCGCCCGGGGAGGCCTCGTGACGATTGAAGTCGGGTGCATCGTGCTCGCCGGAGGCGCCTCCACCCGCATGGGGCGGCCGAAGGCCTGGCTGGATGCCGGCGGGCGCCCCTTGCTCGAGCACGTGGTGCGACGACTCGTGCATCCCGAGCACCGGATCCTGATCGTCGGCTCGGGGGGGCAGGAGCTTCCCGATGTGGAGCCGCTGGCGTCCCGCATCGACGATGCGGCTGAGCTCGTCCACGCGGGACCGCTTTCAGGGATTGGGTCGGGCCTGGCCTGGCTCCGCGCAAAAGAGATCGGCCTGGCGTACCTGACGAGCTGTGACGCTGCCTGGACGAACGCGAGCTACGTGAGCTTTCTGCGCGCGCGCTTGGCGGCGGCGCCCGAGCGCGACGGGGTCGCGCCGGTCGAGCGCGCTCCGTGGGGCCTCCGATGGCAGCCCCTGGCGGCGCTCTTGAAGGTGGAGCCGGCCGCGCAGGTGGCCGAGCAGCTGCTGCGGGCGGGGGAACGACGGGCGCAGGAGCTCTGCCAGCGCCTCGACTGCCTGCCCCTCGACCCCAGCGCGCTGCCCGACCGGCGTGTCCTCACGAGCTGCAATACGCCGGCGGAGTGGGAGGCGCTCCGCCATGAGCTCTTCCCGACCTTCCGAGAACCGAAAACGTGAGTAGAAATGTCCCCGTGACGGTCTTCGCTCGGCGGTCCAGGACGGCGATCTGCGCCGGGTGGCTCGTGGTCCTGGTCGGGCTGCCCGCTCGGGCTGCGGACCGCGCAGCGCTCGAGCCTCCAAGCGCGCTTCCCGAGCCGGGCTCGTCAGGCGAGCGGGCGGAGCCGACGCCCGAGCGGCGCGCGTTGTCGGCGGGCGCCGCGGTCGTACCCGGTGCGCTGGTGCACGGCGCCGGGCACTACGTGCTTGGCCGGCGCACGACGGCGCGGCGGCTGCTGTTGCTCGAAGGCATCGGTCTTGGCATGTTCTTGGCGGGCGGCGCCACGATCGTCGCCACGGGGGCCTCGCGCCACGTCGTCGGTCCCGCTGCCGCGGTCACCGCCAGCGGGGTCGGCTTGTTCGCCATTTCCTTCCTGGCGGATCTCTATGGGGTCTCGGTGCCCGAGGACGAGCGCGGGACCGCGCGCGTCTTGCCCGAGTTCGAGTCGTCGCTCGGCTACCGCTACGTCTACGACCCGCAGTTTTCGTACCGTCACTTCATGGTGCAGGCCATCGAGGCGCGCTGGGGGCGCCTGCGCCTCCTGCCGTCGGCGTGGTTCGCGCTGGATGATCGCAATGCGCGCTACCGGCTGGGCGCTGCGTGGCAGCTGGTCGCTTCTCGCCCGGCAGACGCCGCGGTGCGCGACGGGAGCTACCTGGAGCTGCGAACCGCGGCCACCCACCACCGCTACGACCCCGAGCAATTTTCGATCAGCACCGGCGAGCTTTCGATCGACGGCCGGCTCGACCTGCGCCACATCGACGAACACCTGACCGGAATGTTCGCCGAGCTCGGGACGGGCTTGGGGCTTCAAGGCATCAACTACGATGTCGAGGGCCTGGAGGGGTTTACGGACGTCGAGGAGCTGCTGCTCGGACGCTTCGGCTTCGGGGTCTATATCGGCGATCCGAGCCGTCGGGGGGGCGAGATCACGGCTTATTACGACCACCGCCACGACGGCTACACCGCCGGCCTCAAGTTGACGGGCCTCGGCAGCGGGGTGGTGGGCCATTTCGGATTGCTCGGGCGCTACTACTTCGACCAGACCTGGGGGGCGCTCGTGAACGCCGAGGTGGGCTCGGCTTACTTGCTCGGCCTGAGTGTCCTCTTTCGCCAACAGGTGTTGCCATGACGATTCGATCTGCGATGGCCGCGTCCACGTGCGTGCTGGTGCTGGCGGGTTGCGTTCGCCCGACCGAGGAACGGGTCGAGCAGGACCTGGCGGTGGGGCACGGCCGCAGCGAATCCGTGCAGGTGGACGTGCACGACGGGCTCGCGGTGATCCGCCGGCTCGAGGGCGCGACGGTCGAGCTCTGGCAGAACGCCCCCGCCGTCCGCCTGCGCCTGCAGGTCGGTGGGAGCGGGCCGCGCGAGCTGACGATCGCCGCGACCAACGGCATGCCATCATCCGAGCTGACGCAGATCTCGGGCGAGGGGGCGGTGATCACGCCCCTGCCGGCGACCGCGCCCACGCGAGCGACCTGGCAGGTGCAGCTGCCGGCGGACGGCGTCGCCGAGCTGCGCATCGCCCCGGCCGATCATCAGGTGCTGGAGCCCTGGCGCTTCGGGGTGCTGAGCGACATCCAGGAGGCCATCGACGAGGTCCAGGACATCTACCGGAAGATCAACACTGTCTCGGGCGTGCGCTTCGTGCTTGGGGCAGGGGACCTGACCCGACAGGGCACGGCCGAGGAGCTGGCGCGGTTCCAGGCCGAGCTCGAGGGGCTCGACGTGCCCTACTACGCCACCCTCGGCAACCACGAGCTTGGAACGGATCCGTGCTTGTTTCAGAGCTACTTCGGGCGCGCCAGCTCACACTTCCGGTTTCGCGGCGTGGCGTTCACGCTGCTCGACTCCGGCAGCGCCTCGCTCGACCCTCGCGTGTTCGGCTGGCTCGACGGCTGGCTCGCGTCGGCGCGCGAGCGTACCCATGTGGTGGCGATGCACATCCCGCCCCTCGATCCCACCGGCGTCCGCAACGGCGCCTTCGCGAACCGCGCCGAGGCGGCGAAGCTCTTACAGCGGCTGGCGAGCGGGCGCGTCGACCTGACGCTATATGGGCACGTGCACTCGCACTACGCCTTCGAGAACGCGGGCATCCCGGCGCACATCTCGGGAGGTGGGGGGGCGCTCCCGGAGCGCTTCGACAACATCGGACGCCATTTTCTGGTGGTGGACGTGGACGCCGACTCGGGCGTGCAGGGCGTGCAGGTGCACCGGGTGGACTGAGCTCCCGCCCTCGTACGAAAACGAGACTCGAAGGGCCCGAAAGCACGTGGAATCCAACGCGACGAGCTCCGCTATTTTGTTCACAGGAAGGAGCGGACGGACGGAAGATTTTTGGGGAGTTCGAC
>JAEZYZ010000299.1 GCA_023418705.1 Pseudomonadota bacterium | reverse complement strand
CGGCCGAAGCGCGCCTCGCGCCCACCTGCGCCGCGCTGGCGCTCGATCCGCTGCAGCACCGCGTCGGTCAAATCCGGATCCTGCTGAAAACGCGGATCTTGGCGGACCCACTCCCCGACCGCCGCCCAGGCGGACAGCTCCGCTCGCTGGTGGGGATGCCTCGCCAGGTGGTCTTCGACGGCGCGGGCGCGCTCCTCGGACAGCTCGCCGTCGAAAAACTCCATCCGCTCCGAAATATCAGGGGTCTTCACCGAGCCCCCCTTGCTGCGGCCGGCGCCCGATTTGCTCTTCGTAGCAGTCCGACAGGGCGCGCTGCAGCTTCTGACGGGCGTGGAACAGCCGGCTCATGATCGTTCCTTTGGAGACGTTCATGGCCTCCGCCATCTCCTCGTAGCTCATCCCTTGGATCTCGCGCATCACGATGACGCCCCGATGATATGGCGGAAGCTCGTCCAAAGCAGCCTGGATCCGAGCGGCGATTTCCCGGCGGCGCACCACTTCCATCGGATCGGCCCCCTCGAGCCGAGCGAGCAGCGGGATCTCGCCCCCGTCCGTTTCCTGGAGCAATGAGCTGTCCAGCTCCGCCTCGCGCCGAGACGGCTTGCGCATGAGATCGATCGAGGCGTTGGTGACGATCCGATACAGCCAAGTAAAAAAGCTGGATCCGCCGTTGAAGCTGTCGAGGCTCCGGTGCACCCGCAAAAATGCCTCTTGGACGACCTCGCGAGCGTCGTTCTCGTCGCGCACCAGCGACAGCGCGACGGCGAAGGCCCGGCGTTGGTGTCTGTCCACCAGCCTCCGAAATGCGTCCAGATCTCCATTTTGCGCTCGCTCCACCAACAGGCGGTCGCGCTCGGCCTCGAGCCGCCGCGCCGTTCGGTTGGACGCCGCAGCCTCGGCGCTATTCAGCCCCCTGACACTCGGATCAGGCGCGCGGAGGTGGGACATGGTGGGTGCAGCGCTCGCCGATGGCGCTGCGCCAAGGCCTGCAGACCGGATGGCGGGCATCGGGGGGCGGGAAGGCGCCAGGGGCATCACCAAGCTCGAATACGCCCCGGAACGCTCTGGCATCCCCGGACATCGAGGCGGTCATGCCGCCGGAGCCGCCGGCGTGAAATCCGCGAGCGCACCCGCTCCGTTGCGGGGGCGCCTACGGAAACCCGAACGGCTCGGGCTGGGGTGGCTTCGGTTGCTCGCCCGGCAGCTCCTTCAGATCGACGAGGCTGGTCTTGACGTCGAAGACACGCGTCCCGCGCTTGACCCGCAGCGTGACCGTCTTGCCGACGCCCGCCAGGCTGACGTCCCATCGGAGCTTTTCCGGACCCGGGACCTGCTGCCCTTCGTAGCCGATGATGATGTCGTCGGGCCGCAGGCCCGCCTTGTCCCCGGGCAGCCCCGGCATCACCTCGGACACCAGCGCGCCCGTGCGCTCTTTCAGATTCAGGCGCGCCATGTCCTCGATCTGGACGCTGACCACGCCGATGCCGATGCCGCTGCGTCGGACCTTCCCCTCCTTGAGCAGGTGCGGCAGAAGCTCGCGCACCATGTTGATGGGCACCGCGAAGCCGATGTTGTTCGCGCGAGCTCGGATCGCGGTGTTGATGCCCACGGCGCGCCCGCTCATGTCGAGCAGCGGTCCGCCAGAGTTGCCGGGGTTGATGCTGGCGTCGGTCTGCAGGAAGTTATAGTAGCCGGTGCTGTCGCCGAGGCCGGGCACGTCCGCCCCGGTGCGCCCCTTGGCCGAGACGATGCCCGCCGAGACGGTGTGCGACAGGCCGAACGGGTTGCCGATGGCGACGACCCAATCGCCGACGCGCAGCGAGTCCGAGTCGCCGAGCTCCAGGTGCGGCAGCGGCTTGGACTCGACGCGCAGCACCGCCACGTCGGTGGGCGGATCCCGCCCGACGACCTCCGCCTTCATCTCCCGCTTGTTGCCGAAGATGACGCGGATGTCGCTCGCGTTCTCGATCACGTGGTTGTTGGTGAGGATCAACCCGCTCGAGTCATAGACGAAGGCGCTGCCGAGGCCCTCGCCCGGCTGCCCGTGCCGGCGCTGCAGCGTCTTGACGAAGACGACGGCGGGATCCGCCTGCGCCGCCAAATCCGCGAAGCTCATGGCGCCCGCGAGCGGCGCCGCAGGCGCCGGTGGAGCGGGCTTCGGCGGAGGGGGCGGCGGCGCGAGCGGCTGGACCGCAGGCGCCGCCCCGGAGGGCAGCGGCGCGCCTGCGTCCGCGGTCGAGCCCGAGCCGCGGTCGCAGGCGCCGATCGATAAAGAGCCGGCGATGAGAACGTGAAGCAGACGCCTCACTTCGATTTCGCGACCTCGACGTAGCGCATGCGAAGATCGTAGAGCGCCTGCTCCAGGATGCGCTCCTCTTCGCCGCTCAGGTTGCTGCGGGTCTTTTCCTGGAGCACGTTCAGCAGATCGATGGTCTGCCGGGCCATCGGCAAGTTCGCCTCGAGCTTTCCATCACCGGGGTTCGGCGCATCCCCGAGGTGCACCAACGCCGAGTGGCTGAGGCTCAGCACGAAGGTGGCGAAGTCGATGTCCGGAAGCCGAGCTTCTTCCTCGCTCACGCTCTCGGACTTGGCGCTTTGGAACGCCGCTTCGCTCGCCCTCAAGTCGGCGGCGTTCGGTCCTCCGCCGCCCGCGCTCACGTCTCCTCCTTGGCGGGGGGCGCGCCAGCGGACCCCTCATCCCAGCCCGTGTCGACCTGAGGATCCGCCGGGGGAGGAACACTCGCCGGCGGCGTCGACG
>JAEZYZ010000270.1 GCA_023418705.1 Pseudomonadota bacterium | reverse complement strand
GGCTCGGGCGGCGCGGCGGCCGCAGACGGGGCTCGCGGTGATCCGACGGCTGTGGGCCGCCATCCTGCTCGGCGCCGCGACCGTTGCCTCGGCGACAGCGCCCGCGCAAGCACAGGTGCCGCCCGCTTCGGCCGCGAGCGCGCAAGCACCGGCGGCGACCGCTCCTGCCCCAGAGGAGCGCGCGCCGCGCGCTCAAAGCTCGGAGGCTCTGTTCGCGTCCGGCGTGGCGGCGCTCGCAGAGCAGGCGTACCAGTCGGCGATCGACACCTTCGAGCTGCTCGCGGACCGCGGGTTCACCCACCCGGACGCGAGCTACAACCGCGCCCTGGCCTACCTCGGACGAGCCCGCTCCCCTGCCGCAGAACCCGGCGACCTGGGGCGCGCCGCCGCCGCGCTGAGCGAAGCCGTGCTGCTCAGCCCGTCCGACGCCGAAGCCGAGGTGCTGCTCGATCAAGTGCGCGCCGAGATCGCTCGCCGACGCGCGCGGACGGGCGCCGACCCCGTGATGGAACGACCGTCGCTCGGTCGCGCGGCGATTTCGCTGCTCGACGAGAACGTCTACGCCATCGTGGCGATCCTCGGCTCGCTGCTGCTCAGCGCCGGGCTGTCGATCCGGCGGCTCGGGCGCCGCCACAACGTGCGGCTCGGCGCCGGGATCAGCGCCGCGATCGGCGCGGCGCTGTTCGCGATCGGTGCAGGGCTCACGCTCGCTTCGGCCCATTTGCGGCGCACCAGCGAACCAGCGGTGGTCGTCGCGCCCGAAGCGCGCCTGCTCGACGAGAGCGGCCGCCCCATTTCGAACAAGGACGCCGCTCACGTCGCGGTCCCCGAAGGCGCGGCCGTTCACCTGCTCGAACGCCGCGGTCAGCTCGGGCGCATCCAGTGGGGCACGACCGAAGCCTGGGTGCCCATCAGCCAGGTGCGCGTGCTCCCGCGGCGATGATCGGGCCCGAAACCGGCGCGAGCGCGGGGTGAGGCTACCGAGGCCGCGACGCGCTCGGCCTGCCTGACGGGTGAACGGCCGCGATCAGCGACACCGCACCGGTGTCTGGCTGTGCGGCCCACCGGGAAAGCCGCTCGAGCAAATGCTCGACCCCTCGCCGGGACACACGCAGGAGCACGCTGCCTCCTTGGATGGGTAGCAGCGACCGTCCGCAAGCCAAGGGCATTGGTCCGCCTCACTCGGCGGCTTGCCTGGTACGCAGGGGTCGAGCGGCGCGCCAGGGAACCCCTGAGGGTCCGAGGGCCCACCGCCGGTCCCGGCGTTCGACGGCGACCCTCCGGCGCCGGCATTCTGAGACGAGCCCGCGGACGGCGACCCTGAGGGGTCGTTCTCCACCTGCCCCCCACAACCCGACGACACTAAGACGATCCAAAGTAAGCCCCGTCGCATGGTGGTTAGCTTACCCCTTCCTTTCGCTCGGGTGAAACCCTCATCCCAAGGTCGGGCGAGCAGGATCGGGCCCGCGCGAAGCCCCGAGGAGTAGCCGCGTCATTCAGGCTGGTTAGACTTCCGGTCCATGGGGGGACGGAACTCGAAGCCGCTGGCCTTGCTCGTCGATGACGACGTCGAGCTCCTACAAATGGCGGAGTTTTTTCTGGCGCGTCAGGGATTCCGGGTGCTCACCGCCGTCAATGGCCGGCAAGCGCTCGATCTGCTCGAGACGAGCCAGCCGGACGTCCTGGTGACGGACATGATGATGCCAGAGCTCGATGGGCTGGCGCTCCTGGAAGAATACGGCAAGCACAGACCCCACGCGCCGATCCTGGCCGTCTCTGGCTTCTTGCCGTTCCTCGAGCAGGCTCGGGAGCTCGGCGCCGACGTCACCCTGCAGAAGCCCTATGACCCGAAGATGATGGCGTCGCTCGCGCTCGAGCTGGCCCAAGGCCAGCGACCTCGATCCGCTACGCCGAGGCCCGCTCTGGAGAAGGACGAGCAGAGTCGGCTTCAGGCGCTGCTGGAGGTTCGGCTCGAGGAATGGCCCGCAGAGTCGGCCATTCACCGCTTCCTGGATGATGTCGCCGACCTCTTCGAGGTGCCGATCGCGGCCGTGTCCGCCGTGACCGAGGACCAGCAGCGCCTGGTGGCCCAGTGCTCGCAACGGGGAAAACACGACGACGGCGGGCCGCGGGACACCTCCTTTTGTACCCACGCCGTGGCCGCGCGGGCGGCGCTGGTGGTCCAGGACGCGAAGAGCCACCCATTTTTCACGGGCAATCCCCACGTCTTGGAGCGAGGGTTCACGTTCTACGCCGGAGTGCCGCTCTTGACCACTCAAGGGGAGGCGGTCGGGACCTTGTGCTTGCTCGATTTCAAGCCGCGACCCTTCACCTACGTCGACCTCGAGTTGCTCGGCGTGCTAGCGCGCCGCGTCGTCGCGGCGCTCGAGTGGCGGGCGCGCCGTCGCCACCCGGACGTGCCGGACAGCACCTACCGGCACCTTCAGTGCGTCGACGAGCAGCTCGGGGTCTACGGCCGCGCGCTGTTTTCCGATCTCGCGATCGTGGAAGCGAGCCGCGGACTGCAGCAGGGCTCCCCGGTATCGTTGGCCGTGGTCGAAGTCCCGCTGCCCGTCCTGGAGGAGACCGCCGCCGGCTTGCGGGAGCTGGCGCTCGGCGGGATCGTCGGGCGTTTGGGGACGTCTCGTTTGGGTGCGGTGCTGCCCGGGCAGACGGCGACGCGCGCCCGCGACGCGCTGCGCCAGCGCCTGGGCAATGACAAGCGCCTCGCCGTTACCGAGATCCAGACCTACGAAGGTGCCCCGGGGTTCGCGCTGTTTCAGCTGGAACGGGAGCTGTCGCGCAGCCAGCCGGGGGGGCCGCGCGACCGCCGCACCCCCGACGTGGGTCACGGCAAGACGTGGCCGTCCACTCGCAGCTGAAACAAGAAGTACGGCGGCAGACAAGCGGACTCGCCGTCCGGCATGCGGGCGCAGACATAGTCGTCGCGACACGGAGCGTCGGCGGAGCACCGGCGCAGCGCCCCGGGTCGTGAATGGCCGAGGATGCAGGCATCGAACGGCTCGCGCCGCGCCAGGCAGGCGTTGAACCCCGACAGCACCGCGATCGCGCCGCACACCGCCTCGTCTCCGAGCGCGCCGCAGCCGCTCGAGCACATGCCGCCAGGGAAGCCAACGGCGCTCCGCTCGCACACCGCTCCCGGGCCACAGCCCGACGGAGGCTCGAGCCGAAGGGCGTCGCGATGGGGGTTCGGATCGACGCGCATGTGGCCGAGCTCGCACGCGTCACCGGCGCCAGGCCGCTCTGGCAAGCACTGGCCCACCTCGGGGTCGGCGGTGCGCACGCAGCGCAGGCCCTCGGAGCAGCCCCAAGCGACCAGGTCACCGGACGGCTCGAGCGTGCACGCCTCACCGTAACCGCCGCTACCGTCGGCGCGCTCCGCGGGCGGACGGCGCTCGTCGGGGGACTCCCCTGCGAGCAGCGCGCGCTGATAGCTGGCGCGCCGCAGGAGCTCGTCGGCGAAATGCGCGGAGTGCGGGACGGCCAGCACGTCGGCGCGCCGCCCGGCGTCGTCCTCTCCCAGCAGATGAAAGCCGGCGACGCTGCGCGACTGATGGCACCCCATGCAGCTCAAACCATCCAAACGGCGCAGCAGCGCCTGGGGCGTGCGGAAGGTCGTGTGCCCCTCGAGCGGCAGCTTGGCGAGCTCGGCCGGCTCGAACACCTGCGCGAACGGACGATTGGCGCGGCGGGCCAGGCCGTGCGGCGCGACGCTCACGGCACGCTTCGCCAAGAACCGCTCCGGCAGCAGCGCCGTCCCGGCGTCGATCGCTCGCAGTGTCTCGCGCCGTTCCAGCCATTCGAGCAGCTCGTCGCGGAGCACGCGCGAGGCGCGCAGGGCGGCCACGTCCGGCGTGTTCTCCAGCCCGGCCGGCAGCAGGCCGAAGTCCCTGCCGCCCGGATCATCGTCCGCGTGCGCGTGCCCGAGCGCACGCGGAGCCGTGGGGTGAAACACCCGGAGCAGGTACTCCGCGTGCCCCGCCATGCTCGGGCGCACCGTGGACGGCCAGCGCACGCTCTGCAGGTTGACCTCGATGCTCTTCAGACGAACCGCTTTCAGCGCCTCGGCGCCGAGCGGGCCCGTCTCCGCCAGGAGCGCCGCGCTCGGACCGCTCGCGTCCGGCGCCACCGACCAGCGGCGGGCCCAGGCCCCGCAGTCGCCGTCGGGCAACCACCCGACGACGTTGACGGTCATCGGCACGCGCGAGGCCACCGTTTGCCCCGACACCTCTGCCGAATACCTCAAGCGATAGACCAAGCGCAGCTCGCCGCAGGTCTGCTCGGCGAACACCTTGCGGTCGATGCGGTTGACCACCCCGACCAGCTCGAACCGGAAGTGTTCCGAGCCGAGCCAACCCGCCGGGAACAGCCGGTGCGCGTGCGCCATGCCCTCCCCCAAGCGTGGATCGTGGCGCCGGAGCTCCGACAGGTCGCGTGAGAGGGTCGCGACCAGATCACGATAGCCGCGGTGCTCCATCAAATCCTTGGCCGTCGCCGCCTGCGGCATCGCGAAGACCAGCGGCCCGAGCGCGAAGCCGCGCTGCTCGAGCTCCACCAGCAGCTCGCGATCGGTCACCGCCAGCAGCGGATCGGCGGGCGGCGTGTTCTCTGCGACCGGCGCGGCCGTCATCTCGGGCGCCACCCCCCGGTCCGCCCTGGGCGGCGTGCGCTCGGCGACGGCGCCGCCGGCGTCGGTACGGCCGAGCTCCGTCGCGCCGCACCCACACGACAGCACCGAGAGCGCGGCGACGTGCCACCAAAGCTCGGAGGCGAACCGGCGACCGCTCACTCGAGATCCTCGGTCGCGGACGTCTCCAGGAGCTCCGGCGGCGCTGCGCCGGCGTCTTCGACCTCCGGCTCCGGGCACGTCTCTCCGGTGTGCCCAGGCTCCCCCTTCGGGATCCGGCAGGGGTGAACCTCGACGCTGGCGGGGCGTGGCTTGTAGATGACCTTGCGATCCTCGTGCTTGGTCGTGCCATCCGGATACGTCACGATCCGCGTGGCCAACACCGACCACCCCACCTGCCCTTTGGACAGGCTGCGCTCCTCCTCGGGGTCGAGCTCGGGGTTCGGCACGTACTCGATCGGTGGCTCGACCACGTCGAACTGGGGAGACACCTTGGTCTGCACCACGCGCCCGCCGTTGTCCCCGTAGAGCGTCACCGTGATGCTCCGCTCGGTGTAAGAGGTCTTGATCAGAAGCCCCGCCTGGCTGTCATTGCCGAAGACGAGGTCGGGCTGCGGATAGCTGAGGGTGGCCTCGTGTCCCATGGGGTAGCGCGAGAAGTAGTAGCTGTGCGGCGCGCGCGCGATCATTTCGTAGCCGCCGTGCAGCGCCGCGTTGAACAGTGTGGTCGCGAACTGGCTGATGCCGCCGCCGACCGTGTCCACCATTTCTCCGTCTTCGATGCTAGGCGCCGGCACGAAGCCGTTGCTCTCCGTGCGGGGTCCCACGCGCTCGTTCACACTCAGCCGCTCGCCCGGCTTGAGCACGATGCCATCCAGCAGATCGGCGATGCGGTGGATGTTCTTCACTCGCGGCTGGCAGCAGGCGTGCCGCGTGGTGAAGGAGGCGACCCGATGTTTGATGCCGAGCGACAGCAGCTCCTCGGTGGTCAACGACGGCGCCTCTCCCCGCGGCAGCGGCAGCGGCCCGGTGCGCGCCGGGCTCGCGGCGGCCTCGACGAGCGCCTCGGCGACGAGCGGCACGCTCAAGCTGCGCGCGTGGCGGCTTGGGACCAGAATCAGCCGGTCCTGGTGGTCGACCGCGTAAGTGGCGCTCTGCGCCACCGTCTCGATCTCGGGGCGCAGCGGGTCGAGCTTGCGCTGCAAGATTTCGTGGCTGAAATACAGATCGATTTGGCCGTCGTCCGTGGTGCGGCTCCGCAGCGCCGCGCCGAGCTCCGACGGCTCGAAGCGGATGCGCACGCCGTCCGGAGCGACGAGCTCGACCGGGCGGGCGACGAGGCGCTCGGCGCGCTGGCGCGCCGCTTCCATGTCCGCGGGCGAGACGCGCGGCTCGATCGTGCGCACGGGCAGGTCGACCACGGTCGTGCGCCGCTGGTTCACCGCGTTTAAGATCGCGGCGAGCGCCGCGGGCCGCGCCAGCGACTGGCCGGGCCGCGGCGGCTCGGCCCGCACGCGCCCGTCACGCACGGAAATCCCTCCTTCGAAGGGGGCATCGGGGACGGCGCGATGCTCGATATCGGACAGCACCCGCCCGCTGCCGGCCCCGAGCCGGCCCGTGACGGCCACCCGCCGGTGCAATGAAAACCCGCTCCACCAGAAGCGAAACTGGTCGATCACGCCCCCCTCCCGACCGGCCCGCATCGCGGCCTGCGCGACCGCGGGCTTGTCGAGGCGATAGTCGAGCTCTGCGGGCAACACGGCGAACAGCTCTCTGCGCGCTCGCAGTCGCACCGGGGTCTGGCGCAGACGCGCTTCGAGCCCGGTGAGCGCGCGCTCGAGGCCCGCCGCGTCGAGCCCGGACAACGACAGCTGACCCGCCCACACGCCGCGCAGCACCCGGTCTCGTGACAGCGCTCGGTCGAGCCCGAAAGCCGCGACCACGCTGAGCAAGGGCAGGCAAAACACCAACCCGAGCAGCAGAGCGCGACGAAACCACGCCGGCCGAACCGCGCGAGCGCGGGCGACGGCGCCGTCCACGTTCGTCGCCGATGCAGCGTCTTGCGCGCCGTTGGCGTCGCTCGCGGCCGGCTCTGCCGCCGCCGCGTCGCCGTGCGGCGGCCCGTCGGTTTCCTGCGTTGTCGGTTGCATGACGCGCTTGGCGGAAGGTCAACAAAATAGGCGGTTTGGACGCAGGCGGCCAGGCGCGATTCGGTGACGCGAGCGGGCGCGACGCAAGCTCTACCCCAAAGCGCATGCCCAGGCGACGACGGCCGTGCTAGGTATTTGGGCGTGTGGGTTCGACGCTCGGCCATTCGACCAGTGCCCCCTTACGCGCGTGTCCCCGCGCACGCGCTCGACGCGGTCCGTGACAGCCTCGCCGAAGACGACGAGGAAGCGCGGGCGCAGCTCGATGAAGCGTTCGAGCGCTTCGAGCGCACCCAAGGCACGCTCGCGGCGCACGTCACCGAGGCGCTGAGCCAACCCCTGGACGAGACGGCGCTCGCGCTCGGCTATTTCCTCGGGCTCGCGGTGTGGCTGGCTTTCGAGCAGGCGCACGGCGGCCACATCGACGAGGTGCAGGAGGCGGAGCTGGTCGCGGTGGAGGAGCTGCTCAGCCTGGACGAGGAGCTGCGGCGCTCCGATCCGGCGGACGCGCTCGACAGCGACGACGTCATCGCGATGGAGCAGCCGCACCTGCTCGACTTCGTCCACGAGCACATCGACGCGACGCTCGAGGCGCACGCGGACGAGATCGACGTCGACGACGTGCACGCCGTCTACCGCTCGGTGCTGGTCGAGATCCTGGCGCTTTCTTATGCGGTGCGGCGCCCCTCCGGCTACCCGTTGGCCAAGACCGAGCTGCTCGCCTGAGCGGCAAACGCCCCGAGGATCCGCTAGGATGCCGGCCGCCTCCCCAAGCCCGCGTCCGGTGCTCGCCCCGCCAACCGGGATCTTCACATGACGGAAGTCACGATCTTGTACTTCGCTGCTGTCCGTGAGCTCGCCGGGGTCTCCGAAGAGAGGCTGCAGCTGCCAGCGAACATCGACACCGTGGCGCGCCTGGTGACCCACCTCGAAGCGCTGCATGCACCCCTGGCGGGCCGCCTGCGATCGGTGCGCGTGGCGCGCAATGAAACCTTCGTCGACGCGACCGAGCCGCTGTCCGACGGTGACACGATCGCGCTGATCCCTCCCGTATCGGGCGGCTGATCGCCAGAGGTGCGGACGGTCGGATGCACCACGATCGCAGCTCCCGCCGCATTCTCTCGGGCCACTTGTGGCTCGAGATGGCGCGCTTCGGCATGCCGCTCGCGCTCGGGATGGGGCTGCAGACCACGTTCAATCTGGTCGATGCGTATTTGATCTCGCGCCTCGAGCCGGCGGTCGCCGGCCCCGCGCTGGGCGCGATCGGCATCTGCGACCAACTGGCGGCGCTCGGCACGATCGTCAGCTACGGCCTGTCCGTGGCGACGGCGGCCATCCTGAGCCGCCGCTACGGGCGCGGGGACAAGCACGGAACGGAGCAGACCGCCTGGCAGTCGCTGCTGGTGGTCACCGGGCTCGGCGTCGGGTTCGGCCTGATCGGGCTGCTCGGCGCGCGCACCTTGATGGTCGACGTCATGGGCGCGAAGGGCGCGGTCGCCGAGCTTGGCACCGACTACCTGCGGGTGCTCGTCGGCGGCAGCCTCACGATCTTCTTGCTCTTGCACCTGACGACGATCCAGCGGGCCCTCGGCAGCAGCAAGACGCCGGTCACGATTTTGATCAGCGCCAACGTGCTCAACTTGGTCCTGGCCGTGCTGCTGATCTACGGCCCGGGCCCGGCGCCGCCGATCTTCGCCTGGGGTCCGCCCATCTCGGCCGCGCTCGGCATCCCTCGCCTCGAGCTGATGGGCGCGGCCTGGGCCACGCTGCTGGCGCGCCTCGCCGTGCTGCTGCCGCTGTTCGTGCTGGTGGTCCGGCGCTTCGGGCTGTTCAAGAGGCGCTCTCGGGAGCTGCCGAACCTGGCGGAGATCCGGGCGATCTGGCGGATTGGCTGGCCGTCGAGCATCCAGCTCGTGGTGCGCATCACGGCGATGCTGATGATCCATTCGCTGGTCGCGCGGGCGTACACCACGCCGGACGATCAAACGGCCACCACCGCCCTCGGCATCGTGTTCCGCCTCGAGACGCTGGCGCTGTTCGTCGGGCTCGGCTGGGGCAGCGCGGCCCAGACGTTCATGGGCGTGAACCTCGGCGCGGCCAATCCCGAGCGCGCCAAACACAGCGGCTGGTACGCCGCCGCGCTGAACGGGTCGATGATGGCCGTGGTCGCGCTGGTGTACCGGGGCTGGGGAGCGGAGATCATCGGCTTCTTCGACCCCGATCCGTCGGTCGTGGCGGTCGGCGTGAGCTACCTGGCGTGGGTCGGGTGGAGCTACATCGGGCTCGGCATCGGCATCGTGCTCGGCGCGGCGATCCAGGGCGCCGGCGCCACCCGGCAGGCGCTGGCCCTCGACGCGCTGGTGGTCTTCGCCTTCCAGATCCCGGCAAGCTTGTTGGTCGTGTTCGCGTTCGACCTGGGGCACCAGCGGCTCTGGCAGGTCGTGGCGTTGACGTACTGGACCTTCGCGCTGGTGTACTGGTTGAGCTACCGGCGCGGCCGCTTCTTGCAGACCGTGGTGGCTTAGGGCGCGCGGTCCCTTCGCCGAGCGGAGACGCGACGCATGCGGCCCTCGAAGAGGGGGCGGCGTGACTGCAAAATTCGAGAAATTCCGTCGGCCCTCGAACCAAGTTTCGCGCTTTCACCGGGGGATCCGTTGACGGTACCTGGCTGGCACGGCACCATTTTGCGCTCTCGCCTGGCTCCCGGCGCGGGAGCTCGAGTTTTCGGATGAGGACCTGCCTTCGCTTCGTCGCTACCTGGATCGCGCTCCTCGCCGCGAGCGGTTGCGTCAAGCCGGCCGCCGACGCCGAGCCGGAGCCGCCCGCGAACGACGAGCCGCTGGCCTGCACCACGGAGGCGCCGGCGGCTGCGCCGATGCGGCTTCTGACCCGGGTCCAATACGACAACACCGTCGCCGACCTGCTGGGCGACGCGTCTCGGCCGAGCGAGCTGTTCGACTTCCCGAAAGAGCACCTGATGCTCGGCTTCGACAACAACGCCGAGGCGCATCGGGTCACGCCGCTGTTGGTGGAGCGCTACCTGCAAGCGGCCGAGCACCTGGCGGCGCGCGCCGTCGAGACGCGGCTCGCAGAGCTCGCGCCGTGCGTCGACCAGAGCGAGCCCGAGTGTGGCCGCAGCTTCGTGCGCAGCTTCGTGGCGCGCGCCTTCCGTCGCCCGCCCAGCGCGGACGAGCTCGGCGTCTTCGACGGGATCTTCACGCGCTTTTACAGCTCCAAGGGCTACGCGGAGGGGGTGGGCGCGGTGATCGAGACCGTGCTGCAGTCGCCGCAGTTCCTCTACCGCGTCGACGCCCCGACGCAGGTGGGCCAGGGCCTGGCGTCGGTCCCGGTGACCGGCTACGAGATGGCGTCGCGGCTGTCGTACCTGCTCTGGAACTCGATGCCGGACGAGGAGCTGCTCGCCGCGGCGGCGGCCAACGAGCTGTCCACCGCCGAGCAGGTCGAGGCGAGAGCGCGGAGCATGCTCGCGTCGCCTCGGGCGCGGGCCATGGTCGCGGACTTCAACCGCCAGTGGCTCGGGCTCGATCGCTTCGACGGCTTCGTGCGCCAGTCGGAGGGTGCCATGAGCGTCGACGTCACCGGCGACGCGCTGCGCGAGTCGCTGGTCCGCTTCATGGACGAGGTCTACTGGCAGGCCGGCGACCTTCAGGCGCTGTTCTCCTCGCCCGCGCTGTACGTGAACCCCGCGCTCGCCGCGCTGCTCGGCCTCGATGCGCCCGCCGATGATTTCGTGCGCGTCGAGGCGCCGGAGACCCGCAGCGGGCTCTTGACCCAGCCGGGGCTGATGGCGCTGCTCGCCCACCCGGATCAGACGTCCCCGATCCAGCGCGGGGTGTTCGTGCGGGAGCTGCTGCTGTGCGATCTGCTGCCCGACCCACCCCCCAGCGTCGATCAATCGCCGCCCCCCGCCGATCCGAACGCGACCACCCGCGAGCGCGTCGATCAGCTCACCTCGGGCACGACCTGCATCAACTGCCACCAGCGGATCAACCCGATCGGGTTCGCCTTCGAAGCCTACGACCAATACGGCCGCTATCGGACCGAGGAGAACGGCCTGCCGCTCGATCTGTCCGGAGAGATCGCGGCGCTCGACGACCCGGAGCTGGCGGGCGCGTTCGACGGCGCGACGGAGCTCGGACAGCGCCTGGCGACCAGCGCGCGCGTGCGGGACTGCCTGGCGCTGCACTGGTTCCGCTACGCGATGGGCCGGGCGGAGACGGAGCTCGATCGCTGCAGCCTCGATCAACTGCGGACGCGCTTCCGGAGCGCCGAAGGTGACCTCGAAGAGCTGCTGGTCGCGCTGACGCAGACCGACGCCTTTCGGTTTCGCGCGCCCGCCCCGGAGGCCCCATGAGCAGAGCGTTTTCGCGCCGTCGTTTGTTGCAGTCCGCGGCCGGCGCGGCGCTTTGCCTGCCGCTGCTCGAAGCCTTCGACGCGCGCGCGGCTGCGCCCGCCTTTCCCAAGCGCCTGGTGGTGATGTACACGCCGAACGGCACCGTCCAGAGCGCCTGGTGGCCCACCCGCGTGGGCGACGAGGCCGACTTCGATCTGGGCGAGATCCACGCGCCGCTGGCGCCCTTCAAGGACCGCCTGACGATTTTGAAGGGCATCGACTACAAGGTCGTGCAGGTCGGCCCGGGCGGGCCGCACCAGCGCGGCATCGGCGCGCTGTTCACCGCCCGCGAGCTGCAAGAAGGCAGCATGGTCGACAACTGCGGCAGCCGCTCCGGCTGGGCCAACGGCATCAGCGTGGACCAGGAGGTCGCCCGCCAGATCGGCGGCGACACCCCGCTCGCGAGCCTGGAGCTCGGGGTGCGGGTGGCGGAGTCGGACAACATGTCGCGCATCAGCTTCGCCGGTCCGGGCCGTCCCCTGCCCCCGATGAACGACCCGGCGGACGTGTACGCTCGGCTCTTCTCCGGCCTCATCGACATGGCGGACCCCTCGACCGAGCGGCTCCTGCGCCGGCGCTCGATCCTGGATGCGGTGCAGGAGCAGCTGCGCCTTTTGTCGGCGCAGGTCAGCGTCGAGGATCGCGTCAAGCTCGACCAGCACCTGGAGCTGGTGCGTGATTTCGAGCGCCGCCTGGGCGTGGGCGTCGGCGGCAGCAACCAGGAGTGCGAGGCGCCGCTCGCGCCGCCGGAGCTCGATCCCAACTCGGAGGATCACATGCCCGAGATCGCAAAGCTCCACCTCGATCTTCTGGCGCGCGCGTTCGCGTGCGACCTGACGCGCGTGGCGAGCCTGCAATTTTCGACGGCCTGGAACAAGATCCGCTACCCCTGGCTCGAGAGCACGAGCGTCGGCCACCCGCTGTCGCACCAGGTCTCGAGCGGGGACGCCGCCGACCAGGAATACGTCTCGCGGGAGCGCTGGCACGCCGAACAGCTCGCGTACCTGCTCGGCCGCCTCGCCGAGATCCCCGAAGGGGACGGCACGGTGCTCGATAACACCCTGGTCGTCTGGGGCAACGAGGTCGCGCAGGGCAACACCCACGCCCACAAGAACTTGCCCTTCCTCCTGGCAGGCGACGCTGGCGGCGCGCTCGAGACCGGGCGCTACCTCGAGTACGAGTCCGCGTCGCACGCCGACCTCCTGGTCGCCGTCCTGCAGGCCATGGGCGTCGAGACGGACACCTTCGGGCATCCGGACTTTTGCACCGGCGCGCTGAGCGGACTGTTGGCCTAGCTCGGCGGAAGAGCCTGGCTCAGCTCTTGTCCGACGCGGCCTTCTCGTACTCGAAGCTCGGTATTCGCGGTGACTGCGGGAGGTCGGTCGCCTGGGTGACCACGGACTCCGGGTACATGGACGGCCGCCGCCCGGGCATGATCGAGGGCGTGCGCCCCTCCGGCAGCTTGCGCGGATCACCGGCGAGCTTGAGGCACTCTTTCACGATGGTCTTCAACGTGTCGAAGACCCCGATGCCGAACTTCGCCGAAGCCTGGATCTCCGGGACCCCATCGGGGATCCGCAGCGCGCTGCGCAGCTCTTCGACCGGCAAGATGCCGCGCAGATCGCGCTTGTTGTACTGCACGACCACCGGCACGCGATCGGGGTCCACCCCCTGCAGTCGCAAATTGGTGCCCAGGTTGCTCAAGCTCTCGATGTTGGAGTCGAGCTGAGCGGGCTGGCTGTCGACCACGAACACCACCCCGTCGACGTTCTTCAGGATGAGCCGGCGCGTCTCGTCGTAGAAGACCTGCCCCGGCACCGTGCACAGGTGCAGGCGCACCGTGTACGACTTGAACGTGCCGAGGTTCATCGGCAACAGATCGCAAAACAGCGTCCGCTCGGACTCGTTGTTCAAGCTCAACAGCTTGCCGCGGTTCTCGGCGCGCGTGCTCGCGTGGATGTGCTCGATATTGGTCGTCTTCCCGCCGAGCCCGGGCCCGTAATAAACGAGCTTGAGGAGGACCTCTTTTTTGCCGTGCAGGACAGTGGGCATGGGGACGTTTGGCGGGTTTGCTCCCAGGAATACCTTCTTTTGGTGACGCACGCGAGCCTGGGCGGAAATTCCCCCAAGGTTTTCGCCGGCAAATCCGCGGGGCGGGGCCCGTCAGCGCTCGCGGCGACAGGAAACGATACCACAATCTTGAATTATTTCACCCGCAGCAAACAGCGGCTATCCGCCGTGGCCTGGCCCGATGATCTGCGACCAGGCCGCGTGCACATCCCAGGAGGGCTCGACGTGAGGTGGGTGGTGACACTTCGGGCCGCAAAGATCGCGGGCGGGCTTGGCCACGATGAGCGCGGCGTTCTTCGGGTCCGCGACATGGCGTGAGCCCGGACCGTGACAGGTTTCACACTGCACGTTCTGCAGATTTTCGACATGCGTCACCGTCGAGCCCCCGGGCTCTTCGTAACCGGTGACGTGGCAGCCGACGCAGTTCAAGTTGAACTGCTTGTGCTGGGTTTCGAGCGTCGCGTACGCCTTGGCGTGGCGGGTGGTGTTCCAGAACGCGCGTTCCTCGACGTGGCAAGCCGTGCACGCTTCGACGCCCACGAAGCGGCTTTGCCCCGGCTCCGGCTCCGGCGGCGTTCGGTCCTTGAGCGCGACCCGGTTGTGCTCGTTGACGCGCCGATAATACGCCTTCATGCGGCGGGCGACCTGCGCGTCGACGCCCAGGCTCTCGCGGATCGGTTGCAAGCGGTAGCGGAAGAAGCTGCCCGTCTCCGGCGTTTTCACCGTCTCGAGCCGCTTGCGCTGGGTCTTGAGCTCGAGGAGATCGGCGCGCCGCGCCTCGAGATCCTGCGGGCTCACGTCACCGCGCTTCGCCCACTCGCCGATCCTTCGCTCGAGCTCTGCGATCCGCCGGTCGAGGCCTTCGCGCTGCTCGCGGTGGGTGATGCCGCTGCCGTCCTCGAACGTGGGGTCGCCGTCGCGCACGTGCAGGTCGACCACGGCCACCGCCTGCAGGTGGTTCGGCGGCTGCACGACCAGCGTCTGTCCCACCAGCACCGGCGGCACCGCCGCGTCGTTGGCTTCGCCCGTTTCTACCGGCCTGCCCACCAGCAAGACATCGAACCCGGTGACGGCCTCGGCCAGGCGCAGCGCCTCACCGCGCGGCAGCGCCACCAGCAAGATCCGGATTTGTGCCTTGGCGCGATCGAGCTTTTCGATGGCGCGTTTGGCCGCCGGGAGCACGGCCTCGGCCTTCACCCCCTCGGGCAGCCGTCCCGCGTGCTCCGGCATGCTGAGACCGACCACGGCCACGCGGATCCCGCCAAGCTCCTTGATCTCGAAGCTCTCGGCCACCGGGGCGTGCTGCAGGTTGCCTGCCAGCACCTTGGCGCCCGCTTGCTGCTCGAGGCGCGACAGCTGCTCCGCCCCTGCAGCCCAATCGTTGTGGCCCGGGGCCCAGGCGGCCAGCCCGATGTCCCGCAGGGCGCCCGCGATCGTCTCCGCCTTCCAGAGCTCCTGCGTGCGAGCCTCACCGTCCGGCAGCTCTGGATCCATGAACAGCAACGGACCCGCCGCCAGCACGAGGGCGGCCTGGGCCTCCCCGCGCCCGGCGGCGACGAACGCCGCTGCGTGATCCACGCCGCCCAGCATGTCCTTCACGCAGCCGCAAGGCTCCAGCGCGCCGGCCAAGTTGGAGAGCACGTACAGCCGCAGCGTCGGCAGGTTCGAGGGGGGCGGCTTGGAAGGCGCCTCCGTGCGGCGGCAAGCGCCCGACAGCCCAAGCAACAGGGCGATGCCGAGCGCCGTCCACAAGACGGCGGCGCCGATGCGCCGGTTGCCGGCACCCTTCGCACGATGCCCCCGCGCCGACGACCCTGATCGAGGACGCCGACCCGTCTGCCAGTCGGGAGCGCCCGCGCATCGGGACTCTCCTCGGGGTGAGCGCCCCGGCGCCTCGGGAAACCCGCTGCTTTGCTCGCGGCTCGGCACTCTCGATGGTCTCATTTCTCGCGGGCGAACGGGGTCTGCGCCGCAAACCGTCCGTCGCTCTAGCAAGCCGCAGCGCGACAGGCAAACGTGCCCCGAGCTGGCGCTTGCGCACAACGTGGGCGCCGCGCTCCGGCCGTGCGCACCGCGCTGATTTGCCCCTCGGCGCGCGTGAGACGACGCCGGAGTTCTATCCAGGCGAAACTCGACTCATAATGTCAGCGTGACCGATGGAGCTCAGGCCGAGGAGACGAAGAGCAAGCCGTTCGGTCCCTTCGTGCTCGAGCGGCGCATCGCCGTGGGCGGCAACTCGGAGGTGTTCCTCGCCCGGCCGAAGCTCGGCAATTTGCCGGCGCCGGTGTTCGTGATCAAGCGCATCCATCCGGCCGTGCGCGAGCGCGACGACTACGACGTGCTCACCCGTGAAGCCGAGCTGCACGAGGCCGTCCACCACCCGAACGTGGTCCGAGTCTTCGGCGCCGGCATGGTGGGGCAAGAGCCCTACCTCGCGATGGAGTACGTGGAGGGCGTCGACCTGTACCGCCTGCTGCGCTACGCCGAGTCGGAAGAGCGGCGCTTGCCGCCGGAGCTCTCGGTCTACATCGCCCGAGAGGTCGCCGCCGCGCTCGAGAGCGTGCACGCCGCCGCCGCTGCCGACGGCACGCCGCTTTCCATCGTGCACCGCGACGTGACGCCTTCGAACGTCTACTTGTCGATCGCCGGCGACGTGAAGCTCGGGGACTTCGGGATCGCGCGGGTGCGGGACCGAACCCACCCCGAGCCAGCGCCCGAGGCGCTGAAGGGCAAGTTCGGCTACCTTGCTCCCGAGCAGGTCGCGGGCGAACCTTTCGACCACCGCGCCGATCTGTTCGCGCTGACCGCGTTGCTCGGCGAGATGTTGATCGGCGAGCGGGTCTTCCCCGGCAGCGGGCAGCTGGCGGTGCTGCTCGCGATCCGCGACGTCGATATCGAGCCGCTCGAGCGCTCGGCGTCGCTCTTGCCGAGGGGCCTGTTCGCCGTGCTCCGGCGCGGGCTCTCGCGCCACCCCGACGATCGATTCCAAAGCGCCGCCGATCTCTCGCGAGCGCTCGCCCCCTACCTGACGGAGCCCGCGGACAGCTTGCGGGAGACGCTCGGCACCTGGGTCACCTGGGCGCAGAGCTCCAAACACTTCGCCAACAAGATCGAGGGACAAATCCGCGATTCGATCCGCAAGCTGCGGGCCGCCCGGCGCGCCAGCGGAGCGATGGAGCTGGACATGGAGCGGCCGACGCTGCCCCCGCCCAACAACGGGTTGTCACAGCTCAGGCGCGCCGGGCAGGCCTCGGTCGAGGAGGTCTCCTTCGCCAAGCTGGTGGAGCTCATCGCCACCGGTGAGCTCAGCCCGCGCGACGAGGTCGCGCTCTTCGGCGCTCCCTTCCGTCCGATCCGAGAGCTCGACGAGCTGGCGCGCCACCTGCTGCCGTCGAGCACCCAGGTGACCGGCGCGATGTTCGAGCCCGGCGCCCCGGACTACCACGTCTTGATCGAAGATAGCCCGATGCTGCACACGCTGGCGCGCATGCGCCACGCCCGCGAAACCGGCGCGCTGTTCGTCGAGTGCAGCGGGCCCGGCGGGTCGGTGCGCCGCAAAGAGCTGTACCTCAAGAAGGGACGCCTCTTGCACGTCGCCTCCTCCGAGCGCGATGAGCTGCTCGGGGAGTACCTGGTCCGCCGCGGCTCCATCTCCCGGCGGGACCTGAGCGAGGCGCTGGCGTCGATGGCGCGCTACGGCGGCCGGCTCGGCGACACCTTGATCGCCATGCGCCTCGTCGATGCCGTAGACGTGTTCCGCGCCATCCGCGACCAAGGCCGCGACCGCGTCGCCAGCCTGTGCGCCTGGGCGCGCGGCAGCATCAGCTTTTACCGCGGCACCGAGCCGACGCGCGTCGAGTTCCCCCTTGATCTCGACCTGTCGAGCCCGATGATGGCCGGCGTCATCATCCGCTCTCAAGGCAACCCGCGGTCACTGCTCCCCGAGGCGTCCGTCCGGATCACGCCGGGCCCCCGCGCCGAGCACGTCTTCAGCGCCCACGAGCGCGGCACGGCGCCGAGCTCCCTGCAGATGATCCCCAAGCTCTTGCCCGACCAGCCGAGCGTCGGCGAGCTCATCGCCACCATCACCCGCCCCGGCCCGAGCTCGAGCCGCCCCATCGGCGACAAAGAAGCCTGCGCCGCCATCGCGACCGCCGAGCTCTTGGGGTGGATTCGGTTCGAGAGCTAAGGGGGCTGGCGTAGGGCCCGCATCGTCCCGTGACCTGCCCGCGGGAAACCTGCTTGCGCGCTCGGACTCCCTGGCTCGGGAGCGGGTTGGTTCGGGACCGAGGGGCGCGGCGCCCCGCGTCGGCGGACCCCGCGCCCGTCGTGTCCACCGCGAAGCGCGCCCTACGATCGATTTCTTCGCGCTTGTTGATTGAGCTGACAGCTTTTGCGAACGACCGGGCCGATCGAGCGGCGGGGCGTGGATTGCGCACGGATCCCGTCGCCTCCGAGCGGTGGCTACGTTGCAGGTCAGCTCCGGCGCCACCGCCCGCGAGGTCATCCTTCCCGCGCAGCGAGGCTCGGCGGCGCCTTGCCGCGCCTGCGGTCCATGTGGCTTCGGCCAAAGTCCTGCTCGGCCGCCAGCAGATTGTGAGGAGGAACACCGAAGGTTGTCCACGCTGTCCGGGCCGCCCAGCGCGTGCGCTTCGCGGTGGTGTAGCTCCAAGCTGCCAGTCTCCGGACAGCGTCGTCCGCGATGGGGTGTAAGCACGGGGTGTAAGCACATCGCCCCGCATCGCGCGCCCACACCTCACGCCGG
>JAEZYZ010000189.1 GCA_023418705.1 Pseudomonadota bacterium | reverse complement strand
GGCGAATGGGATGAGAGCGGAGACGCGCTCGTCCTCCCGGAGTGGATGGGGCGGGGATGGGGCGACACTCCTTTTACCCCGGCGGGCGTCGACACCACGAACCTAAGTCGAACCCCGACCACTGTCACCTCCGGGGCGAACGCGCGTTCTCCGCCGCGAAAACTCCGAGGTTTTCCCGGGAAAATCGCTTGCCACCGGGGGCGCGTCAGACGCGCTCGATGACGGTCGCGATGCCCATCCCGCCCCCGATGCACAGGGTGATCAAGGCGGTGCCCAAGCCCCGGCGCTCGAGCTCGTCGAGGGCGGTGCCGAGCAGCATGGCACCGGTCGCCCCGAGCGGGTGCCCGAAGGCGATCGCTCCACCGTTGACGTTGACCCGCTCCGGATCGAGCTCCAGCTCGCGCATCGTCTGCAGCGGCACCACCGCGAACGCTTCGTTGATCTCCCACAGGTCGATGTCGGACACGGACATCCTGGCCTTGGCCAGCGCCTCGCGCGAGGCGGGTGCCGGCGCCGTCAGCATGCGGACGGGATCGGAGCCGGCGACGGCCATGGCGCGGACGCGGGCTCGCGGCCTGAGCCGTGCGCGCGCGACGTAGGCCTCGGAGGCCACGAGCACCGCGGCGGCACCGTCGACGATGCCGCTGGAGCTGCCGGCATGATGGACGTGGTCGATGCGGGACAGCTCGGGGTAGCGCAGGAGCGCCGCCTCATCGAGCGTCATGCCGTTGGGCCCCGCCGGCGTGGCGCCGAGCCTCGCGAACGCCGGCTCGAGCGCCGCGAGCCTCTCGAGGGTGACGTCGGGGCGCGGGTGCTCGTCATGATCGAGCAGCACCTTGCCGTCGGGCGCCCGCACCGGCACCAGGCTCTTGGCGAAGCGGCCCGCGTGCACCGCGCTCTGCGCCCGCTCTTGGCTTTGGCATGCAAACCGGTCCAGCTCGTCTCGACCGATGCCGTAGCGCGTGGCGATCAGGTCGGCGCTGATGCCTTGCGGCACCTGGAACACGCGCTCGCGCAGGCGCTCGTTGTGCCCGTCGAGCAAGGCGTCGTCCGATCCCATCGGCACTCGGGACATGCTCTCCACCCCACCGGCGATGACCAGATCCTGCGCGCCGCTCGCCGTCGCCATGGCAGCGAAATGGACCGCCTGCAGCCCCGATCCACACAAGCGCGTGAGCGTGACGCCGGGCACGGATTCGGGCAGGCCGGCGGCCAGCACCGCGTTCCGCGCCAGGCAAGCCCCTTGCTCGCGGACCTGCGTCACGCAGCCGACGATCACGTCGTCGAGGTCGCCCGTCGATAGCGCTTGGCGCTCGGTCAGGGCCGTCAACGTCTGGGCCAAGAGCTCCTGCGGGTGTACCGAAGACAGCGCACCCTTGCCCTTTTTTCCGCGACCCCGCGGCGTGCGCACGGCGTCGATGACGAAAGCGTCAGCCATGGTCGTCTACCTCTGCGGTGGGCGCGCGACGATCGCGTGCAGGTGCCGCCCGCTCGCCTTGCCGTCGCGCCGGTATGAAAAGTACAGCTCCGGATCGCCCACCGTGCAACCGCCGACGTCCTCGATCTCGGCGGTTCGAAGGCCGGCGTTGGCGAGCTGCGCTCGAGCGATGCTCGACAAGCGCACGTGGGGCCTTCGACCGGCCCGCTCGTCCAGCGCGTCCTTGGCTGCGGAGGCCGCGGCCAGCTCCGCCGCCACCTCGGGCGAGACCTCGAAGGCGGCTTGGGAGATGTGCGGCCCGATGGCGGCGATGAACCCCTCCGGCCGGGCGCGCGCGGTCTCGGCCAAGGCGGCCACGGCGGCGCCGATCACGTTGGCGACCAGCCCGCGCCAGCCGGCGTGAATGGCGGCGACCGCGCCCGACGCCGGATCCCCGATCAAGATGGGCAGGCAGTCTGCAGTGCGCACGGCGCACGCCAGCTCGCTCGAAGCGCTCACGAGCGCGTCGCCCTCGTCGAACAAGCTCGTGTCCTGCACCTCCGCCCCCTGCAGGCGGCGGACGCCTCGTCCATGCACCTGGCTCAAGAAAATGATCTTGCGGGAAGGGACCTCGAGCGCCTCGGCCGCCAAGTCGAAGTTTCGCCGCACCCGTTCAGGAGCGTCGCCCACCGCGAACGAGAAGTTCAGCGACCGGTAGGCGCCGGTCGACACCCCGCCCACCCGGGAGAAAAAAGCGTGCCGGAATCCTGCCTCGCGGAGCCGCGAGCTCTGAAGGTAGTGAGGGGTGGGCATGGGGAACGAGGTCGAGCGGTTTTCGACCCAATCCGAACAATTTACCACGTCTTGGCCGCCGGCGAGGCCGCTCGGGCCGCTTGCCCGCCGCGGACCTCTCCCCGCTTCCCACTTAGGAGCCGTAGGGATCGGCCCCGTGCCGCTCGTAGTCAGCAGCGACTTTTGGTATCACCCGGGAACACGAGCTCATGCGTCCCAAGGACCCGTTCATCGGCCGCGACATTCTGAACGGCCAATTTCAGATCATCCAGAAGATCGGTACGGGTGGGATGGGCTCCGTCTACAAGGCGTCCCAGCCGGAGATGAACCGGATGGTGGCGATCAAGATCCTGCACCCCAAGCTGGCGGGCCGAAAGGATCTCAGCTCGCGCTTCCGTCGCGAGGCGCGCGCGATGAGCCAGCTCACCCATCCCAACACCGTCAAGGTGTTCATGTACGGTGAGCTCGAGGAGGACGGCTCGCTCTACATCGTCATGGAGCTGCTCGAGGGGCGGAACCTCAACCAGACCGTGCGGCGGGAGGGGCCGTTGCCGGTCGAGCGGGCGATCCCCGTGTTGGTGCAGGTGTGCGGGGCGCTGCACGAGGCGCACGAAATGGGCATCGTGCATCGCGATCTGAAGCCGGAGAACATCTTCCTCAGCAAGAGCGGCGGTATGGATGACTACCCGAAGGTGCTCGACTTCGGCCTCGCCAAGGTGACCGAGCGGCAGATGCGCCCGGGGTCGCTCATCCTGACCCAGGAAGGCATGGTGTTCGGGACCCCGGAGTTCATGTCGCCCGAGCAAGCCCAGGGCAAGACGCTCGACGCCCGCAGCGACATCTACTCGCTCGCGGTGATCTTGTACGAAGTGCTCACCGGCAAGCTGCCGTTCGACGCCAAGACGCCGATGGAATACATCCAGAAGCACGTGATGGATCCGCCCATCCCGCTGAAGGAGCGGACGAGCGAGCGGTCCTTCCCAGCGGGTCTACAGGACGTGCTGTTCAAGGCTTTGGCAAAGAAGCCAGAGGACCGCTACCAGACGGCGGCGGAGTTCGCGCAAGCCCTCAAGCCGTTCGCCAGCCACCGCAGCGGCGCCTACGTCGCGCCCACCTCCGGCACGCCGGCCGCTGCTCCCTCGGAGACGCCCGCCCCGGCGCCGCTCGCCGCGCCTTCTGCGGCACCTTCCGTCAGCGGACCGCGCTCGCCAGGACCGGGCCTTCTGGTTGGGGTCGCGGCGGTGTGTTTGCTCGCGGGGATCTTGCTGGCGATGGTCTTCATGCAGCTCGCGGGCGGCTGAGGGTCGCTGCGGCGGCGCTGAGGGGAGGGGAAACGGCCGGGTCGCGGCGCGGGTTGGACCGCCCCGTTGCCGGTGTTTGCTGTGTGCTCGGCAAGCGCTAGGCTCGAGGAGCTGCCGATGCGCCGCACCACCCCTCCTTCCGACCGCTCGTCGCCCGAGCGCAGCATTCCCGAGGGCACACCGGTCTTGGACAAGCCCTCCTTATGGGTGCGGGCCGTCCCCGCGCTGAAGTGGGCGGCGATCGCGCTCTTCGGGCTCGTGGTCGCGGGGATGGCGACCGTGCTGCTCGTCATTCGTCACTACGAGTCGGACCTGCCGAGCGTCGCGCAGCTGCGCGAGGGCTATCAGCCGCCTCAAGTCACGCGCGTGCTCGCTCGAGACGGCACGCTGCTGGCCAACCTGTTTACCGAGCGGCGCACGGTGGTGGCGTTCACCTCCTTGCCGGCGCACGTCAAGCTCTCCTTCTTGGCGGCGGAGGACGCAAGCTTCTACGAACACGAGGGGCTCGATTACCTGGGCATGCTTCGGGCGCTGGTGGCCAACCTGCGCGCGGGGGGCACCCGGCAGGGCGGCAGCACCATCACCCAGCAGGTCGTCAAGAACATCCTGCTCGAGCCCGATCGCACCTATCGCCGCAAGATCCGGGAGACCATCCTGGCCCGTCGCCTCGAGCAGCACCTGTCGAAGGACGAAATCTTCCACCTCTATCTGAACCACATCTATCTCGGGCACGGCCGCTACGGCATCGAAGAGGCCAGCCGCTACTACTTTGGCAAGAAGGCCGCGGAGCTCGGCCTGGCCGAGGCCGCGCTGTTGGCCGGGATCGTGGCCGCGCCGGAGCGGTATTCGCCCCGCAGAGCGCCCGAGCGCGCCCTCAAGCGCCGCCGCTACGTGCTCGGACAGATGCTCGCCAAGGGCTTCATCGCGTCCGAGCTCTTCCGGGAGGCCGTCGACGCACCGCTGCGGCTCGCGCCCGCCGCGGAGGAAGAGGCCGAGCTTGCGCCCGAAGCCGTCGATCACGTCAAGCGCGTGCTTGCCGAGACGGTCGGCGAGCGGGCGCGCACCGGTGGCTATGTCGTCACCACCACCATCGATCCCAAGCTACAGGCAGCAGCGCGCCGCGCGGCTCGCGAGAACCTCGATCGCTACGCCAAGCGCCACGACCTCTCGCCCCCGTTCGAGCCGGGTCGCCGCAAGCTCTGGGGCAAGCCGTTCGCCGGCAAACCGCACCGGCACGGCATCTACACCGGCACGGTGGCGGCGGTCGACGACGCCGCCGGCACGATCGACGTCCGCGTCGGCGACGTCACCGGGCGCGTGTTTCTGCAGCAAGAGCAGCGCTACAACCCCGAAGGCCTGGATCCGAGCGCGTTCGCCGAGGTCGGGGCCCTGCTGCGGGTCGGTGTGCTGGGCGACCCAGCGGACGAGCGGCCGCAGCTGCGGCTGGAGCTCGGCCCCCAGTCAGCGCTGGTCGCGATCGATCCGCGCACGCGCCACGTGCTCGCGCTGGTGGGCAGCTATGAGGCCTTGAGCGGCGGGCTCGATCGGGCCACGCGGGCGCGGCGCCAGCCCGGCTCCGCCTTCAAGCCGTTCGTCTACAGCTACGCCTTGCACTCGCGCCGCTTCACGCCGGCAAGCGTGCTCGAGCTGGTCGACAAGCAAGGCGGGGCGCGCAAGATCTCGCTCCGGACGGCGCTCGCCAAGAGCGACAACGCCGCCGCCGAGGCGGTGTTCGAGCAGGTCGGGCCCGCCAACGTCGTCACCTGGGCGGCGGCGCTCGGGATCGAATCCGAGCTCAAGCCGACGCGCTCGCTGGCGCTGGGAGCCTACGAGGTGCGCCCGATCGAGCTGGCGACCGCCTACGCCACGCTGGCGAGCGGCGGCGAGTTCGCACCGTCGGTGTTGATCACCAAGATCACGGCGCCGGACGGCACGGAGGTGCCACTGCCGCCAGCGCCGCCCCGCCGGCGCGTGCTGTCGCCGGAGGAGGCGTACCTGACCACCAGCCTGATGCGCAGCGTGGTCGAGGCCGGCACGGCCCGCCGCGCCGCCGCTCTGAAGCGGCCGGTGGCGGGGAAGACCGGCACGACCAACGACGCCAAGGACGCCTGGTTTGCGGGCTACTCCACCGATCTGGTGGCGGCGGTCTGGGTCGGCTACGACGATGCGCTGCCGCTCGGTCACGGTGAGGCGGGCAGCAGCACGGCGCTGCCCGCGTGGATCGAGTTCATGAAGGCCGCGCACGAAGGGCGTCCGTCGACCGACTTTCCGCGGCCGAGCAGCATCATCGAGGCTCGGATCGATCCGGACTCTGGCCTGTTGGCGTTCGAGGGGCAGGAGAACGCCATCGAAGAGCAGTTCCTCGACGGCACCGCGCCCACTCAGGTCGCGACGCCGGAGCCTGCCGACGCGGGCGTCGAGGCCGCGCCCGAGGAGCTCGACGCGCTCGCTCACGCGACCGTATCCGCCACCAATCTGGAGGTGACCGAGCCGCCGCCAGCACCCCCTGTCCCCCAGGTCGCGCCAGCGAGCCATCCCGCGCCTGGCGACGCCGCCCCGCCCGACGATCTGCCCCCCTTCTGAGGCGACAACGCCTCGATCGTGGTGGCCCCGAGGCCTTGGCAGCGTCGCGGATGCCGCGGTATGGCTGGGGACATGAACGGTGCCAAACCGAGCGTCAGTGCTCTCGCGTTGCTGCTGAGCGCCGCCGCGGTGAGCTGCGAGAAGGAGAAAGCCAGCTCCGAACAAGAAGTCGTGGTGGCGGCGGACGCCGCTGCCGCTGCCGTCGACCCCAACCTGGCCGAGGCGCTGGCGGAGGTGGGGACGACGGCTCCCCAAAAATCGGCCCCGGACGCGGCCGACGGGGGTCCCCCGCCGAGCGGCGTCTTCGCACCGGGTCAGGCCGACAAGGAAGCCGCCGCCGACGCGGTCCGGCTCGTCATCGGCGACACCGGCAGCGCGCCGCGCGTGCGGCTCGATCAGCCGCCGCTCGGCCCCGGCGCCAAGGTGAGCAGCGACATCGAGCTGCAGCTGCAGAGTGGGCCGCGCCAGGGCCTGCCGCCGCTGAAGATCCGCCTGGCATTCACGGCCAAAAAGCCGACGCAGGCGGCCGAGGGCGCCCCGGAGCGGACCGAGATCACCGCCCAGATCGTGAGCTCGGACGTGCCCGACGTCGGCATGCCCGTCCCGGCCGAGCTGCGGGCGCAGCTGGCGAAGCTCAAGGGCAGCCGGATCGAATACGAGGTCGTCGCGGGTAGCGGACCCAAAAACTTCAGCTACGAGCTCGCCGCCGGAGCCCCCGCCGGCTTGGACAATCCCATGCGCGGGTTGACGGAGGTGGTCGCCGCGCAGGCGCTGCCCTATCCGGCGGAGCCGGTGGGGCGCGGCGCGTACTGGATGATCACCCGACGGGAGCAGATCGGCGGGCTCGACGTGGTCGCCTACCGGATGGTGAAGGTCGAAGCGCTCGACGGCGAGCGGGCGACGCTCAGCCTGGTCACGAAGCGTTACGCCGCCGAGCCGCAGCTCAAGCTGCCCGGGCTCCCCAGCGATCGGCAGCTCGTGTTGCAGGAGTTCGGTTATCCGGCCGAAGGCCGCCTCGAGCTCGTCACCGGCAAATCCATCCCCGAGCGGATGCAGATCCAGCAGGCGCTCGACGCTCTGCTCGCGCCGGTCGATCAGCCCGAGCAGCGCATGGCGGTGCAGTCGCAATCCCGGGCGATGATGACCGCGGTCCGCTGAGCTGCAGCAGAGCTCACGGCAAGACGCCGCCGAGCCCGGCTCGGGGCCTCCAGGCCGGCACGCCCAGCCGGCGTGGCTGAGTCGGGCCCGCTAAAACCCGAGCTCGGCCTTGCGGTCTTCGGCGCCGGGCAGCGGGTCGCCCTTCTCGTTGACGACGGGCAAGCTGGGCGCCTTCTCGGCGTTGATCTTCAGCCAGCCTTGCATCTCATCCGGCAGCTGAGACTCGTCATAGATGGCTTCCACGGGGCACTCGGGCACGCACGCTCCGCAGTCGATGCACTCCTCCGGATCGATGTAGAGCATCTCCCCATCTCCGTGGAAGCAATCGACCGGGCACACTGCCACGCAATCGGTGAAGCGGCAGCCTTTGCAGTTTTCCGTGACGACGAAGGTCATGACTGAATGGGTTCTCCTAGCGGGCCGGAAAGATTTCAACTAACCGGTTTTTGCCAGGGGATCAATCCTCACTCGAACTCGGCGACGTCCCCAGCGCCGACCCGCACGACCTTTGGTTCGGGGCCGGAGAGGTCGATCACGCTGGTGGGGGTGATGCCGCCTGGGCCGCCGTCGAGCAAGAGGCTCAAGCCCGGAAACTCCGCTTCGATTTCGCGCGGGTCCGGCGCGGCGGTCTGCCCGTGGCGCGCGGCCGTCGACGAGATGATGGGTCGGCCGAGCTCCTGGGTGAGCGCGAGCGCGACCGGGTGGTTGGGGATGCGCACGCCCACGGTTTTTCGCGGCGACTGCACGATTTTCGGGACCTCGCGGGTGGCTTCGAGCAAAAAGCAGTAGGGCCCGGGCAAGTAGCGCTTCAGGACCCGATACACGTCGTCGTGCACGACGGCGTAGCGCGCGACGTCGCCCAGGTCGCGGCACACGAACGCCAGCTTCTGCGATCGGTCCATGCCCTTGATCTGGTAGAGGCGGTCGACGGCCTTCTTGTTGAAGAGATCGCAGCCGAGCCCATAGACGGTGTCGGTGGGGTACGCGATCACCTCTCCGGCTTCGAGCGCCTCGACCGCTCGGCGGATCTTGCGCGGCTCCGGGTTCACCGGATTCACTTCCAGCAGCATCGCGGGGCGGTTCCTATCTCAGCCCAGGCCGCAGGTCCAGCAGCCGAGCCGACAGGGGCTCGAGCTCGAGCTGGAACCGCCCGCTTTGCGGCAAGATGGGCTCCTGGCTCGCTGCGTCGAGGGCGCGGGCAGCCCCGGCCGCGTCCACGCTCGCCGCCACGCGCGCCGGGCCCGTGTTCAGCACGAAGAGCGCCGCGGGACGCCCCTCCCGATCGTGGTGCAGCGTCGCAAGCACCCCGGACGGCCGCGGCGAGAGCGCCGGGATGGCGAGCTGTCGCTGAGCTTCGGTGATCCGGCGGCGCAGCTCGTCGGGATCACCGCTCACCTGAAGCACGTCGGAGGGCAGCGCGTTCGCATCGATGCCGCAAGCGGAGACCGGGCCAACGGCCACCGCCCGGCCCTCGAACGCCCTGGGGTCGAGCTCGGCGCCGTGGCCGCCGTCCGGAAGGAAGCCGGCGAGCACGCTGAAGCGGCCGTGTCGGAGCGCGTGCTCGAGCTGCCGATCGTCGACCACGGCGTGCGCGATGCCCGCCTGCTCGAGCACCTCGCTCAGCGTCGTGACGAAGCGCAGCGTCTCGTCGAGCTCCGCTGCGAGCGGCCCCTGCGAGCGCGGCGCGCTCGGTGACCACCAGCGCTGCAGCCCGGCCGGGCCGAGCGGCGACAGCGCAGCGAGGGCGCGGCTCTGGCGCCACAGGCGTCGAGGCACCACCACGTGCACGTCGATGCGCCGCGAGAGCTCGTGAAAGCAGACCTCGGCTAGGGCGCGCAGCAGCTGCTGCCACGCCGCGAAGGCCGCCGCCGGTCGCCCCCGCTCGTCGATCGGAGCGCCAATCCATCGATCGCTGTCGACGGCCATCCGGAGATTGAACCCCCCGAGCCCCTGCGCGAGCGCGAGCACCGCACCGAACGTGTCCATTGCCGGGGAGCGCGCGCGCATCAGCGGCGGAAACCCCGCGGGCAGGGCGTCGGCGAAGCTCGGCTTGCCCGCCAGAGCGGCGCGGCCCGCGTGAGCGCTCGCGCGGCGCGCGACCTCGAGCGGCGTCGAGGCGGCGTCGCCGAGGCCGCCGATGCCGACCACCTCGACGTCGAGGTCTGGGAAATCGAGCGCCGGAGGCGCGCCGCCGCCGGGCAGACTGCCGATCGTCAGCGCGCCCGCGAAGCCGTGGCGCTCGAGGCTCGTTCTCAGCGCCGCCGTGCGCTGCGCCAACGAGTGCTCCTGGTATTCGGCGAAATCGAGGCACGCCGTGAGGTCGTGCCCGGCGCGCGGGGGCCGGACGGTGTCGAAATCCAAGCTCGGATCGCCGTGAGCGCGCCGCAGCCCACGGGTGCTCCCGTACTTCTCCCTCAAGAACTCGACGTAGCCGGCCAGAACGTCGGGGTGAAAATCCCGGCCGTATGGGTTCTTGCGCAGCGTGAGCTGGCCAGCGTCGATCCGGACCGCCACGATCGGCCCCTTGGGCCACGCGAGATCGGCGACACGATCTCCGATGGCCGCGTACCAACTGTCGACCTCCCGCAAGAACGTCCGGCTCGCGTAGCTCGGAGCCGGGAAGGCGAGCGGGGGGATCGGCAGGACGAGGGGCTTGCCGCTCGGAGAGCGCGCCTGACAGCGAGGGTCCCATACCACGCGTTCGGGGATGCCGAGGCAGGTGAGCTCGGCGCCCACGGCCGGACCGGGGTGGAGCAGGCAGCGCAAGCCATGCTCCCCGCACAGCTCGATGAAGCGGCGCAGGTCCAGGCGCCGATCGCCCTCTCCGAAATCGAAGACGCCGCGCGTGCTCTCGTGCACGCTCCACGGGACGGCGACGTCGATCAGGCCGAGGCCCAGACGCCGCACGGAGCGAAGCGCGCGCGGCCAATCGCTGGGCGACAGTCGGAAGTAGTGCACGCTGCCCGAACGCAGCGGAACGATCTCCTCACCCAGGCAGAGACTGCGCGGCAGCAGGCTGGGCCTGTCGGTCGGAGGGGCTCCGTTCGTGGGATCGGTCATGGTGACGGCTCGGGGAAGGCCGGCAGCGCGCGCGGCCAGAAGGCCTTGCACCGCCCGGCCGCAATTGCAACGCCCCCCGGCGCCGCCGGTCGACGCGACGTGATCCCCACCGTCGGCGCCACACCCGCTGGCCGAGCCGACTGAATGGCGCGTTCGGTCACGCCCCCGGGTGCTCGGCGGCGAGACCCCATA
>JAEZYZ010000171.1 GCA_023418705.1 Pseudomonadota bacterium | reverse complement strand
CGCGTGGTCTAGACGTCGCGGGCTCACTCCTTTCGACGTCCGCGATCGTCACCTGACCGCCCCTCCCAGGTCGAATTCTCCGCCGAGGCTGCCGAAGTCGCCCAACGTCTCAGGTGACCCAACGGGCACGGAAACTGGACGATCCGGGCGGGGGATCACGACAGGACCTGAGGGCTTACAGCTGGTACCGTGGCCGCCTCCCCACTGGAGAGGAGAGTGAATGACGGAACCATCTCGAATAGCAACCCATGACGCGCCGGTCTGGAGAGAACGGTCGGATTTTTTGATATTTGCGGATCTTTCGTCGAATGGACTGGAAGGTCGATGGGAGCAGCTGTGGGTCCAGCAAGTAGCGCAGGACCGGTTCACCATTTGTTGTATTCCGTTCTTTACTTACGGGATCGCGCTGGGGGATACGGTTCAGACAAGCGCTGCAAGTGGTAGAAAGTACGTGGTTTCTGAAGTGGTGTCGCGGAGCGGCAGAAGGGTGCTTCGCCTGTGGTTGAAGGGCGCGACGAGAGACGGACGGGAACGGGTGCTCGCCCGCCTGGAAGCCAGGACGGCCCTTTGCGAATGGAGCTCTGTCGACCTTGTGGCAATCGACGTCAAGGAACGTGAATCCGACAAGGAACTCGAAGATTTTCTTGAGCAGATGCAAGAAGCTGGTGTGGTTTGGGAATGGGGAGACTAGCGTCGAACGTCCGTGGCGACGGGGCGCGGTCACCGGTGCTGACACAATGGTCCAACCGCGAGCACGGACGCAGCCCGTGAGTCAGGCGTGTCGTCGGTGGGCCTGCAGCACGTCCAACGATACCGCGCTCGCGCTCAAGGGTCCGAACCGGACACCGCTAGATTGCGGTAGGCGCACCGGTTACGAAACAGTCGGGCACCAATGCGGCAGCGGGCGACCTGAGTCCCTGCCATCGGACGAAGCGCAAGTACCAGGCTCGGCTCCGGCGCGAGAATAAGCGCCCCGGGCTGCCTCGACGAACCTGTCCCGACGCGCAGGTCTCGGTTGCATGTCTGCTCCGAGGGGCCGACCGAAATTTTGGCGGCGGAAACGTGCTGCGGCGTGCGACCGCGCCGAACGGGGATCGTTCTAGGAGGGCGGGGTATTGCCCCGCACCCCATCCCGATTCCGGGAGAAAGGAACCTCCTCCGTGATGAAATTTCGATCTTTTGTTCGGCGCTGCGGGCGCGCCGGGGGCAGCGGCAGGCACCGAGCCGCCGCGATCCTGGCCTTTTCGCTGGGCGCCAGCGGGTGCGGCTCGGGTTGGACGAACCCGGACTACCAGCCGGGTGAGCTCGACGCGCCGCCGGAGACGGGGGAGGTTCGGGGGCTGACGGTGCTGGTCAGCTTCGCGGACGAGGCGATCAGCGACGTGCAGGCTCGAAAGCTGTTTCGGGCGATGAACGAGCCGGGCTACTCGGACGACGGCAACTTCGGTTCGGTGCGGGACTACTTCGCGGACATGTCCGGCGGCGCGCTGACCCTGCAGAACCGGGTGGTCCGGGTACAGCTGCCGGAGCCGAAGGCGACCTACGACACGAACGAGAAGGACGACTTCCACGCCCCGAGCAATCTGCAATCGATCGAGGACATCACGATCAACGGCCCGTCGACGCGGCTGCTCTCGGCCGTTTTGTGCAGGCTCCGGACGTGCGGGGGCGCGGCGCCGGAGTACCAGGAGGTGACGGCGGCCGGCGTCTCCAGCACGATCCGCACGGACCTGAGCTTTTCGGGGCTGTCGACGCGGCGCCTTGGCTTTTGGCCGGACAGCTACGTGCGGGACTTCGTCAACAATGGCTACCTCAACGATCGCGAGGATCGGGATCTCATCGACGTCCCCAACATCACGCTCTACAGCTACGTCAACCTGCTATATGCCGGCCGCACCGCGCAGACGGAGTACGGGCATGGTCTTTGGCCGCGCTCGGTGCCGTCGGTCGGTACGCGGGTGCCCGGTGACACCAGCGGCGTGCGACTCGGGCGCTTTCAGCTCCAGGGTACGCTCTCGGCGGCAGGCAGCAGCGACACGAACGTGGGGACGCTGATCCACGAGACGGCGCACACGCTGTTCGATTTGCCGGATCTGTACGACTCCGGTCATGAGCTTCGGTTGGATGTCGGTGCGTCGCTCGTGCAGTCCCAGGGGGTTGGGACGCACGCGCTGATGGGGCTCACCGGGAGCGAAAAGCAGCTCCCGGTCATGAGCGCTCCCCTCAAAGATCGCCTCGGGTGGGCCAATGTCGTCGACATCAGCGACGCCGCCGAAGGCACGACGATCGAGCTGTCGGCAAACGGCGCGGAGGTGGCCCGTTACTGTCGGCCCGGCTCGGCGCTGGACGAGTGTTACTACATCGAGGTGCGGTCTGCGTCGCACCCGCGCGGTCCGTCGGGGTTCCGGCCGTTCACGCCGGACGAGGGGCTCGTGATCTGGCACTCGGAGAACAGCCGCAACGTGCTCGACTTCGTGGTGAACAATCACGAAGAGGGAACGGCAAACCTCCACTACGAGGTCGCGCTCATGCAAGCGGACGGCAAGCGGGAGCTCGAGGGTCCGCGGGGCGCCGGCCGCCTCGACGACGACTACTTCCACGCCGGGCATGCCGATCGCTTCGATCAGTTCACGGTGCCGAGCTCGAAGTGGTGGGACGGAACGCCGAGCGGCCTGTCCATCCGCAACATCTCGGCGGTTGGGGGGTCGATGACGTTCGAGATCGGCAAGCGCCCCTTGTCATTCGTGCACGTCGATGCAGATCCGCGCGTGAGCGTCGAGGCAGGTGAGGCGCGGCTCGCGGTCGGAGAGCGACGGACCATCACCGTGGCGGCGGAGCCGGGCTTTCGATTCGACATCCATATCCAGGGACGAGAGAGCCAGCAAGAGACAGGCCTCACGGGCACGCAAGCCTTCGAGATCGTCGGCTCGGTTCTGGATAACTACATCAAGGTCGTCGCCTACCCAGATGGTCATGCCGGTCCGACCTATTCGGTCCCGCGTTTCGTGAAATACACGATGACCGAGGGCGCGACGGTCACCGCTTATGCGGAACGAGGACGCTCGTTCTTGCCGCGGTCCCGGCCGTTCGACTTCTTCGACACCTTCACGACGTTTCGCCCCGGCCAGAGTGCGTCCAGGTACGCCATCTGGGAGGACCAGACCTTCGACCAAGAGTACCGGACCTACGCGGGCAACGGATCGGTGCATCTGTTCGCCAAGGCCGAGCCCGGCTACGTGCTGAAGTCCTTCGACGTCTACGGCTCGAACCATGCCTCAGTGCGCACGGCGAACGCGGCGTTCAGGAGAACCGCCAGCGCCGAGGTCACCGTTCCCGTCGGGGAGGAGGCCGGTGATTTCTATCACCACGGCTTCTTGGCGCTCGTGAACGCGGAGCAGCTCCCCGGGTACTTCTGTCGCGACGATTATCTCGAGGTCTGGGACCCCACGAAGGTGTACCGCGACGTAGGGGACAAGGTGCGCTACGGGGAGTTCGTCTACTCCAGCAACGTGCCGCGGAACTTCCTGCGTGGCAACGTCGACGGCGCGGATCGACCCATCAGTCCGCCGCCCCGCAACCCCGACAATTCGCCGACCCACTGGACCCGCGTCGCGAGCTGCACGGGCTACACCCTGGACTGCTCGTCGGTGCCGGAATGGTCGCTCGGTGGCAACGCCATGGCGGAAAACCCCCACACCTCGGGGTGGCAGAACAACACGTTCACCACCGGAGCACAGGCTCGCTTCAACGGGCAGCTCTGGGAGTTCGTCGGCAGCGGCTACAGCTACAACGAGGTGCCGGGCGCCTCGGCGAGCCGT
The DNA here is from genome assembly GCA_023418705.1 of Pseudomonadota bacterium. Lineage (GTDB taxonomy): Bacteria > Myxococcota_A > Polyangia > Polyangiales > Polyangiaceae > JAEZYZ01. The sequence goes on along the minus strand of JAEZYZ010000171.1, from coordinate 1,221 downwards.
CAGATCCTCGACGGCGCGGAGGCGTTCGCGACGGTCGAGAAGGACATCCCCATCTACTCGAACCGAGCGCTGGTCTACCGCAAAGCGGCTGCCTGGAAGCTGCTCGGCAACTGCGACGATCCGGGCTACTGGCGGCGCGCGACCATCGTCCCCTCGGAAGGCGTGAAGGCGATCCGGCCGCAAGGGGTCACCTCCGTCAACCACCACCCGAGCGAGCCCACCTTCGTCAGCGGTTTGACCGCCGACTGGAGCTTCGAGTTCGAGCTGGAAGACGGCTATGAGCTCGTCGATGTGGTGATCGACGGCAACCCGTTGTTCCTGTCTCCAGGGACACGCTCCGTCAGCATTCCCTTCGCGGAACGGTGGCGGCCGGTCTACATCGAGGTGCTCACCACCTGCAACCAGGCGGCCTGCGGCGCCAGCGCCAGCGCGCCAGCGCCTCAGGTTCGCTGTGAGCTCGGGCCGCCGCAGCAGTGGGGCATCGGGTTCGTGTACCCGACGATCAGCGTCACGAACATCAGCGGGCAGCCGATCACCGGTTGGAACGTGCGGCTCGATTTCGACGCGCCGCCCGACCTGTGGGACTCGTCCGGCGTGAACTTCGAGCAGAACGGCAGCAGCGTCGTCGTCTCGAACGCCTACGCCTGGAGCGGTCAGCTCGCCCCGGGCGCGACCTTCAACTTCTCCGTTGGAGGCAACCTGACGGGGCCATTCGTGCCGCCGACCTGCACCGGGCTCTGAGGTGAGCCACCCGAGGACGCCGAGGCGCCAAGCGCTTCGGTGTCCTCACCCGGGGGGCTGCCGGGTACCTGCATTGCGGAGATGGGTCCGCTCACTCCGAGCGCGGGGCGGCAGAGGTGAGCACGTCCGCGAACACGAACCCATCCCGCTCCACGACCTGCCCGACGCGCACCTCGAGCGGCGCGGCGAACATCGGGCCCGCGGAGACGAAGGTGTGAAACTCGCCGTTTTCCCCGCACGGGTCGACGTCGCCGGGCAGCTCGGCGATCAGGGTTTCGTCCCACGTTCGGCCAGCAAAGGTTTTCGGGAGGCGCTTGGGATCGACGCAGGTGAGGTGGGCGCGGACGCCGCCGGCGAGCATTTGGCGGGCGAGATCGCGCGTTGGGATCTGCCACAGGGGGAAGAGGGGATCGAGGCCAGTGCCGGCGAGCTGGCGCTCGCGGTAGGCGCGGATGTCTTCGAGGAAGAGATCGCCGAAGG
>JAEZYZ010000143.1 GCA_023418705.1 Pseudomonadota bacterium | reverse complement strand
GGCGATCAGCGCGCGAGCGCGCACGCGCGCGAAGGTCCCCGGGCGCGCGGGGCCCTCCGGGAGCTGGCCGAGACCCGCCACGCGGCGCGCCACCTTCTGCAGCAGGGGGGAGACGCCGCGGACGCCAGCGAACAGCCGGTGATGATCGACGCCGTGCGGGAACAGAAAATCGGCGGCTCGCAGCAGGTCGAGCTCGCGGGAGCCGAGGACGTTCTGCGTCTCGACCTGCTCGCCCCCGCGGACGGCCCGCAGGCAGGCGGTGACGTTCGGTTCGCCGTCGACCCGCACCAGGCAACCGTCGCACGCCCCGCGCAGGCAATAGGGACCGCGCGGACGGTGCAGCTTGGGGCTGCGCGCGAGCGATAGCCGCCCGGCGCCGAGCAGCGCGGCCGCGAGCGGCTCGCCGCGCTCGGCGATCACCTCGTTGCCGTCGTGCAGCAGCCGGACCGGCTGGGTGATGGGGGCGAGCCGCCGAGGCATCTCCCGGGGAGAATAGAGCCGGTCTCACCGGCTTGTCAGCCTCCGGCGTGCCGGCGGCTCGAGCGTGCTAGCGTAGCCTTCGGGATGCGACTGGCTTTGGTCGGACCGGCATTGGGTGACGAAGGAGCGCTCGAGCGCGTCGCCCGCTTCTGCATCCAGGAGGCGAAGGTCGACCGGGCCGTGTACCTGGATGCGGACGGTGCCCTCGAGCGCGTGGTGCTGAAGTGGGCGGAGCGCCTGGCTGGCCCGAGCCCTGCGGACTCCGAGCTGTGGACCCGCGCCGCCCGGCGTTGCCTGCAGGCGACGCCGGCAGAGATCGAAGCCTTCGTGCAGGCCGAGCGCGAGCGCTCGGCGCTGCGGGTGCTCGAGGCGCTGCCGAGCCGCCGGAGCCGCAGCGTCGAGCTGCTCTGCGGCAAGCTGGTGGTGCTGGTGCACGACCGGGCAGACCTCGACGAAGACGACATCTTGCCCGCCGCGGTGCTGGTGTTCGGCAACGGCGCGGCGCCGATGATTCGACGGGTCGGGAGCCGCTGGTTTCTTTCCCCGGGGGCGCTGTCCAGCCACGGCTTGATGGTGCTCGACGAGCTCGACGACGGCATCGGTCTCGACCTCTACCATCGAGACCTGACGCTCGACCGTTCGGAGCGGCTCAGCACTTGGCGGGGCGCGAACCTGCGGGTGGCGGAGAGGCGGCGATGACCGATCGCGGTGAGGTGGCGTTCTTCGGCGGAAGCTTCAACCCGCCGCACGTCTCGCACGTCTTGGCGGCCGCGTACTTGCGCGCCGTCATCGGCTTCGAGCGGGTGCTGGTCGTGCCGGTGTACGCGCACGCCTTCGATAAACCGCTCACCAGCTATGAGCACCGGGTGCGCATGTGCGAGCTGGCGATGCGCTCGATCGAGGGGGTGGAGGTTTCACAGATCGAGCGCGACCTCGAGGTGCCGAGCCTCACGCTGCGCACCTTGCAGGCGGTGGTCCGCGCCCGGCCGGGCGTGCGCTTGCGGCTCGTGATCGGGGCCGATCTGCTCTCGGAGACCGGCAAGTGGCACGCCTTCGATGAGGTGCGTCGCATCGCGCCCCCGTTCGTGCTCGGCCGCGCCGGCTTCGAGCCTGCGGGGGCGCCGCCCCCGGTGCTGCCGGAGATCTCCTCCACCCGCGTGCGGGAGCTTCTGGCCGACCGCCAGGACCCGGAGCGCCGCCGCGAGCTGTCGCTCTACGTGCCGGCGCCGGTGCTCGACTACATCGACGAACACGATCTGTACCGCGGCTGACGCCCTCGCTGCCCGCGGCCGAGCGGTCGGTGGCCTCGCGGCGATGGCCACGGGTGCTCCGGAGGAGCGTGCTAGATTGGCGCCGTGGATCTGCGCACGCGCACCTCGCTGTTCTGCGGCGCGCTCGCCCTCGCCATCGCCGTTTCGATCTTGCTTCGGGGACGGCCGCGGCGCGCGCAGTGGCTGTTCGCCGCCTTCGCCGCGGACATCGGGCTCTGGTACCTCGCCCAGTGGCTGTACCAGTGGGTGCGCGCCGACGTGTGGGCTCGGTTCACGGCGGTGCTCGCGGTGTTGCTCCCGCAGTTCGCGCTGCACCTGTTCGAAGCGCTCGTCCCCGAGCCGCGCCGCCCCGCCCCGCTGCTGCGCGTCGCCGGCTTGCTGATGGTCCCGGTGCTGTTGCTCTCCGTGTCCCCGCAGCACAGCCACGGCTGGGTCCGCGGCGTGATCTTCACCTACGTCTTCGGGCTGCTCGCCGCGGGGTTTTGGTCGCTCGCCCTGCGCGGCGAGCGCAGCCGTTCGCGCGCCATCCAGCGCCGGGTGCGGTTTCTGGTGTTCATCGGGGCGCTGGCCGCTGCCTTCAGCTTGGCGGACTTCCTCTGGTTCATCGGCGCGCCGCTGCCGCCGGTCGGCGCCGTGCTCAGCATCGTCTTCCTGTTCGTCTTGGCGGAGTCGATGACGCGCGAACGCCTGGTCGATCTCTACGACATCCTCGGGCAGCTGTTGGTGTCGACCGCGCTCGCCTTCTGCCTCGCTGGCATCTTCTACGTCTTCGTCGTGCTGTTCGGCGGCTTCGAGACCATGTACCTGGGCGCGATTTTGGCGGCCATCGTGATCCTGGTGCTGTTCGAGCCGCTGCGCGAGAAGGCCAACACCTACATCCACAAGGCCTTCTTCCGCGAGCGGGTGGATCTGGAGCGCGCCGTCAGCCGCGCGCGCCGTCAACTGACCCACGTGCTGCAAGTCGAGGAGATGCTGCAGATCGTGATGTCCGCGCTGGAAGAGTCGCGGCGCGCGACGGGGGCGGCGCTCTACTTGCGCGATCCGATCGGCCCGGATTTCGAGCTCGGCGCCTCGTTCGGGCCGGCGGCTCCGGCGCGGCTCGACGGCGCGACGGGACGCCCGCTGATCGAAAAATGGGGCGCGACGTCCTCGCTCAGCTTGGAGCAGCTGACCATCGAGGCGAGCGAACACCGCCGCGCGGGGTTGCCCCGCCGCGCGGAGGCCGACGAACGCCTGCTCGCCGCTGCGGAGCTGCTCGGCAGCTTCAAACACGCGGTGTGCGTCAGCATCCGCGGCGAGGACCAGGAGCTCACCGGCATTTTGCTGGTCGTCGACGATCGAGTCACCGAAGCGTTCGCGCCCGACGAGATCGCGCTGCTCGAGTCGCTGGCGGTGCAGATCAGCGTCGTGATCGAGAACTCTCGCCAGTACCGGCGCATGCAAGAGCGCGATCGGCTGGCCGCGCTTGGGCAGATGGCGGCCGGTCTGGCGCACGAAGTGAAGAACCCGCTCGGCGCGATCAAAGGCGCGGCGCAGCTGCTCGCCGAGCCCGGGCCCGTCGAGGCATCGCCCCAGGGCAACGAGTTTCTGAGCATCATCCTGGAGGAGGTCGACAGGCTCGATCGCGTCGTCGGCTCCGTGCTCGACTACGCGCGCCCGTCCAAGGGCAACCCGGGCGCCGTCGAGGTGAACGGCATCATTCGCCGTACCCTTCAGGTGCTTAGCTCGGAGCGCGGGGCGGCGCGCATCGAGGCCGAGCTCGCCCCAGAGCTGCCCCAGGTGCGCGCGGACGCCGAGCAGCTCCGGCAAGTGCTGATGAACCTCATCCACAACGCCATCCAAGCCATGAAGGGCGCGGGCCGGGTGGTGGTGGCGACCCGCCGCCGTCCCGGGCGCCAACCGTCGGCGCCCACATCGGCCGGCAGCGGCGACTGGGTCGAGATCACGGTTCGCGACGAGGGCCCCGGCATCGCACCTCAGGTGCTGAAGAACCTGTTCGTCCCCTTCTTCACCACCCGCGACAAGGGCACCGGCCTCGGGCTCGCCATCAGCCAGCGCATGGTGCAGGAAATGGGGGGGCGCATCGAGGTGGCGTCGCAGCCCGGGGCTGGCGCGACCTTTTCGGTCCTGCTCCCCGTGGCGCCCGAGCCGCTGGCCGGGGCGCGCGCGGCGGGCGCGCTCTCGCCGCCTCGTCCGGAGCCCGCAGCGGCCCCCGCGGCGCCCGAAGAACCAAAGCCGGGTGGTGAGTTGCCCGTCGGCAAACCCGCCTAGAGAGGCTGTCCAGGCGCGCCCGAGCGGCCCCTCGAGCGCGACGACGGACGTCACTCGAAAGACTCGACCGCCGGCGCGCTTGACCGTATGTATTGGCGGAGCCTATTCTTTTTGGCCACGGACCTGCGCGTCGTGGCAGGCACCGCTGTGGGCTCCGACGCACCGAAATGCCCGACAGAACCGCGCCGACCTCGCAGCCAAGGCCCTCTCGAACGAGCCTCGCTTTGCGTTTCATCTCTGGCAAGTACCAGGGAGGCGAGTTCCCGCTCGAAGCCGGCCAGAACATCGTGATCGGGCGGTCGAGCGACCTGGACATGGTCCTGGTCGAGGAAATGGTCTCGCGCAAGCACGCGCAGATCGAGGTGACGCCCGGCGGGATCTTCATCGAGGACCTGGGGTCGACCAACGGGACCTTCGTCAACGGTGAGCGCATCGACCGGGTCCAGCTCAAGGAAGGCGACCGCATCCTGATCGGGACCAGCATCCTCAAGGTCGTCTCGCTCGGGGCCGACGCCGAGTCCCGGCGGAACCTGGAGTCGGTGGCCGTGCGGCGGGCCACCGTCAGGCAGCGAACAGGCGGTCGGCCGGCGGAAGAGGCGCCGCGCATGACCGGCAACCTCGAGGAGATCGCGCTGCCGGACTTGATGCAGCTGTTCGGAGCCTCTCGCAAAAGCGGTGTGCTCTTGATCCGGACGGACTCGCGGATCGGCCGCATCTACCTCGACGAGGGACGGGTCCACTACGCCGCGATCGATGGACAGCCCGAGCTGGCCCCGCTGAAAGCGGTCTACCGCATGCTGGGCTGGAAGCGCGGCTTCTTCGAGCTCGATCCGCCGGACTCGCGCCGGTTCGACAAGCCGCTCGACGCGACGGTGCAGGAAATCTTGATGGAAGGGTTTCGGCAGCAGGACGAGCTGGCCGCCATCAAGGAGAACTTGCCCCCCTTCGATCAGCGGCTCTTTCTGCGCACCCCGCTGGAAGCCCCGCTGCACGAGCTCGAGCCGGCCCACCTCGACGTCCTGCAGCTATCGCTCAATTGTCCGAGCATCGACGTCCTGCTCGATCGCGCCGCTACCAGCGACCTTGAGACCGCGCAGATCGTGCTGTCGCTCATGAAACGCGGCTACCTGCGCGCCGGCAACGAGTGACCGCCCGCCCCGATCGGGAACCGACGACGCCGTCCTTTTCCCGCTCTTCCGATCTCCTATGAAATCGAGGTCCGAAGTAGGCACGACGAGCTCCGCTTGAATTTTCACAGGAAGGCGCGGAAGAGCGGAAGATTTTGGATTGGGGATGGGTCCGAAGCGGGCGTGGGTGCGTGGGGTCGTCACAGCGATTCACGTCGCGCCGGTCGAGATCGACTCCGATACGAAACGAGACTCGAAGCGAGCGAAAACACGGGGGAATCCGCCGCGACGGGCTCCGCTGTTTTTGTTCACAGGAAGGGCGTAAGGACGGAAGATTTTTGGGGAGTTCGACGGTTGAGCCCGACGCGATCCTCGCGTCCGGTAGCCACCACGGTGGCGAGTCGCCCCGCCGAGCTCGACTCCGATCGGGGGCCGCCGCCGTCGGGGCCCCGTCCGCGCTTCCG
>JAEZYZ010000136.1 GCA_023418705.1 Pseudomonadota bacterium | reverse complement strand
CTCGGTCCCCCTTCCGATCTTCCGACCTTTCTGTAAACAATCTCCGAGCCAGACTGGTCGACACAGCTCGCTGTCTCAGTCGTGCAATGCGTCTTCACTGACTCGAGGTGGGCCGAAGGCCCTGATGGTCTTCCAGTGAACGCCTTGCTCCGTTTCAGAGCTGGATCGTGCTCGCGTTGCCCGGGTCCACGCCGCCCTCGGGGACGTCGATGCCGTGCGCGATCAACATGAAGTTGAGGATGGCCCAGTACTCCTTCGGCTCGAGCGTCCCAGCGCGCTCCTGTGGCAGCGGCATGTGCTGGCTCATGAACTGGTACACATCAGCGGCGGTGCGGAAGGGGATCCGCTTCGAGACGCCGCCCGGCGGCTGCGTCTGCGAGCGCATCTGGAGCTGGATGGGATCGGTCGTCACCGGCGACGCGCCCAGATCGTTGCGTGAGTACGTGGGCAACGCGCCCGCCCCGATGATGGTCGGGCCGCCGGCTTGACCCTGTCCGCGGTCGCCGTGACAACTGGAGCAGTGAGCGTCAAACAACTTCGCGCCCAGCGCGGCCTGTTGCTGCGCTTGCGCCAGGTTCGCGTCCGAGGCGCCCGCCGGGGTCGCGGCGCAGGCGGCGCCCAAGACGGCCGCCACAACGGCGCCGGCGAGAGCGCCGATCCGTTTGCCAGACCGGTTTGCGCTGCAACCCGTCCGTCGCTCTAGACCAACTCGATATCCCAACTCAGGCCGTGTCATCCACATCATGGGTTCCTCTGAAAGGCGGGCAGACCGATCCAGCGCATCCCGGGAGCGACGCTGACGTTTCCGTCATTCGAGATCGAACTCGCCGGCGAGCGGCGCGCTCGAGTCTCCTCCCACGAAAACCTGGAACCTGCCAGGCTCCACCCGGGTCTTCCGATCACGCCCGCAGAAGGCCAGATCCTGCTCCGTGAGCGTGAACACCACCGTCTGCTGGCCGCCGGCGCCGAGGGCGATCCGCTGAAAGCCCTTCAACTCCCGCACGGGCCGCGTCACCGAGCCGACCAGATCCCGCACGTACAGCTGCACGACCTCTTCCGCGTCGACACTCCCGACGTTGCTCACCACGGCGCGCACCTGGATCGGTTGGCCGATCGTCGCGCGTGCTGGCGACACCGTGACGTCCTTGTATTCGAAGCGCGTGTAGGAGAGCCCGAACCCGAACGGGTATTCTGGGGAAACCTCGACATCCAGGTAGCTCGAGTCAAAATCGGTCGGATCGAGAGGGGTACCGATCGGAATGCCCCGGCTCTGTCGCCGGGCGGGGCGTCCGGTGTTCTTGTGCCCGTAGTAGATGGGGATCTGGCCGACGCTGCGTGGGAAGCTGACCGGCAGCTTGCCGGACGGTGACAGGCCGCCGAGCAGCACGTCCGCGATCGCTGGCCCCGCCATGGTGCCGAGGTGCCAGGCGCACAGCACGGCCTGGCAGCGCGCGGCCAGGGCGCCAACCGTGAGCGGCCGTCCCGCCATCAACACCAACACCACCGGCTTGCCGAGCGCCGCCAGCCGTTCCCCGAGCTCGGCTTGAGCCCCGGGGAGGTCGATGAAGGCGCGGCTGCGGCACTCGCCGCTCAGGTTGGCGGGCTCACCCGCGAAATACAGGATCACGTCGGCTTGCTCGGCGACGCGGATCGCCTCGGCGAACCCCTCGCGCTCGCTCGACCGGCTGCTCTCGAGGCCCTTGGCGTATCGAACACGAACCTGCGGCCCGACGCGCTCGCGCAGCGCCGAGAGCGCGGTGACCGCGTCGCTGGCCGAACCATCGAACGCCCAGCACCCGAGCTGTTCGTGGCCGTCGTCGGCGAGGCTGCCGATGACGGCGATGTCGCGGACGTTCGCCGAAATCGGGAGCACCTGGGGCTCGTTCTTGAGCAGCACGATGCTCCGCGCCGCCGCCCGGCGCGCCGCCTCGCGGTGCTCGGGGCAGAGCGCGACCGTCGTGGGGGGCGGCTTCGAATACGGCGCGTCGAACAAGCCGAGCCGCTCCTTGACCGCGAGGATGCGTCGCACCGCCTCGTCGACGTGCTCGATCGCGACCACCCCCTGCTCGACCAGCCCGGGTAGGTGCTCGATATAGGCGCGGCTCGCCATTTCCATGTCGACGCCGGCCTTCGCCGCCGCCTCGGCGACCTCCCGCTCGTCGGCGCAGTTGCCGTGCTGGATCATCTCCGTCATCGACGCCCAGTCGCTGACCACGAAGCCCCCGAACGCCCACTCCGCCTTCAGGATCTGGCGCAGGATGAAGTCGTTGGCCGACGCGGGGACGCCGTCCAGGTCGTTGAAGCCGCACATCAGCGTCAAGGCGCCAGCCGCGACGCAGGCCTTGAAGGGAGCCAGATAGACGTCGCGCAGCACGCGCTCGGGTAGGTTGGTGGTGTTGTAGTCCTTGCCCGACTCCGAGGCGCCGTAGCCGGCGAAGTGTTTGGCGCAGGCGGCGACGCGATCGGGGGCCGCCGGGTCCGATCCCTGAAAACCCCGCACCAGCGCCGCGCCGAGCCGCGCCGCGAGGTAAGGATCCTCGCCGAGGCTCTCCGCGATGCGGCCCCAGCGCGGATCGCGCGAGATGTCGACCATCGGGGCGAAGGTCCAATCGATGCCGGCCTCAGCCGCCTCCCGCGCCGCCACCGTCGCGGCCTGCTCGACGATGCCTTCATCGAAGCTCGAGGCGAGCGCGAGCGGGATTGGGAAAATGGTTTTGTAACCATGGATGACGTCTCGGCCGAAGATCAGCGGGACGCCGAGGCGGCTCTCCTCGATCGCGATCCGCTGCAGGCGATCCCGCTCGTCGCGGGGCGCGTTCAGAAACGACCCCACGTCGCCCTGCCGAACGGCGGCTTCGGTGATGTCGAGCTCGGCGTGGCCGAACGCCCATTGGCTCATCTGCCCGGCCTTCTCACGCAGGCTCATGCGCGTCAGGATGCCTTCGACGCGCGGGCTCGCGGCGAGCGGTGAAGGAGGCGTGCTCATAGAGGCAGCCGTAGTCCCGGCTTGCGTGCGGCCGCAATGGTTTTGACCACAGCGCGCGCGATCTTCAGCTTCGATAGAAAATATCTTTCTCTCATTTTCATCAAGCGTTTCGCCACACCTGGCGCCCTCCATTCTCAAGAGGAGAGACATTTGTCTCATTTTCGCGGGACGTCCAAGCTTTGAGTCGAACTCTCGGTGGGCCGGCGTATAGATCCGCCTCGGGCAGCCCCGAAGCCGTCGTGAGACGAGGGGTGCGGCCGTCTTTCGAGGTTTGGCAAGGAGTGACGCAGATGTCCAAAATGAGAAGTCTAGCTCGGCGATCGGCGTGCGCTGCCGCCCTACTTTGCATGGCCGCGGTCGGCTGTGTCAGCGAAGACGCGGATCCCGATGGCGCCGGCACGGGGGGGATGGGCACGGCGGCCACCGGCGGCGCCGATCCTGGCACCGGCGGCACCGGTGGGGGCAGCGGCGGGAGCGATCCCGGCACCGGAGGCAGCTCGGCAAGCGTCCCCGCCTGCGAAATGGGCAAGACGACGCTGACCGCCGAGAGCCCGCTGATCACCGATTTCGAAGCAGCCGAAGCCTTCGACACGCCCTACTCGTTCGGGACGCCCAGCGTCATGGGTGGCACCTACGCCTACAATGATCTTGGCGCGACCGACCCCGGCGAGCTGCTGACCATCGACGCGGGATACGACGCGACGAGCGCAGCGGCCCTGCACGGCAGCATCCCGGTCGAGACCTGGGGCGGCGGCGTGGGCTTGTGGTTCGGCTGCGTCGACGCCAGCGCCTTCGACGGCATCTCGCTCTGGATTCGGGGGAGCTTGCCGAGCGGCACGGCGGACGTCCAGCTCACGGTGCTCGAGACGATCAGCGACGCCGAAGGGGGACCGTGTCCCGAGGGGGCTTGCAATTCTCCGTACGTGACCATCGACGTCACCGATGAATGGACGCAGCACATGTTGCCCTGGAGCATGTTCACCGCGGGCACCGCCGGCGACGCCGAGGTGCCGGCCACCGGCGACAACCTCTCCGGCATCAATATCAATCTCGGTAATGACAACATGCCGAACACGCTCGAGATCGCCGTCGACGACGTGAGCTTCATCACCGAGTAGTCACCGGCATGCGCTTCGGAGACGGCGCCTGGAGGATGCTCCCAGGCGTTACCCCCACCTACCTGAGCCGCGTCGACGATCTGTCGGTGTCGGACCGTGAGCTCGTGCTGCACGTGTCGAGCCGCCCCGAGAAGGAGCGCTGGGCGACGCTGGCGGGGCACCGGTTCACGGTCCGCGTCACGGTCGTCGACGACGGTGTGCTGAGGATCCGGGTCACGCACTACAAGGGCCGGCGGCCGGCGCGTCCCCAGTTCGAGCTTCGGGTCAGCGAGCAGCCGCTCGCCATCGAGCGTGCGGCCGACACGGTCCGGGTGCGCGCAGGGCGGGTGACGCTGGTGGCCACCTTCGATCCCTGGGGCCTTCAGCTGATCGACGCTGCGACGGGGGAGCTCGTCACCTCGAGCCCCTTCAAGGCGCTCGGGCTGATGGACACCCCGGAGCACGGCCTGTTTCTGCGTGAGCAGCTCACGCTCAGACCAGGGGAGCTGGTCTACGGCCTGGGGGAGCGGTTCTCGGCGTTCCCACGCAACGGCCAGAGCGTCGACATGTGGAACGCCGACTGCGGGACGTGCTCCGACAAGGGCTACAAGGACGTGCCCTTCTTCATGACCAGCCGCGGGTGGGGCGTGCTGGTCAACTCACCGGCGCGCGTGTCGTTCGAGATTGGCACCGAGCAGGTGATGCGGGCGCAGTTCGCGGTGCCGGAGCACGACCTCGACTACTTCTTCTTCCATGGCCCGGATCCAAAGCTCGTGCTCGAGCGGCTCGGTCAGGTCTGCGGCAGGCCGGCGTTGCCGCCGGCGTGGTCGTTCGGCCTGTGGCTGACCACGTCGTTCACCACCGCCTACGACGAAGAGACCGTCACCGGCTTCATCGAGGGCATGGCGGAGCGGAACCTCCCGCTGCACGTCTTTCACTTCGACTGCTTCTGGATGAAGGCCCACCACTGGTGCGATTTCGACTGGGACGAGCAGGTCTTTCCGGATCCCGAGGGCATGCTGCGCCGCCTGAAGGAGCGGGGGTTGCGCGTCTGCGTGTGGATCAACCCGTACATCGGCGAGCGGTCGCGGTTGTTCGCCGAGGGCGCCGAGCGGGGCTTTTTGCTGAAGCGCCCCAACGGGGACGTCTACCAGCGCGATCGCTGGCAGGCCGGCATGGCCTACGTCGACTTCACGAACCCCGAGGCGACCCGCTGGTATCAAGCCGAGCTGCGCCGCCTGCTCGAGATGGGGGTCGACACGTTCAAGACCGACTTCGGGGAGGAGATCGACACCGAGGTCGCCTACTTCGACGGCTCCGATCCGGAGCGCATGCACAACTACTATACCTATCTCTACAACAAGGCCGTGTTCGAGCTGCTCGAGCAAGAGCGGGGAAAGGGGGAGGCGCTGGTGTTCGCGCGCTCCGCGACGGCCACCTGCCAGCAGTTCCCCGTGCACTGGGGCGGCGATTGCTACGGCACCTTCGAGTCGATGGCCGAGAGCCTGCGCGGCGGGTTGTCGCTGGCGCTCAGCGGCTTCGGCTTCTGGAGCCATGACATCGGCGGCTTCGAGACCAAGGCGTCGCCGGCGGTCTACAAGCGTTGGGTGGCGTTCGGCTTGCTCTCGTCGCACAGCCGCCTGCACGGCAGCACGTCCTACCGTGTCCCGTGGCTCTACGACGAAGAGGCGGTGGACGTCGTCCGCCATTTCACGCAGCTCAAATGCCGGCTGATGCCCTACCTGATGCGGGCAGCGCTCGACGCGCACCAGCGCGGAATCCCGACGTTGCGTCCGATGCTGCTCGAGTTCCCCGAAGATCCGGGCTGCCGCGCGCTCGACCGGCAGTACCTGCTCGGTCCCGCGCTGCTGGTCGCGCCGGTCTTCGACGAGCGGCGCTCGGAGTACTACCTGCCGGCGGGGGAGTGGACGCACCTCTTGAGCGGCAGGGTGGCGCGCGGTCCGCGCTGGTTCAGCGAGGAGCACGATTTCTTCGACCTGCCGCTGTTCGTGCGGCCCAACGCGCTGCTGCCGCTGGGACCGGATCTGGCGCGCGTCGACTACGACCTCGCCGCCGGCGTGCGCTTGCTGTGCGGCAAGCTGGACGGGAGCGCCGCCTCCGAAGTGGAGCTCTGCGACGCCCGGGGCGAGCCGGTGACCCGCTTCTCCCTGGTTCAGGACGGGCGCGAGGTCAGCGTGCGAAACCACTCGGGCCGCAGCGACTTCGAGGTTCAGCTCCCCTGGGCGTCCGAGGTGATCGACCTTCGAGGAGGCCGGCTGCTCGCCAGGTCGCCTGGGCCCCGCGTGCCTGGCGATCCGGGCGGCCCGGTCATCCAGGCGTCGGCCAGCGAGATCACGTTCACCTGGCGCTGAGCGGACATGTCAGAGCGGCCGACCCTGATCCCCGGCTGCCGCCGTATTCTGCACGGCGGCGACTACAACCCCGACCAGTGGCTGGGGACGCCGGAGATCCTCGACGAAGATTTCCGGCTGATGGAGCTCGCGGGGTGCAACGCCTTCTCCGTCGGCATCTTCGCCTGGACCAGCTACGAACGAGAAGAGGGCCGCTACGACTTCGGCTGGCTCGACCGCCTGCTCGATCGCATGGCTCGGGCGGGGCACCGGGTGATGCTGGCGACGCCGAGCGGCGCGAAGCCGGCCTGGCTGTCGCAGAAGCATCCGGAGGTTCGGCGCGTCGACCGGCATGGCCGGCGCGAGCCGCACGCCGGGCGCCACAACCACTGCTGGAGCTCGCCGGTCTACCGGGAGAAGGTCGCCGAGATCGATGCGCGGTTGGCCGAGCGCTACCACGCCCACCCGGCGCTCGGCCTCTGGCATGTCTCCAACGAGTACAGCGGCGAGTGCTACTGCGATCTGTGTCTCGCGAGCTTTCACCGGTGGCTCGAAGCGCGCTACGGCTCGATCGAGGCGCTGAACGAGGCCTGGTGGACCTCCTTTTGGAGCCACACCTTCACCGACTTCGAGCAGATCGACCCGCGCGACCGCAGCATCGACGCGCTCGGGCTCGACCACCGCCGCTTCAACACCGACCAGGTGCTCGACTTCTTGCGCTGGGAGGTCGCGGCGATCCGCCGTCACTCCCGTGACGTGCCGTGCACCACCAACTTGATGGGGACCTTTGCCTCGATCGACTACTCTCGGCTGGTGAGCGCCGTCGATCTGGTGGCCGACGACCAGTATCCGGGGTATTCGCCGGACGATCCCATGCTCGAGCGCACGGTCCGGCGGGTCTCCTTCAAGAGCGACCTTCACCGTTGCTTCAAGCCGGAGCGGCCCTGGCTGCTCTTGGAGAGCTGCCCGGACGCGCCGCAGTGGAAGCACCCGGTGCGCCTCAAGCGGCCGGGGCTGCACCAGGCGGAGATGCTGCAGGCGCTCGGGCACGGCGCGGAGGGCACCTGCTATTTTCAGTGGCGCAAGGGGCGCGGCGGTGGCGAAAAGCTCCACGGCGCCGTGGTCGATCACGTCGGGCACGAACACACGCGGGTCTTTCGGGACGTGGCCGCGCTGGGCGCGTGCTTGAACAAGCTCGAGCCGATCATCGGCAGCGAAGCTCGAGCCCGGGTGGCGCTGGTGTTCGACTGGGAAGCGCGCTGGGCGTTCGAGGCGAGCGAGGGGGTCAAGAGCACGCGGCAGGAGTACGAGGAGGTTTGCATTGACCACTACTCGGCCTTCGCGCGCCAGGCCGTCAGCGTCGACGTGATCGACAGCGGCCGGGATCTGAGCGGTTATGCCCTGGTCGTGCTGCCGCAGCTGTTTTTGCTTCGCCCGGGCGTCGCCGCACGCATCGCGCGGTTCGTCGAGCAGGGAGGGGTCGCGGTCGCGACCTACTACACCGGCTACGTCGACCCATCGAACCGCTGCTTCACCGGCGGTTTCCCGGGGGATGGGCTGATGGACGTCTTCGGGATTTGGAACGAAGAGACGGACTGGCTGACCGACGGTGTGACGCGTCGGGTAACGGTCACCGAGGACGGGCTGCGGCGCGGTCTCGAGCCGAGCTACGAAGCGCAGGGCGTCTGCGCGGTCGTGCACCCGCGCGGGGCGCGCCCGCTGGCCGTCTACGCTGAGGATTTTTTTCGTAGCACCCCGGCCCTGACCGAGCACCGGCTCGGGAGGGGGCGGGCCTTCTATCAGGCGACGGCGCTCGGGGGTGAGTTCCTGCGCGCCTTCTACGCGCAGCTCGTCGACGAGCTGTCCGTTCCCCGTGCGCTCGGCGGTGAGTTGCCTCCGGGGGTGGCCGTTCAACGTCGGGCTCGCGGCGAGCGGGAGTTTTTGTTCCTCCAGAACTTCAGCGGCGCCGCGCAGCGCCTGACGTTGCCCGGAGCGTATGCCGACCTGCTGAGCGGCGACGCGCTGGGGCAGGTGCTCGAGCTGCCCGCGTGGGGCTCGACGGTGATCGCTTCCCGGGGCGGCTCGTGACGGCCGCGGAGACGGTCGACCTCGGTCGGCTGGCGGCCGGCTTCGAGCGGGAGCACGGGCTGCGTCCCCGGATCTTTTCGGCGCCAGGCCGCGTGAATTTGATCGGGGAGCACACCGACTACAACGACGGCTTCGTGCTGCCGATGGCGATCGAGCGCCGCACGTACGTGGCCGCCGCGCCGCGCCCGGACCGCAAGCTCGGGGTGCGCTCGCTCGCGATGAACGCGTCCGTGGAGCTCGACCTCGATCATCCAGGCCCAGCGCGCCGCGGGCGCTGGTACGACTACGTCGAGGGCACGGCCCAGGCGCTGATCGAGCGGGGGTTCGCGCTTGCTGGAGCGAGCCTGGTCGTCGCCAGCGAGGTGCCGCGCGGCGCGGGGCTCTCGTCGTCGGCCGCGCTCGAGCTGGCGGTGGCCCGGGCGCTGGCGGCGCTCTCGGGCGAGGACGCGCCGGACCTGCGAGCGCTGGCGTTCGCGGGTCAGACCGCCGAGCACCGCCACGTCGGGACGCTGTGCGGGATCATGGACCAGTGGACCTGTGCCTTCGGACGGGAGCAGGGGGCGCTGCTGATCGACTGTCGTTCTTTGACGACGGAGGTCGTGCCCATCGACCCGGGGGCGGCCGTGGTGATCTGCGACAGCGGCGTGAAGCACGCGCTCGCAGCCTCCGCGTACAACGAGCGCCGCCAGCAGTGCCAGCAGGGCGTCGAGCTCCTGAAGCAGGCGCTGCCGAAGATTTCGGCGCTGCGCGACGTCACGGTCGCCGACCTCGAGGCGCACGCAGAGCGGCTGCCCGAGCCGCTGCGGCGGCGCTGCCGGCACGTCGTGACGGAGATTGCCCGGACCCTCGCCGCCGCGCGAGCGCTGCAAAATGGCCGGCTCGCCGAGGTCGGCGCGCTGATGCGCGCTTCGCACGCCTCGCTCCGCGACGACTACGAGGTGAGCTGCCCCGAGCTCGACCTTTTGGTGGCGCTGGCGCTCGCGGCGCCGGGCGTGTACGGCGCCCGCCTGACGGGAGGTGGTTTCGGCGGGTGTACCGTGAACTTGGTGGCGCGGGAGGCCGTCGAGCCGTTCACCAGCGCCGTCGCCGCCGGGTACGCTCGCGAGACCGGGCGGCGCCCCGCGGTCTTCGTGACCCGCGCCGCTCCGGGGGTGATGGAGCACTTTCGGTGACGCAGGAGGCGCGCGCGATCGATCAGCAGCTCGAAGGTCTCGAGCCCGAGATCCGCGCGTTGCTCGACCGGCACGGGTTCGACCGGGCGCACTTCACGAGCCTCGCCCAGCGCCTGCGGCGGGGCTTTTCGAACCGCGTGAGCGGCGCGGTCCACCTGCCGGAGCCGGGGGACATCACCGAGCTGCCGCCGCAAGGCGGCCCCCTGCGCGCCGATCTCATGTGGCGCGGCCTCGCTGCCCTGAAAGCCGGTGAGTGCGCGATCGTGGTGCTGGCGGGCGGGATGGCGACGCGCATGGGGGGCGCGGTCAAGGCGCTCGTCGAGGCCTTGCCGGGCAAGACGTTCCTCGACTTCCGGCTGGCAGAGCAGACGGCGATCGAGCGCGCGCTCGGTCGTCTGCCGCCGCTGTGGCTCATGACCAGTCACGCCACCGATGCGCCGATCCGGCGGGCGCTCGAGGAGCGGCGCGCCGCCGTTCGCGTGGGCGTCTTCACGCAGCGCCTCTCCTTGCGCCTGACCGAGTCCGGGGAGCTGTTCTGCAAGGACGGGCAACCCAGCTTGTACGCCCCGGGGCATGGCGACGTGATCGATGCGCTGCGCGATGGCGGCCTGCTGCACCGCTTCGTGGCGTCCGGTGGCCGCTCGGTCTTCATCACCAACCTCGACAACTTGGCCGGCACGCTCGACCCGGCGATCCTTGGCTTTCATCTCTCGCACGGGCACCCGGTGACGTCGGAGGTGGTCGACCGCCTCCCCAGCGACCGAGGCGGGCTGCCGGTCCGCGTGGACGGCGCGCTGCAGGTGCTGGAGGAGCCGCGTCTGCCCGCCGACTTCGACCCGGCGAGCGTCGGGGTGTTCAACATCAATAGTTTCTGGATCGACGCTGCCTGCCTGCTCGATCAGCGACCGAGCTTCAGCGACGTGGCGGTGCGAAAACAGGTGGACGGGGCGAACGCCGTACAGTTCGAGCGCCTGTTGAACGAGCTGTGCGCGAGCTTGCCGTCTCGGTTTCTGCACGTGCCGAGGAGGGGCGGCGGCTGCCGGTTCTTGCCGGTGAAGGACGCGGCCGAGCTCGAGCGGCACCGGCCGTGGATCGCGGCCGGGGCGGCCTTTCGTGGGCTGTTCCGGCCCGAGCAACCTCGCGTTTTGAGATGATCCGACACCGAGATGCGAACTCGGGCGTCGATAATTCTGTTCGCATCCCAAAGTGGTGGCGCTTCACGCCCGCCCCGCGGTAGCTGGCGGAAAAGGCGCTATCCTTCATCGACCCTTTTAGATCGAGCTCGTTCGGCAGCTAAGGACAGGGTGGTCTAAGCGTGAGATCTCTTCGTCAGCTTGGGATGGTGGGGGCGGTGGTCGCGCTCGGCGCAGGCTGCGGCGCCGGCGGTGCGGCAGAGCCGGGATCCGGCGGCTCGGACGGGGCGGGCGGATCGGGCAACGCGAGCACCGGCAGCGGGGGGACCGGCGGCAACGGCGGCATCCCCACGGGTGGTGGCAACGGCGGCACGTTGGGGCCCTGCGTCGGCGACGGCTGCACGGACCCCGACGCGCCGGCACCGCCCAACTGCGGCGACGGCATCCTGACACCGGACGAGGCCTGCGATGACGCCAACCGCGCCGACGGCGACGGCTGCGCGGCCAACTGCCTGCGGGTAGAGGTCGGCTTCTCGTGTGCGACCCCCGGCGAGCCCTGTGTGAGCATCGCCGTCTGCGGCGACGGCGCTGTCTCGTTTCCCGAAGCGTGCGACGACGGCGGCGTGGTCGACGCTGACGGCTGCTCCGGTCGTTGCAAGCTCGAGCTGGGCTACAAGTGCGACGGCAGCCCGAGCGTCTGCACGCCCACCACCTGCGGCGACGGGGTCGTCGAGGGCGCGGAGGGCTGTGACGACGGCAACACCCTGCCGTTCGACGGCTGCTCCAGCAGCTGCCAGCGGGAGCCGACCTGCGCGGTGGGCCCATGCACCTCGGAGTGCGGCGACGGGCTGGTCATCGAGGAGGCGTGCGACGATGGCAACACGCGCGATGGCGACGGCTGCTCGTCGAGCTGCGAGGCCGAGCCGGGCTACACCTGCACCCCCGCGGGCGTGCTGGGGGACACCATGGACGTCCCGATCGTCTACCGGGACCTGCGGGGCAAGAACGACGGGACCGGCTCCTACCGGCACCCGGACTTCCACACCTACGGCTCCTGCGGGGACTGGATGCTGCCGTTCCCCGGACTGGTCGAGCCGACCCTCGACGAGGAGGGCAAGCCGGTGTGGACGGGGCTCGCCTGCCACATCGAGAGCCAGCAGAGCTTCGGCACCTGGTTCCGCGACGGCGATCACGGGCGGACGTTTCCGGAGCTCTTGACGCTCACCAGCACCGGGGACACCTACGTCTTCGAGGCTCCGCTGTTCTTTCCGGTCGACGGTCGCGGGTGGGTAGCGGAAGCCGCCGATCCGGAGCTGACCCACCTCGGCACGGACGAGCTGCCGCACAACTTCCTGTTCACGAGCGAGGTGCGCTACTGGTTCCAGTACGATCCGGCCGCACCGGGTGAGCTGACCTTCTTTGGTGACGACGACGTCTGGGTGTTCGTCGCCGGCAAGCTCGCGATCGATCTGGGCGGGACCCACGCCGCCGTCGAGGGCTCCTTCGTGCTGAACGACGCGCCCGTCGACGCCGCCGGCGATCCCCTCGGCCTGGAGCCCGGCCGCGTCTATGAAATGGCCGTCTTCCACGCCGAGCGCAACCCGACCGAGTCGAGCTACAAGCTCGAGCTGCGCGGCTTCAACCCCGCGCCCAGCGACTGCCTGCCCGAATGCGGCGACGGCATCGTCGGCGTCGGCGAGCAGTGCGACGACGGCGTCAACGCCGGAGGCTACGGCAAGTGCGGCCCCGGCTGCCAGCTCGGCGCCTATTGCGGCGACGGCGTCCTGCAGATGGGCGAAGACTGCGACGACGGCAACCGCATCGACGGCGACGGCTGCGACAACAGCTGCCGCCACATCGTCGTGGAGTAGCGGGAACGCAGCCTTCCCGGTCGCGGACAGACGTGTCGGACTGCCACCGCGTCCGCGCGTCGGCGCGTCGAGGGTCGCGGGTGCCGGGCGCGCCGAGCGCCGCGGGTGCCGGGCGCGCCCGAGCGCCGCGGGTGCCGGACGT
>JAEZYZ010000010.1 GCA_023418705.1 Pseudomonadota bacterium | reverse complement strand
CTCTCGGGGGGGGCGATCACGGGTTCGGCGCTTCGCGTGCGCGGGACGGGAGGCTGCGCAGCCGTTGCGGTGGGCCTTGCGGCGGCCCGTCGCGACGTGGACGCGGGTGGGGCAGGCGGCTCGGGAGCTCGCGCGAGCAGCGCGGCGCCAGCACCGACGACGGCGCCGACGATGGCCGCCAGCGAGGCGCCGCGCAGCGCGTAGCGTTTCATCTTCTGCCGCCGCAAGAGGCCGGCGACGGCGCCCAGGAGCTCGGCGTCGTCCGGTCGATACGCGAGCGCCCGGTTGAAGTCAGCGGCGGCGAGCGGCACATCCGAGCTCTTGCGGGCGGCGCGCGCCGTTCGCGCGAGCGTGGAGACCAGGCGCGCCTCGTAGTCCTCCACGTAGGCGTCCGCGTCGGCGAGGTAGGCCTGGAGCTCATTGTCCGGGTCGTCGAAGCCCAGGCGTCGCAGCTCCGCTTCGAGCGCCTCCGATAGCTCCCCGACGCTCGCGTAGCGCTCGTCGGGCACGTGCGCGAGCGCGCGCGCGAGGATGGCGGCGTAGCGAACGCCGACGCGGGGCCGAGCGCGATCGGCGGGCGCGAACTGTCCGTCGAGCACCCGTCGCAGCACCTGAGCCGGGTTCTTGCCGTCGAACGGCAGCTTGCCGACCATGCACTCGTACAGCAAGACGCCGAGGCCGAAGACGTCCGACCGCGGCGTGACGGGCCCGCCTTCGATCTGCTCGGGCGCCATGTGGGCGGGGGAGCCCAGAACCTGACCGGTCGAGGTGACGCCTTGCGCGTCCAGGAGCTTCGCGATCCCAAAGTCGGTGATCTTGATCTGCCCGGTCTGGCGTTGTTGCGAGCGCAGGGCGCCGTCCGCCGGCGTCATCTCGACCAGCACGTTCTCTGGCTTGACGTCGCGGTGGATGACGCCGTGATCGTGGGCGTGGCCGAGCGCGGCGCCGACCTGGAGCCCGATCGCCGCGGCGATCTCGGGCGGCAGGGGCGCCCGCTCGGCGAGCAGCTGGCGCAGGGTCAAGCCGCGAACGAGCTCGACGACCAGGTAGCGCTCCGGGTCGTCTGCGTCGGACACATCGTAGACCTCCACGATGTTCGGGTGGCGCACCTTGGCCACCGCCCGAGCTTCGCTGGCGAAGCGCGCGGAGATCTCCGGGTTCTCTCGCAGGTGCCGGTGGATGACCTTGATCGCCACGTCGCGGCGCAGGCGCGGGTCGTGGCCGCGGTACACGGTGGCCATGCCACCATGACCTATTTCCTCGTACACCTCGTATTTGTGGAGATCTGGTTTGTGGTCCGCCGACGGAATGACCGAATGGTGCTCCCGCCGGCCCGCCGTCACCGAATCTCCTCCACCCGCACCGCGTTGGTGGAGCCGCGCACGCCCATGGGCGCGCCGTACACCATCACGTAGCGGTCACCCCTTGCGACCAGACCCGCCTCGATGAGATAGGCGTTGGTGCGCTTCACGATGCCCTCGATCTCCGTGTCCGAGTGCACCTCGATGGGGTGAGGGGTCACTCCCCAGTACAACGCCGATCGCCGGAGCGTGGTCGTCTCTGGAGAGAACGCGATGATCGGCACCGTGGGGCGTGCCTTGGACACCAGGCGAGCGGTGAAGCCCGACTCGGTGAGCGCGATGATGAGCTTCGCGCCCACCTCGCGCGCCATGTTGCACGCCACGCGGGCGGCCGCGTCTTGGATGGTGCTGCCTGGTTCCGAAGGCGTCGGCTCCCAAAAGCTCGAGCCCTCCGCCTGGCGGATGATGCGGTCCATCATACGGCAAGCCGCGATGGGGTACTTGCCGGTGGCAGACTCGGCGCTCAGCATCACCGCGTCGGTCCCGCCGAACACCGCGGTGGCCACGTCGCTCGCTTCGGCGCGGGTGGGCCGCGGCGACTCGACCATCGACTGCAGCATCTCCGTCGCGACGATCACGGGCTTCTTGTGGGTGCGGCAGGTCATGATGATCTGCTTTTGGATCACCGGCACGAACTCCGGCGGCAGCTCCACCCCGAGATCGCCGCGCGCGACCATGGCCGCGTCCGCCGCCCGGACGATCGAATCGAGGTTCTCGACCGCTTGAGGGGTCTCGATTTTGGCCACGATCGGCGGCACGGAGCCATGCTTCTTGCAGAGGTCGCGCAGCTCCTCGATGTCATCGGCGCTGCGGACGAACGACATCGCGACGAAGTCGACGCCGATCGACAGCCCGTACTCCAGATCCTTCTTGTCCTTCTCCGTCAGCGCCCGAAGCCGAACGCGGGCGGAGGGGAGGTTGGCTCCCATCCGCGCGCGCAGCGCCCCACCGTGCTCGACACGGCACTGCACCCGGTCACCGGTCACCCCGACCACGCTGAGCTCGGCGTTGCCGTCGCCCAAGATGATGCGATCCCCGGGGCGCACGTCTTCGGTCAGCCCGTCGTAGTCGATGGCCAACGTCTTGTCGTCGCCGACCTCGCCGGCGACGAGGTCGATGGTGTCTCCGGACTCCACCTGGGTCGGTCCGACCTTGCCCGTGCGGATCTTCGGCCCGCAGAGGTCCTGCAGGATAGCGACCGGTTTGCCGAGCTTTTCGCTCTCGGCGCGGATGGTTTCAGCGCGACGCCCGTGCTCCTCCCAAGTCCCGTGTGAGAAATTGAGGCGGGCGACGTCCATGCCCGCTTCAATCAAGCTGCGAATACCGGTCGCCGACTCCGCGGCTGGCCCGATGGTACAAACGATCTTTACTCGGCGAACTGCCATGCTCCGGCCAGCATGCCACAGGCATGGGCCTCGTGGTAAGGAGGCAATCATGTTCGGGTTTCATCGAGACGCCGCCGGTCGTGCCCGGTTCGGGTCGGCGCTGGTGGCCGACCTAATGGCCGAGGCTGGCGTCCAAACGCCCGCTTACGTCTACGACCTGTCCGCCATCCGTGCAGAAGTGAAAGAGCTGGTGGCGGCTTTCGGAGCGACGCCGCACCTGGTGGCCTATGCGGTGAAGGCCAATTCGGCGGGAAGTGTCGTTCGCACCGTCCGCGAGGCGGGGGGCGGCGCGGACGTGGTCAGCGGCGGCGAGCTCCGGGTGGCGCTGGGCGCGGGGGTCCTGCCGGAGGACACCGTGATGAGCGGCGTCGGAAAGGCGGACTGGGAGCTGGACTTGGCCATCGCGACGGGGATCTACGCGATCCAGGTCGAGAGCGTGTCGGAGGTCGCGCGCGTGGCGTCTCGGGCGCGTGCCCTCTCCCGGCAGGCCCGGGTGTCGCTGCGCGTCAATCCCTCGGTGCGCATCGACACGCACGCGCACATCGCGACCGGTCACGACCAGGCCAAGTTCGGCATCGCGATTTCTGACTTGAACCACGCCTGGGAGTGTGTCGACGCCGCGGGGGATGCGCTCCGCCCCGTGGGCTTGTCGATGCACATCGGGTCGATGATGCTCGGCACGGAGCACTTCGAGACCGCGGCGACGACGCTCTGCCAGGCAGCCCGGGCGCGCCTCGAGCGCGCGGGGCTCGAGTTCGTGGACTTCGGGGGGGGCTTCGGCATCGACTACGGCGGCTCGGCCCCGGTCCGCCCAGCCGCGTTCGTCGCCCGGGCGCTCGAGCTCTGTCGCACCCATCGCCTGGACGATCTGCGGGTCCTGGTGGAGCCGGGCCGCTCGCTGGTCGGCGCGCACGGCGTGCTCGTCGCCAAGGTGCTGCAAACGAAGCAAAGCGGGGACCGGCGCTGGCTCATCATCGACGCCGGCATGAACGACTTGCTGCGGCCCGCGCTGTATGGTGCGAAACACCGCGTCGAGCCGCTCGACAGGGCTCCGGGAGGCGCCTGCTACCGGGTCGTGGGTCCGGTGTGCGAGAGCTCCGACGACTTCGGCGTCCACGAGATCGGCGACCCTGCGCCCGAGCAGGTGGTGATCCGAGACGCCGGCGCGTACGGGTTTTCCATGGCGAGCGAGTACAACGGGCGAGCCCTGCCGGCAGAGCTGTTCGTCGACGAGGGCGGCTTGCGGCACGTGAGCTCGAGCCCCGGCGTCGATCAGTGGGTGGCGCGACGCTTGGGCGCGTGACGCGGGGACACGACGTTTCGAGGGGCGACGCGGGGGGGCGCGAAACCCGCTTCGACGCCAAAGGCGGCGCCGGCGCGCTGGAGAAGCGTCTGCGCAAAAATAATTGCGCCCGCGCGTGACAGTTTTCGATCGCCCGCCCGCGCTGCCGTACGCTGCAGGTCTACTGAAAACGATACCATTCCGACAAATTTCGCGTTTCCTGGGGCGCGCGTTTCGATTGCATCACGACCCGAGACGCTTTAGTGAGGCTCGGCGAGCCCACGCCCCCTGGGCCGATCAAACCATTGGAGGGGCCTTCGAGGAGGACGGAATGGCACGCGTGATGACTGAAAAGCAGCTTCTTAGAAGCACGATCGGCTTGACGCTGCTGGCGCTGTCGGTCGGCGCTTGTGGCGACGACGAGGACGGCGGAGGCGGCACGGGTGGCGTCGGCGCGACGGGTGGTATCGGTGCCACGGGTGGTACCGGAGCTACCGGCGGTGTTGGCGCGACGGGTGGCACCGGTGGCTCGACCGGCGGCACTGGTGGCTCGACCGGCGGCACTGGCGGCTCGACCGGCGGCACCGGCGGCGCGACGGGTGGCACCGGTGGCGCGACCGGCGGCACCGGTGGCGGTATGGCGGGGAGCGCTGGGGCCGCCGGGATGGCAGGCAGCGCGGGGATGGCCGGCGCGGGCGGCGGCATCACCGAGACGATTTACGACTTCGAGCAGGACGAGCAGGGGTGGACGGCCGGGACCGACGTGACGGTGGCGGTGTCGACCGAGCAGGCGCTCGACGGCTCGCAGTCGCTGGCGATCACCCTGCCCGGCCTCGACGAAGCCAACGGCTCCGTGCAGGTCGATAGCCCACCCATCTGGCCAGGGATGGAGGTCACGCTGAACCTGTGGCTGCCGGAGGATTTCCCGGTCGACGACATGTACGCCCAAGCGTTCTTGCAGGGCAACAACTACCAAGATCCGCCAGGCTTCTATATCGACGGCAACGCTGGCAACGACGACTGGGTCGCAGGCGCGTGGAACAGCTGGACGTTCACCGTCCCCGACACCGTGTTCCCCGGAGGAACGCAGGTCTTGGGGATTCAGGTCGGCGATGGCAGCGGCGACGGCACGATCGCCGCAGGAACCGTCGTGTACCTGGACGCGATCACGGTGTCGGGCGGGTCGACGGAATGTGCCATCGACACGGGCACGGGCGATCACGATTTCGAAGGCGAGACCACCGACGCCTACGCCATCGACGAGGTGGGCGGGGTCGCGCCGACGGACACGGCGATCGCGCTGTCCACGGATCAAGCGTCCTCGGGGACTCAATCGCTCGCCGTGACGTTTACGGATCTGCCCGCGCCCGACGAGGGTGAGGCGACGGTGCGGCAGATCTACGTCAACCACCCGGCGATCTACTGTGGCCAGCAAGTCACGCTGCACGTCTACCTGCCGACGGACGCCACGGCGACCGGCGCCGACGCGCTGACCTTCGCCGGCTACACGCACTACGACTGGTTTGGTTCGACCGAGGTGGCGGAGCCGCCGGCCACCATCGATCGCGGTGCGTTCACGGAGTACACGTTCAGCTTGCCGACGGACGTGGGCCCACAGGGGATCCAGCGTGTCGGGGCGCGCTTCGAGTATTCCGGCGCGGCGCCGTTCTCGGGCACCGCGTACATCGACCAGATCACCTGGTAGCCGGTTGCCGGAAGCGCGCCGGAGATCGTTTGAGCGCGCTCCGAAGGGGCCGGGTCGAACCGCTGGGCGCTGCGTCGTTCGGACTTCCGGTGGAAGGCCGAACGCGCCGCGCCGTCGACCCGAGCGCCGGGCGACCGGTTGCGCTGGGGCCCCGAGCCCGTATAACCGGGCGTTACCATGCGCTATTTCGCGGCTTGCCTCTTGTGGAAGGCGCTCTTCGGGATCGGGCTCGGATGCGCCTCGACCGAGCGCGACTTCGCGGACGACACGACGGGAGGCAGCTCGGGCGCCGCAGGGGCCCTCGGGGGCGGCGGCTCCGGCGGGAGCAGCGGCGCAGCATCCGCGTCGGGGGGGAACGCGGGCGTGTCCGGCGGCGAGCCGGGTG
>JAEZYZ010000518.1 GCA_023418705.1 Pseudomonadota bacterium | reverse complement strand
GCGATGCTGCGCGCCGGCACGCTCGCGCACCTGGCGGCGGGGCGGCCCTGGCGCTTCTGCGTGACCACGGCCGCGGGCCTCTGCCGCCGCACGGTGCCGCCCGGAGTGCTCGCCGAAGGCGCCGTCGAGCTGGGCGTCACCGACGCCATCGACGTGGGCGAGCTGGCGGAGCGGCTGAGCCGCGCCGGCTACCTGCGGGCGCCGGTGGTGGAAGACCCTGGCAGCTTCGCCGTGCGCGGCGGGCTCGTCGACGCCTGGGCGCCGGCCTCCGAGCGCCCGGTGCGGGTCGAGCTCGAAGGCGACCTCATCGCGGGGATCAAGAGCTTCGACCCCGACGACCAGCGCACCCGCGACGATCTCGAGCGCGTGTTCTTGCCCCCCGCGCGCGAGACCGTCTTGACGCCCGGGGCTCAGGAGCGCGCCCGCCGAGAGCTGCAGGCCCTGGCCGACGCCGTGAATTTTCCGTCGACCAAGACGCGAGCGCTCGTCGACGACGTCGCCAGCGGGCGCAGCTTCTTCGCCGGCGAGGGCTACCTCCCGGCGTTCTACCCGCTGGTGTCGCTGTTCGAGTACGTCCCGGCGTCGACGGCCGTGCTGCTCGACGATCCGGGCGCGATCGTGCGCGCCCTGCGCGCCGAGCTCGAGCAGGCGCTCGCGGGGCAAGCCCGCCAGCGCGGCGTCCCGCATTTCCCGATCGACGCGCTCTACGAAGACGAAGATCGCGTCGCCGAGCGGCTCGGCGAGCGTTCGGTGCTCACCGCCGCGCCGAGCGGCGTCGCCTCACAGAGCGAGCTGCCGCGCGCGCTCGACGCCTACGAGCTCATCGCCGTCGACACGCCGACCATCGCCACCCGCGATCAGGCCGACCTCGGACGCGCCGTGAAGGTGGCGCGCACCACCGGCGGCAAACACGCCGGGCTCGAACCCCTGCTGGATCGGCTCGCGCTCTGGAGAGACGCGGGGCTTCAGGTGACGATCACGGCGCGCGCGGCGACGCAGGCCGATCGCCTCGTGGCCCTCTTGTCCCACCGCGACGTCCAGGTGCAGCGGCTGCCGGAGCTCGCCAGCGCGCCGGCGGCCGCGCTGCAGATCGACGTCGGCCAGCTCTCGCGCGGCGTGATCGCGCCGGGCGAAGGCTTCGTGCTGCTGACCGAAGAAGAGATCTTCGGCCAGCGAGCGCACCGCCCGGCGACGCGCACCCGCAAGGCCCGCGCGGTGCTCGAAGATCTGCGCGCGCTGTCTCCCGGCGACTACGTGGTCCACGCCGAGCACGGCATCGGGCGCTACATCGGCCTCGAGCGCAAGACCATCGGCAGCGTGAGCGTCGAGCTTCTGGCGGTCGAGTACGTCGGCGGGAAGCTGTTTTTGCCGATTTATCGGCTCAACCAGATCCAGAAATACGCCGGGGGCGACAGCGCGCCCAAGCTCGATCGCCTCGGCGGCCAGTCGTTCGCCAAGACCAAGCTCAAGGTGCAGCGCCGGGTGCGGCAAATGGCCGACGACCTGCTGCGCCTGTACGCCGAGCGCGCCGCGCTGAAGAAGCTGCCGCTCCCGGCGGCGGACGACGACTACGCCGCCTTCGAGGCCACCTTCCCGTTCGAGGAGACGCGGGACCAGGCCGCCGCCATCAGCGAGGTGCTGCGCGACCTGGAGCGTGACCAGGTGATGGATCGACTGGTGTGCGGCGACGTCGGCTTCGGCAAGACGGAGGTCGCGCTGCGCGCCGCCTTCCGCGTCGCCATGGCGGGCCGGCAGGTCGCGCTTTTGTGCCCGACCACCGTGCTCGCGCAGCAGCACTACCTCACCTTCTCGAGCCGGCTCTCCGGCTACCCGCTCGAGGTGCGCGTGCTGAGCCGCTTCCAATCCAAGGCCGAGCAGCAGAAGACGCTGCAAGGGTTGAAGCAGGGGAGCGTCGACGTGGTCGTCGGCACCCATCGCCTCTTGTCGAAGGACATCCACTTCAAAAAGCTCGGCTTGCTCGTGGTCGACGAAGAGCAGCGCTTCGGCGTCGGGCACAAGGAGCGCATCAAGCAGCTGCGGGCCAGCGTGGACGTCTTGACGTTGAGCGCCACGCCGATCCCCCGCACGCTGCAGATGGCGATCGGCGGGCTGCGCGACATGTCGATCATCGCGACGGCGCCCGTCAATCGCCGCGCCATCCGCACGTTGACCTCACGCTGGGACGAGGCGCTCGTCAAGGAAGCCATTTTGCGCGAGCTGTCGCGCGGCGGGCAGGTGTTCTACGTCTACAATCGCGTCGAAGGGCTCTACGAGCGCGCCGCCCGCCTCACGGCCCTGATCCCCGAGGCGCGCATCGCCGTCGGCCATGGGCAGCTCGGCGAAGCCGAGCTCGAGCGCACGATGCTCGACTTCGTCGACGGCAAGTACGACGTGCTGGTCGCCACCGCCATCGTCGAGAGCGGCCTCGACATCCCGCGGGCCAACACCATCATCGTCGATCGCGCCGACCTGTTCGGCCTCTCGCAGCTCTACCAGCTGCGCGGCCGCGTCGGGCGGTCGAGCGAGCGGGCGTATTGCTACCTGCTCGTGCCGCCGCCGAGCGAGCTCACCGACGAGGCGCGCAGCCGGATCGAGGCGCTCGAACGCTACACGGAGCTCGGCTCGGGCTTTCAGGTCGCGACGCTGGACATGGAGCTGCGGGGGGCCGGGGATCTGCTCGGGGCCGAGCAGAGCGGCTTCGTCGCGAGCGTCGGCTTCGACCTGTTCTGCCGCATGCTCGAGGAGGCGACGCACGAGCTGCGCGGTGAGCCGGTGGTGCACGAGGTGGATCCGGAGCTCAGCTTCGACGCCGACGCGCTCTTGCCGGACGACTACGTGGACGACGTCGGCGTGCGGCTCAGCCTGTACAAACGCCTGGCGTCCGCCGCCGACGAGGCCGAGGTGGCCGAGATCGCACGCGAGATGGAAGACCGTTTCGGTCCGGCGCCGCCCGAAGCGCGGCACCTGGTCGAGCTGATGCGCCTCAAGACGGAGCTGCGCGCGCTGCGCGTGCTCGGGTGCGAAGCCAGCGCCAAGAGCGCCACGCTCCATCTGCGCGAGGACACCCCCCTCGACCGCGGCAAGATCGGGGCGCTCGTGGCACAGAAGGGCTCGGTGTACCGGCTCACGCCCGACGGGCGGCTGACCCGCCGCGCCCGCGAGGCCGAGCGCTTCGAGAGCGGTCTATTGCTCGTGGATCGGATGCTGAGCGAGCTGACGTGAAGGTTTTGTTTTGCTCGGCTCCGCTCACTGTGCTCGCGTCCCGCGACCATCGTGACGTGCTGCGAAGCCGCCGCGAGCGGCGGACGCCTACCCGCCGTTTTTGCGAGCCACGTCCGGGTGACGGCCCGACCAGCGCATGCCCTGTTCCACCGCGCGCGCCAGGAGCCGCTGCGGGAGGATGCTGGTGCCGAGGACATGCGCGCGGTTCACCGCTCCCGGGACGAGCACGCTGCGACCGGCCGCGTACGCCTTGAGGGCGCGCTCCACCGTCTGCTCGGCGCTCAGCGCCGCCACCCGCTCGGCGCCCAGCTCCGTACCCGCGCGCTCGTGAAAGCCGGTGGCCACCGGCCCGGGGCAGAGCGCCAGCATGCGCACGCCCGTGCCGCGCAGCTCCACCGACAAGGCGGAGGAGAAGCTCAGCACGAACGCCTTGGTCGCGCCGTACGTCGCCATGAACGGCATCGGTTGATACGCGGACGTCGACGCGACCTGGATGAACCCGCCGCGTTCGCGGGCGAGCATCTTCGGCAAAAAATGATGCGTGATGCGCATCAGCGCCTCGCAGTTGAGGCGCAGCATGTAAAGCTGCTCGTCCGCCGGCATCTCGGAGAAGCGCCCCACCCGTCCCACGCCCGCGTCGTTGACGACGTGGTCGATCGGCTCCCCAATCCCGTCGATCTCGGCGAACAGCCGATCGAGCTCTTCGGGGCGCGCCAGGTCGCAGGCGATCGTTCGGCACGCCACGCCATGCTCGGCGCTCAGCGCATCCCCTAGCTCGCGCAGCTTGCCCTCCGAGCGCGCGCTCAACACCAGGTGGCTGCCGAGCGCCGCCAGCTGCCGCGCGAACTGCTCCCCGAGCCCCGACGACGCCCCGGTCACGAGCGCCCAGCTGCCCCGATACACATCTTGCATGGGCCGCATCATAAGCCCGCCGCCGCGGGGCGCTAGCGCACCGATCCGTTTGCCAGCGCGCAGATCCCAAAGAGTCGGAGCCCTTATCCGGGTGAGCGCCCCGATTCTTCGGGAAACCCTCGCGTCCGCTCACGGCTCGGTGCTCTAGATCTAGAAGGGCTTGCTCCGCAACCGGTTGTCGCCCGAGCGCGCGGCTCGAGTTTTAGCGGGTCTGGGATTGGGG
>JAEZYZ010000474.1 GCA_023418705.1 Pseudomonadota bacterium | reverse complement strand
GGCACCGGCAACGGCGCGACCGGCGTCCTCGGCCCCGACAACGTCGCGGGGGCCGCCCCCCGCCCCCCCCGCGCCGCGCAGGAGCTCACGCTGCCTTCTTGGCGACCAGACGCAGGGCGTGGGACGGCAGCGCGGCGCGGGTCTCATGCTCGATGGCGGCGCACAGTTCGGGGTTCGCGGCCAACGTGTCGCGCGCCTTCTCACGGCCCTGCCCGATGGCTTTGCCCCCGAACGACAGGTGTGACCCGCTCTTGTCCACCACGCCGCACGCGACGGCGATGTCGAGCAGATCGCCCAGGGCGTCGATGCCAAGGCCCCAGCGGATGTCGAACTCCGCCTCGGTGAAGGGCGCGGCGCATTTGTTCTTGATCAGCTTCGCGCGGGTGCGGTTGCCGACCACCGTCTCGCCGAGCGTCACCTTGCCGATGCGACGCACGTCGATGCGCACGCTGGCGTGGAACTTGAGAGCGTTGCCCCCCGGCGTCGTCTCGGGGTTGCCGAAGACGACCCCTACCTTCTGACGGAGCTGGTTGATGAAAATCAGCGTGGCTTTGCTCTTCTCCGCCGAGTTGGTCAGCTTGCGGACCGCTTGCCCCATCAGGCGAGCCTGCAGCCCGACGTGGATGGCGCCGATCTCACCCTCGAGCTCCGCCTTCGGGACCAGCGCCGCGACGGAGTCGATCACGACCAGATCCACGGCGCCGCTCTTGGCCAGGGTGTCGGCGATCTCGAGCGCTTGCTCACCGCTGTCCGGCTGCGAAACCAGAAGTTGAGAGATGTCGACGCCGATGGCCTTGGCGTACCGCACGTCGAAGGCATGCTCGGCGTCGATGAAGGCGGCCACGCCGCCGAGCTTCTGCACCTCCGAGATGGCGTGCAACGTCAGCGTCGTCTTGCCGCTCGACTCCGGGCCGTAGATCTCGACGATGCGGCCGCGCGGGTAGCCGCCGATGCCGAGCGCCTCGTCGAGCGCCAAGCACCCGCTCGGGATGACGGCGATGGGCTCGGCCGCGGCGTCGCTGCCCAGGCGCATGATGGCGCCGCGGCCGTGTGCCTTTTCGATCCGCGTCAACACGTCGTCGACCTGCTTCGACTTTTCGACGTTGACCGCGCTCGGTTTGGTCTTGGCGAGCGCAGGGGTTTCGGTCTTCTTGTTCTTTGCATCGTTGCTCATGGCGTTCCTCTCATCGTGTTGTGAAGGGACAGGGCGAGGGAGGTGCTACGGGTCGCAGGGGCGACGTCAGACCGCGCCCTCCCGGTCGAGCAGGCGGCCCTGGATCGCCTCGGCGACGTGGGCCGCCCGCACGCGGTCGCTGCTCTCGAGGTCGGCGATGGTGCGCGCCACGCGCAGCACCCGCACGAACGCCCGCGCGCTCAGCCCGAGCTGGGTGATGGCGCGCTCGAGCAGTCGTTTCCCTTCGCCGTCGAGCTGACCCGCGTGCTCGACCTCCTTCGGCGAGAGCCCCGCGTTGGTCGAGGCAGAGGTCGACCCCTGCGCTTGTCGCTGTCGCTGTCGCTCCCGCGCCGCTTGCACGCGCTCCCGCACGGAGGCGGAGCTCTCGGCCACGGTGGTGGAGGTCAGCGCGCTTACCTCGACGGGGGGCACCTGGACGTGCACGTCGAGCCGATCCAAGAGCGGACCGGACAAGCGGGCCTGGTAGCGCTGCCACTCGTGCCTGCCGCAGCGGCAGTTCCGCTGCGGGTGACCCCGGTAGCCACAAGGGCAGGGATTGAGAGCCACCACGAGCAGCGGTCGAGCGGGGAACCAGGCCCGCGCCCGGGCACGGGCGATGCACACCTTGCCGTCTTCGATCGGCTGCCTCAGGGCCTCGAGCGCGCTGCGTCGAAACTCTGGAAGCTCGTCGAGGAACAGCACGCCGTTGTGGGCGAGGCTCAGCTCGCCGGGGCGCGGCACGTCGCCGCCGCCGACCAGGCCCGCCTCACTGACCGAGTGGTGCGGTGCTCGGAAGGGCCGCGCGCTGACGATCCCCTTTTCGGGCGGGAGCAGACCCGCGACGCTGTGGATGGCCGTGGTCTCGATCGCCTCGGCGAAGGTCAAGGGCGGCAAGATGGTCGGCAAGAGCCGCGCGAGCAGCGTCTTGCCGCCGCCGGGTGGGCCGATCATGAGCAGGTTGTGGTTGCCGGCCGCCGCGATCTCGAGCGCGCGGCGCGCGGGCGCCTGACCGCGCACGTCTCGAAGGTCGCCCACACCGACCTGGAGCGTCGGGACGAACTGGGTGCGCGGGGCCTCCGGCAGCTCGACCTTGCCGGCGAGACCCTCGACCACCTCTTCGAGCGTGCGCGCCAAACGGACACGAATGCCGCCGACCAAGCCCGCCTCCGCGGCGTTGCCAAACGGGACGATCGCTTGCGCGAAACCGCGCTGCCGCGCCCCGTCGAGCTGCGGCAAAACCCCGCGGATCGGCTGTAGGCTCCCGTCGAGCGACAGCTCCCCGAGCAGCAGCGTCGGCCCCAGCGATCTTGGGTCGAGCTTGTCGATGGCGGCCAGGATCGCCGCCGCGAGCGGCACGTCGAGCGCCGCGCCGCTCTTGCGTAGGTCGGCAGGTGCCAGGCTGACGGTGAGGGCGTATTCGTCCAGCAGGATCCCGAGCTTCGCCAGGGCGCTCGCCACCCGCACCCGTGCCTCCCGTACGGCCGCTTCTGCCAAACCCACCAGTTGAAAAAACGACGGCCCGCGCGTGCAGCACACCTCTACCCGTATGGGGCGAGCGTCGAGCCCGATCAGGCTGCTGCTATGGGATACGGCGAGGCCGAGCGGCTTGCCGCAGATGGTGGCGGGAGCGTTGGCGGTGGCCGTCATGCCGCCCTCCCGGTGCAGCGGGCGTGCCACCTCAGGGTCGCCCGAAAGCGGGCGAATCCCCCGCGAACCGCCTGGCGAACGCCGCATGGGTGGCTGGCGATCGCCGCTCTGCGCGGCGCACCACGGTCGGCGCGATCCGCGAGCACCGTCACGTCGTCGGGCGACGATTTGGCGTGTGGCTTCCGGCGTGGATCGAGCCCCGCCTCGGTTGACACCCCATGCGCGCGAGGTACACCGTTGCGCGCGACGTTTCCGTTCCCCGGGGGTCCCTTGAGCCGCCTTCTGCTATCGACAGCCGCCTCTTTCCTCATCGCGCTCGGGTGCACGCCGGATAGCGAATCGGCCACGCTGGAGGTGTACAGCTGGTGGGACTCCAGTGGAGAGAAGGCCGCGTTCAACGCCTTGGTCGGCCCGTTCGAGCGCAGCCGACCCGATATCGACGTTCGGAACGGCTACCGGCGTGATTCGCAGGAGGTGCGCGGCGATCTTGGAGCGCTGATGCTCCAAGGGGTGCCTCCGAATACGTTTCAGGCGAACGCCGGGGCCGATTTGCTGCAATGGGCGGCGGTGGATTTCGCGCCCGCTGCGGATGGGCCCTTCGACGGATCGCTGCCCTCACCCCAGGACAGCTGGAATCTGCTCACGGACGTCAGCGGTCTGCTGGGTCGCGAAGCTCTCGACGCCTTGTACCCGGAGGTGCGGCGGCAGGTATGCGTGGAGGCGAGCAACGCGGAGCACCACCTCGCGGTGCCCGTCAACATCCACCGCTTGAACCTCCTTTACTACAACACGGATCGAGTCGCCGACGCTGAACGACGCTTCGCCATGGATTCCCTGTGCCCCGAGAATGCCGCGGAGTTGGCGCCCTCCGAGCGGCCCGCCTTCGACCTCGCGATCAGCGTCGGCGATGGTCTCTCGCTCACGCTGTTGACCTTCGAAAACCTCTTGCTCGCCGTCGGAAAGGAGACCGCGTACAGGGCCTTGCTCGAGGGAGGAGATCCGTCGCTGTGGCGGGCTCCGATGCAGCGGGCCCTCGGCTGCCTGTGGTACTTGTCAGGCGCCTTCATCGAAGCGGACGACTGGGACCTCGCGGTACAGGCCGTCGTGTCGGCGGACGCTGACCTGGTGGTGATGGGCGACTGGGCCAGCGCCGAGATCCCGGAGGCCGATCGAGCGGCCATCGGCCGCCGTCCGTTCCCGGGTACGGAGGAGTACTTCGTGTACGCGTCGGACACCTTCCCACGGCCGAAGAACATCACCCATTCGGAGCACACCGAGGCGCTGCTGCGGTCGTTCGGGCAGTTCGAGACTCAGCTCCGCTTCAGTCGCTTCAAGGGATCCATCCCGGCGCTGCGGCGCGCCGAGCCGCCCGACGGCTTGGACGCGTGGGCGCGCGAGAGTTGGAGCGCCTTCCAAGATCCGGCGCGCACGAAGGTCTTGGCAACCTCTGGCTGGTTTCCGAGAGCGTTCCCGCAGCGGCGCCTGGCCGACGGCTTGGAGCAGGTCGTCGAAGCCGAGACCTTGGAAGACTTTCAGCGGTTGGCGCAGCAAGTGCTGGATCTCCTGGAGGGCAGCCTGCCGATCTTTCGAGCTTGGCAAGACCGCTTCCAGCCCTGCAATGAGGCAGCTCGGTGAGCCTGCGGCTGCCCCGCGTAACGTGGGTGCTTTGCGTCGTGCTAGCGGCGGCCGGGTGCTCGCTGTTGGTCGAGACCGATCACATCGAGGCTGGCTGTCCAGAGGGCTGGAAGGCTTGCGGTGAGACGTGCGTGCGGCAGGACGACCCGCGCTACGGCTGCCATCCGGCCGAGTGCTTCGAGCCTTGCTCGATCGAGAACGGTGAACCCATGTGTGCTGCCAGCGACTGCGTCGTCAAGCGCTGCTTGTGGGGCCATCGCGAGTGCGGGGGGCGATGCATCTGGGTGCTGGCCGACCGAGCGAACTGCGGCGACTGCAACGTCGCGTGCGCCGCTGGAGAGATTTGCTCGTTCGGGGAATGTGTTCCGCGCGCTGACTGAAGTCCTGGCAGGCCTACTATCGACGCTCGAAGAGCAGCACGGTCGAGGTGGTCGCTGGGTCTTGATGGCGTCCAGGGTGTTGCGGTCTGCCGCGGCGCTCGTGTTCTTAGTGGAGCTGCAGCGGCGCTTGCGCGCCCGCCACCCAGCGCCGGTGCTCGTCGCACGCTGACGGCCGAGGCGTGCGACGAGGCTCCGATTCACCGGCGCTCTCGGCTGGTAAACCGGTCGTCGCTCCGGAGGGGCGGCACGAGCGGGGATGTTCGTGCTAGGACTGCCCCACCTGTGACTGCGCTCTCCGGACACACCATCGTCTGCTTGTCCTCTCAGAACTGGCGGGACGGCATGTGGACGAACAAGCAGCACATCATGAGTCGCCTGGCTCGGGATCACCGCGTCTACCATGTCGACTTCGGCTCGCCGTCGCTGCCAAGGTTCGCCTGGCGCCGGTTCCGCTCCGAACGCTCCGGCTTGCCGCTTTCGGCGAGCGTCGAGGCCGACGGCGGCGTTCACGTCGTCACTATCTATCGCCCGTCTCTGGCGGCGATGCTCCCCGCCCACTCCCAGGCCCGCATTTTCCTGGAGTTCGATCTGCGGCTGAGAATGCTACGGCGTTTCCTGGTTGATCAGGGGCTCACGGATTCGATCCTTTGGATCTATCACCCAGGGTTCGGAAAGGCTGCGCTCGATCTGCCGCACCGCTTGTCGCTCTATGACTGTGTCGACGAGTACAGCGAGTTTCCCAACTATCGCCGGTCGCCGGGCTGGCTCATTCAGCGGGAGGCCGAGCTTTGTCGGGCCGCTGACCTGGTGTTCACGACCAGTCAGACCCTGCTGGAGAAGAAGCGACCCTTGAACCCGGACCACACGCATTTGGCGCACAACGTGGGCGACGCTGCACATTTTGGGCGCGCTCTCGACCCCGAGCTTCGGGTGCCCGAGGATATCGCCGGGCTACGACGTCCCGTCGTGGGGTTCATCGGGGCGGTCAGCGACTACAAACTGAACGTGGACTGGATCGAGCACCTCGCCGCGAGCCGACCCGGCATCAGCATCGTGCTGATTGGCCCTGTTGGGCTGAGCGACGCCTCCCAGAACCACCGGCGACTCCAGCGGTTCGAGAATGTGCACCTGTTGGGCCACCGCCCGTACGAGCAGCTTCCTGCTTACGTCAAAGGTTTCGACGTGGCGGTGATCCCGTACAACTTGAACGAGTACACGGCTCACTGTTTTCCGATCAAGTTCTTCGAGCTGTTGGCGACGGGCAAGCCGGTGGTGATCTCGGCACTCCCCGCCCTCGAAGGCTACTTCGACGACGTGCGTGTTGCCCGCGATGCGGAGGAGTTCTCGCGGCACTGCGAGGAAGCCGTCGCGGATCCGGTGCGAGGCGGAGCGCGGCGGTTGGCGCTGGCTGGCGAAAACGATTGGGATTCGCGCATCCGCCAGATCATGGAGCGGGTGGAGCAGCGGCTGACGGAAATGCGGGAAGCTTCAGCGCGGTAGTGCGACGGGGACTTGCGACAAGACCTCCCAAAGCAGGTCGGCCGCTGCTACGTAGCTGTATCGATCCACCGCTTTCTGTCGCGCTCGGGCTCCGAACCGTTGCTGTCGTTGCGCGTCGCCCGCCAGGCTTCGAATCGCGTCGGCAATCGCGCCCGGAGCCGCAGGGGGGACGATGATTCCAGCTCCGTCGCCCAGGATCTCCGGCATGTCGCTGATGGAGGTTGCCAGGATCGGGAGCCCCATCGCCATGGCATCGAACAACTTCGCTGGGATCTGGCCGATGGCGGCCTCGTCGTCCCGGCTTGGCATGCACAACACGTCCGCTGCAGAGAGCCAGGACCCGAGCTGGTCGAAGGGAAACTCGTTGACGAGGCGCAGGCGTTCGGGACCAAGCTCCGCCCGGGCTCGAGCCACCAAATCGGCGGCATAGGCATGGGATTCATCCACTCCGGCCAAGTAGAGCCCGAAGCCTTCTCCGAGCTCCAGGACCGCCTCGAGCAGGTCGTTCACACCCTTGTGCTTACGGATCGTGCCGACGTAACCGACCCAAAAGCGGTTCCCCATTCGCAGGCGCGTCCGCGTCGCGTTGCGGGCCTCGGCGTCTGGGCGCAGCTGCGTCGTGTCACGGACGTGCGGGAGCAGGGTGCCGCCGAAGCGTGCCTCGAGCCAGCGATTCGAAACGATTCTGTGCGGGCAACGGGCGACGCTGCGATCGAGCAAGTGGGTTGACCAAAAAGAATTGAGCTTGCCGGGGCGGACCCAGTCCCAAACGTTCTTGAGTCTACCTGGAGTGCGAAACAGCCCGACCTCCCAGTCGTCGATGTCCAAGAGCAGGTGGTCATCGGCGACGCCGGCCAGACGCGTCAAGCCCAAGCTCGTGAACATTGGCTTGGAGACGATCACTCGCGCGCCCAAGAGCTGCGACCGTAGCCACCGGGCCGCCGCGGGGTACTGCAACGCATTGGATAGGCGTCGTGAAGCGATCGGGACGCCGAACCCGGCGCTCGGTGGCCAAACGTCACTTCCGAGGTTCACGCCCACGACGTTCACCTCGAGGTCTCCCCTGCGGGCGAGCAACGCGCCGAGCAGCAATGCACGCCCCATGCAGTTGTTGCCGACGTTGCTGCAGACGATGACGACGCGGTTTCCTGAGGCCTTCGAGGGGTCGTTGATGGCTTGGGCGACCGGCATGTCGAACTCCGCTTCGCGGCGATCGCGGTAGATTCGCCCTGGCGGCGGGAGCTGTCGTATATCACGAGGCGGCCCGCTGTCGACGCCCTTGCGCGGCGTGTCGGGGCGGGCGGTTCGGGGACGACCGCCTTTGATTGCCGGGTCAAAACAGGTTAGATTCCGCGCCGCCATCGACCAGCGCGTCAAAGCCATGAAGCAAGAAATCAAAAAGCTCGCCCGCCGCGGCACGGCGAAGGTCAAGCGCGACGACCAGACCGTCCACCACGCGGGCTTCGTGCTGCCGCCACATTCGCTGCGCTTCTGCGGCGACGAGTTCAAGGACGACGCCTATTTCTTGAAATCGGCGCGCCTCGAGGTGAAACGGCTCGTCCGGCACGCCGGGCTGAACGAGGGTTCTCGTCTTTTGGACGTCGGTTGCGGTCCGGGACGACTCGCTATCGGTGTCTTGGCCGAGCTCGGTACGATCCGCCGCTACGTCGGTGTCGACGTTTACGCCCCCGCCATTGCCTGGTGTCAACGTCACCTTCAGCCGAAGAACCCTTCGTTCACGTTCGTCCATTTCGACGTCGCGAATGAACGCTACAACCCGAAGGGAGAGGCCATCGGCGAGAAGGTGCGGCTTCCCGTGGAGGATGGCGCCGCCGACGTCATCAATCTGTATTCCGTCTTCTCTCACATGAGCTACGGCGACATCGTGAATTACCTCGGTGAGCTGCGACGGGTGCTTGCTCCCGAAGGCCGCGTTTTCTTGACCGCCTTCGTCGAGGACAGGGTGCCGAATTATTCCATCAACCCGCCTGGCTATGTTCAGGACTGGAGCGGAGCCCTGCATTGCGTGCGGTTTCAACGAGAGTTTTTCGAGGAAACGTTGAGCGAAGCCGGATTTCGCGTCGAAGACTTTGAATACGGTCGCGAAACGAACGGTCAGAGCGCCTATTACCTAGCGCCCAATGGCTGAGCCGGAGCCGGCGCCTGGTATCAGTAAAGGCATACGCCTTGCCCCAGAGGATGCTCCCAGTTCTTTGAGAGCGGCTGCGTCGCGATCGGTCGTCTGGACGGCGATCGGCAAAGGCGCCAATACCGTCGTGTCATTGCTGGTGACCGCGGTGTTGACGCGCCTGCTCACCCCGGCGGACTTCGGCATCATCGCGATGGTCGTCGTCCTATCCGGGTTTTTGAACATCGTCGCAGAGGCCGGCCTCAGCACGGCCGTCGTGCAGAAACGCAACCTCGAGCAGCGGGCCTTATCGAGCCTGTTCTGGTTCGGGCTCGGGGTTGGCGCCGTGACGACCGCGCTCATGGCGCTGGCGGCGCCGCTGGCCGCGCTGTTTTTTTCGGAGCCGCGGCTGACGCCCGTCGTGGCGCTCATGAGCCTCGGTTTCGTCGCGATTTCGTTGGGACGGGTGCCCAATGGCCTGCTGGAGCGGTCGTTCAAGTTCCGTGAAATCGCCCTGGCGGAGGTCGTCGCCGCGCTCGTGGGCGGCGTGGTGGGGATCACGGGGGCTTTGCTGGACTTTGGCTACTTCGCGCTCGTCCTGCAGACACTGACGACCGCGTTCTTGAACGCAATACTCAGGTTGTTGCTCTCCCGATTTCGCCCCTCACGGGCCTTGGACCTGCACGAGGTGCGAGCAGTGTCTGGGTACTCAGGAGGCGTCGTGGCGTTCGCCGCCATCAACTACTGGGCGCGGAACCTGGACAAAGCGCTGATCGGTCGCTTCCTCGGAGCTGCGAGCCTCGGATTCTATGGCAGGGCCTACCAGCTGATGCTCTACCCGCTCGAGGCGATCAACGGCATCTTGAACCCTACGCTGCATCCCGTGTTGAGCTCCCTTCAGCTCGATCGACCCCGGATGGCGCGTACCTACTGCAAGCTCGCCAAGTTGGTAGCTGTGTTGGCGTTGCCGGCGATGGGCATCCTCGGCGCGCTGGCGCCGGAGGTCGTCCGTACCATTTGGGGTCCCCAGTGGGAGCCTAGCATTCGCGTCTTCTCCATCTTGTGTTTCGTCGGCAGCGTGCAGCCGGTCGGCGCGACGTTCGGAGCCGTTTTCCTCGCCACCAATCGAACGCGGTCCCTTGCCCTGCTTGGCCTCGTCAACGCCGTGGTGATCATGGTCGGCATCGCAGCGGGTGTGCCTTACGGGATCGAAGGCGTCGCCATTGGCTATTCCGTAGCTTACGGCCTGATCTTTTTGCCGACGATGTACATCGTCGTCGTGAGGCTTTTGGGGGGCAAGGTTCGGGACATGGTTGCAGTTCTGGGACCCGCGATGCTCATGGCTGCCGTCGTGCTGGCCGTGCTGCTCCTGTACAACGGCGTGATGCGAGAGCGTTGGGGCGATCTCCCGCATTTGCTTTTTGGCATCGCCATCGGGGTCGCCACTTGGTTGGGAACATTTGTGGTCGTCGACCGATCCCTGCTGGCGGAGGCCGTGTCGCTCGCCCGGCCGCGCCAGCGCGCACCGAACTCCGACAGCTCCGTCGGTTGATGGAGGCGGAGCCGACCTGAACGTCCGTTCTCTTGCCGACAAACTTCCCTTTTCCGCCACCCCTGAGTAAAGGTGCCCGCCGATGGCTCGGCGCTTTCGACCTGCCCAGCGGGCCCCCTGGCTGGCGGTGTTGGCGATCCTGACCAGCTCGCAGCTGGCGGTGGGGTCGAACCCGTATTTGGTGATCCCGCCGCCGGAGGAGGCGATGTCGTCGCGGGCGTACCACTACGCGAATCTGAGCGACGAGGAGGCGTTGCTCGAGCTCGAGGAGCGCGGGATCCGCTACGTGCACGCCAAGCCGCCGATGCCGGGGGTTCGGCTGCCGATCAAGCTGGCCGGGCCGCTCAACGGGGTGACCATCCGCTCCACCCTGCCGCCAGAGCGGCGGAAGGACACGTTCTTCGACATCATGGACGCTCGGCTGGCGCTGGCGCTCGATGATTTCACTCGGATCCTGTACCAGCACGACGTGGTGGAGCTCGTGCACTTCACGATTTATCGGCCGGCTCCGGAGCGCGTGGAGGACCCGAACGCCCCGCAGACGCGGCACCCCGGAGGCATGGCCATCGATGTCGGCGCGCTGCGCAAGCGCGACGGGAGCTGGTTGTCGGTCGGCCCGCACTGGCCGGGGGCGATCGGCAAGAAGACCTGTGGTCGAGGCGGGCGGAGGCTGGAGGGGGATCGCGGGCGCGAGCTCTTGAGCATCGTCTGCGAGGCCTCCGATCTTCGGATCTTCCACTACATGCTCACGCCCCATTTCGACGAGCCGCACGCGGACCACCTCCACCTGGAAATCAAGGCCGGGGTGAAGTGGTTCCTCGTGAACTGACGGGGAGGGGCCCCGGGCTCGATCTC
This sequence comes from Pseudomonadota bacterium, assembly GCA_023418705.1. Lineage (GTDB taxonomy): Bacteria > Myxococcota_A > Polyangia > Polyangiales > Polyangiaceae > JAEZYZ01. The sequence continues at coordinate 15,377 of JAEZYZ010000474.1, read as the reverse complement.
GCACCGGGCGAGACGCAGCGGCCGAAGCGGGCAGCTCGAGCCGCGCGGGGCGCCTGGCGTTCGACGACGCGATACTTTTCGGAACCGAGTTCTGCTAAGGCGGCGCCATGCGCCTGGCACGGCTGATCGGTCCGGAGCTCGAGACGCTCCTGCGGGAGAACCCGGCCGAGGTTCGGGCGCTGCTCGACGAGATCCACCCGGAGGACCTGGCGGACGTGGTCGAGGAGCTCGACGACGAGCGCGCCAAGGCGCTCTTGACCGAGCTGCCGACGGAGTACGCCGCGCAGGTTTTCGAGCGCCTCGGCGAGGATCGGCAGGGGGAGCTGGCGCAGCAGATGGGGGTCGCGTCGACCGCGCTCATCGCGACGGAGATGAACGCCGACGAGCGGGCCGACTTCTTCAGCCAGCTGCCGCCGGAGCTGGTCGCGCCGCTGCTGGAGGAGATCGAGCGGGTCGATCCGGAGGCAGCAGAAGACGTCGAGGAGCTGCGGCGCTGGCCGGAGACCTCCGCTGGCGGTCTGATGACCACCGATTTCATCACCGTTCGTCCCGAGCTGCGCATCAGCGACGCGATCGAGGAGATCCGCAAGCGGGCCGAAGAGGCGGAGACGCTCGACGCGGTGTACGTGGTCGACACGGCCGAGCGCTTGATGGGGTTCATGAGCATGCGCATGATGCTGCTCGCGGGGCCGAACGATCGCGTGCGCGAGGTGATGCACGAGAACGTCATCTCCGTGCCCCCCGAGCTCGATCAGGAGGAGGTCGCGCGAAAGCTCGCCAAGTACGATTTGCACACGCTGCCCGTGGTGGACCAAACGGGCGATCTGCTCGGCGTGATCACCTCGGACGATATCCTCGACGTCTTGACCGAGGAGCAGTCGGAGGACGTGCACAAGATGGGCGCCGTCGAGCCGATCGAGGAGCGCTACTTCGACGCCCCATTTTCCACCTATATTCGCAAGCGCGCGCCCTGGCTGCTCATCCTGTTCTTCGGCGGTTATTTGACCACCAGCGCGATGCGGCACTTCGACGGGGTCTTGTCGGCCCTCGCGCAGCTTGCGTTCTACGTGCCGCTGTTGATCTCGGCCGGGGGCAACTCCGGGGCGCAGTCCTCGACCTTGGTGATCCGGGGGCTCGCGGTGGGCGACATCCGGGCGAAGGACTGGTGGCGGGTGCTCTTGCGGGAGCTGGGGCAGGGGCTCGTGCTCGGCGGGCTCTTGGCCGCCTTTGGCGTCGTTCGCGTCGCCATCTCGGGCGACGGGAGCCAGTTCGCGCTGCTCATCGCGCTGACCTTGGTCTTCATCGTGGTGCTCGGCTGCGTCGTGGGGGCCATGATGCCGATCGTGCTCCACCGCATCGGTCTCGATCCGGCGACGAGCTCGACGCCGTTCATCGCGACGTTGGTGGATGTGGTCGGGATTTTGATTTACCTCGGGATGGCTCAGCTGGTTTTGTCCGAGGCTTTTGCCAGGACGGCCGGCGCGGCCCCGTAAACACCGATTGACTTCTGCGGTCGCGCCGCGGAAATTCCAGAAGAAGGGACCGGCATGCCCACGTTGAGCTCGAGCATCGTCAAGCGCCAGGTCGCCTCGATGCACGACGTGGAGGAGGCGCTCGCCCGGCAGGTCGTCTACGGCGGGGATCTGGCGACGAACCTGCTCGAGCTGGCGGCGGTGGATGAAGCGCGCCTGCTGGAAATCGTGGCCGAGAGCCAGGGCCTGCCGAAGGCGCCGGTCGGGGAGCTGCCTCCGGCGTCCGAAGCCATGCGGCGCCTGGTCCCCGCGGATCTCCTGGCGCGCTACGGCTTCTGTCCCTTGGAGGAGCAGGACGGGACGCTCAGGCTGGCGGTCGTCGAACCGCTGCCCCCCGAGGTGGAGCAAGATCTCGCCTTCGCGCTGGGGGTGCGCATCGAGCAGCAGGTAGCCCTCGCGGTGCGCGTCCGTCAGGCGCTGTTCCGTGATCACGGCGTCGCGCTCGATCGCCGGCTGCTGAGATTGATCGCGAAGCTCGACGGCCGCCCCGACCCGAGCCCGAGCTCGCTGCCGCCGCCCGCGGTGCAGTCGGCGCGGCCGAGTCAACGCCCGGAGCCCACGCTGGCGCCGGCGCCTGCGCCGAAAACCCCGACCCTGGACCGCGCGTCGCTCTTGCCAGCGGTCTCTCGTCCGCCCGGGCCGCCACGCCATCGCGGCCCCTACACCGCGGCGATGGCGGAGAACGATCTGACCGAAGCGAACACGCGGGATGGGGTGCTGCAGGCGTTCTTGGATTTCGCGGCGCAGTACTTCGAGTACGCCGCCCTGTTCGCGGTGCGCCGGAGCGTCTTTCAAGGCAGGGACGCTCGGGGCCCGGGCGCGGCCGGGGATCAGGTGCGCGGCGTGCAGATCCCGCTCGGCCTGCCGAGCTCGCTGCGGGCGGTGAGTGAAGCCGGCACGTTTCGGATTGGCGCGCTCGCTCCGGAGGGCGCCGACGCCGAGCTCCGGCGGCGGCTCGGGCGCCGCGCCGGGGGCAATGTCCTCTTGCTGCCGCTCCGCCTGCGTGGCCGCACGGTGCTGGTGTTCTATGGCGACGACGGGGAGCAGGACGTGGAGCTCAGCGCCGTCGGTGACGTGCTCGCGTTCGCCGAGCTCGTGCCGGGCGCGCTCGAGCGCGTGATCTTGCGCACCAAGCTCGGACCCGACGCGCGACCGAGTGTGCTGCCGTTGCGCGTCCCGCGAAACACGCCCTCCCCTCGGGCCCTGGCCGAGCAGCGGGAGCGGCGCATGGCGGCGCTCGCCGAAGCCGTCCTGCCCGAGAGTGGGGTTCCGCACTCGAGCCGCACCTTCGAACCGGCGCCACCCGCGCCCGCGGACTGGTCCGGCCCCAGGACCCTCGCACAACCCATTTTGCCGGTCACACAACCGCCGCCGGGCGGCGCAAGCCGGCAGGGGGACTGGCAAAGCGCGCCCGGGCTGGGTGGATCGCCGTTCGGTCCCGAGCCAGGAACGAAGCCCGGCGTGGGCAGCACCCCGCCCGCAGAGGCCCCGAGCGAGCCAGCGCCCGTCCGCCCGCTGCCGAGCATCCCCGTCGGTCCGCCCGCGAGCCTCCCGGTGGACGGGGCGCCGAGCGCCGCCGTCGAGGCCGCGCCCGCGCCGACGCTCTCCGACGACGACGATGCACCGCCCTCATCGGGCCCGAGCTCGACCCCCGAGCTCGAGGTCGGCGAGAGCGACGCCCTGGACGACCTCTGGGAGGACGCCATCTACGGCGAGCTGCTGCCCGCCGAAGACGAGCTTGCCGAAGCCAGGCCCGGCGAGCCGGAGATCGTCGTCGAGCTCGCCCAAGCCAACCCCCAGGCTGCCGACGCCGAGCCCGCCGGCGGCGACCCCGTCCCTGGACGGAGTGGAGCGGCTCCGCTGGCTCCCGAGTCGCACTCCGTCTCTTATTCGCCGCGCGCTCCGCAGCCACGACAAACCTCGAGCGAGCACCGGCTGCCGCCCGTGATCGTCAACATCGAGTCCGACTGTGCAGAGCTGATCGACGCGCTCGTCAACGGGGATCCTGCCGCTGCGGACAAGCTGGTCGCGCTCGGTGAGAACGCCGTCAGTCACCTGGCGTCACGCTTCCCCGGCCCCATCGACGTTTCCAGCGCGCAGAGCTCGGCGGAGGTCCTGCGGCCGGCGTCCGAGTGCGGCCCGATCCTCAATGTTCTGTACCGCATCGGGCAGAGCGCCGTGCCCTACCTGGTGGTGCGCAGCGGCGACGCCGATCCGGTCGTGCGCGCCTGGGCGACCCGGCTGTTGGGTGAGCTGCCGAGCGTCGACGGAGCGCAGGCGGTGGCGCGGCGTTTGGTGGACGGCGACGCGAACGTGCAGCGCGCGGCGCTGTGGTCGGCGGCGCGGCTCCAGCGCCACGCCGACGCCCGCACGGCCTTGCGCAACGGGCTCGTCGATCTCGCGTTTTCGAGCCACGCCGAGGTCCGCCACGCCGCGCTGCACGCGCTCGCGGAGCTCTGCGATCCGCTCAGCGTGCCCGAGCTCATCCCGCTGCTGACGGAGCGCAAAGAGGTCGCCGCCTCGGCGCGCTGGGCGCTCGTCAAGATCACCCACAAGGACTTCGGCGCGGACACGGAGCGCTGGCTCGCCTGGTGGCGCGAGAACGCTGCTCGCCATCGGATCGAGTGGCTGATCGACGCGCTGGTCGACGACAACGCCGAGATCCGCAGGGCGGCCGGAGAGGAGCTCAAGCTGCTCACCAGGGAGTACTTTGGCTACTACGACGATCTGCCCCCGCGGGAACGGGTGAAGGCCCAGAGCCGCTATCGGGAGTGGTGGGAGGCCAAGGGCAAGGCGCGGTTTCCGTGAGGCCTTGCGGGGCGCGCCGTCCGACCCAAGCTTGTCCCCTCGCAGGTGTCGACGGCGAGCGTGGCCGAGCTGAACTCGGAGCAGGTGGCCTTCTGCGCGATCCTGATCGCTGCCTTCGTCTTGCTGTTCACCGAATGGCTGCGCAATGATCTCGTTGCGCTGCTGATCGTCGTCGGGCTGTACGCTTCCGGCTTGCTGACGGCGCGGGAGGCGCTGTCCGGCTTCAGCAGCCAACCGGCCATCGTGGTGGCCTGCGTGTTCGTGCTGACGGAGGCGCTGCGCCGGACCGGCGTCGCGGACGCCTTGAGCCGCGCCATCACCCGGCTCGCGGGGGCCTCTCCGGCCCGTATTTTGCTGGTCGTGATGCCCGTCATCGCCGTATCTTCCGCGTTCACCCATCACGTGACCACGACCGCGGTGATGGTCCCCGTCATCCTGGAGATCGCCCGAAAGCACAAAGTGCCGGCGTCCCGCCTCCTCTTGCCGGTGGCCGTGGCCGCTTCGCTCGGGACCACGATCACCGTCATCAGCGCCCCGGCGTTTCTGCTGGGCAGCGGCGCGCTCCGGCAGATCGGGCGGCCCGGTCTCGAGCTGTTCTCTGTCGCGCCCATCGGCTTGTTGCTGTCGTTGACCGGGATACTGTACTTCCTGACGCTCGGTCGGTTTCTGCTCCCGACCCGGGCCGGCGGCGAGGAGCCCGCCGAGAAATTCAAGTTGGATGGCTACCTCACGGAGCTCAAGGTGTTCGAGGGGTCTCCGTTCATCGGCCGACGGTTCCGAAAGATCGAACAGCGGCGCAAGGGCATCGCCATCGTCGGCTGTGTCCGCGGTGGCCGCCGGCTCACGGGTGAGCCGAGCGATCACAGCGTTCAACCCGGCGACGTCCTGTTGGTGCGCGCCAGCCCCGACCGTTTGATCGAGCTCAGGGCGCACCCCGCCCATGAGCTGCACCCCATCGAGCGCTACGCGCCCCAGGAGCGCGTCGTGCCGCACGACGAGCTCGGCGACCGGCTGGTTCAGGCCGTGCTCGCCCCCGGATCGGAGCACGCAGGTCGGTCGCTGGCCGAGCTCGGGTTTCATCGGCGGTACGGGGCGGTGGTGTTGGGTCTCTGGCGTCGCCACCAGTGGCTCGAGGAGCAAATCTCCGACGTGAAGCTCCAGGCCGGGGACGTCCTGGTGCTCATGGGCAGCGACACCGCGCTCGACAAGCTGCGCGCCGATCCGGCTTTTTTGCTCCTGGTCCCGTTTCAGGCGGAGGCGCGGAGCGCTCGGAAGGCGCCGATCGCCGTGCTGGCGATGGTGCTGGCCGTGGCCGCCACGGTCTTCAAATGGCTCGAGATCGAGATGGCCTTGTTGACGGCCGTGGCCTTGGTGCTGTTGCTTCGCTGTCTGTCGCTCAAGCAGGCCTACCAGGCCGTCGACGTCAAGATCTTCGTCTTCATCGCCGGCGTCCTGCCGTTGAGCGCCGGCATGCAAAATAGCGGTGTTTCAGCGCTGCTGGCGCGAGGGCTGTCCGGCGTGCTCGGTGGCTGGCAGCCCCAGTGGATCCTGGCGGCGTTCTTCGTCGTCGTGGCCTTGATCACCCAGATGATGAGCGACGCGGCCACCACCGCGCTGTTCGCACCCGTCGCGATCGGCGTCGCGCAGGCCTTGGGGCACACGCCCGAGCCCTACGTGGTCGTCGTGGCCATGGCATCGGTGACGGCGATGCTCACGCCGATCGGACACCACGGCAGCTTGCTCGTGTACGGCCCCGGAGGCTATCGCTTCTCCGACTTCGTCCGGGCGGGGACCCCGCTCACCATTATCGTGGGCGTGATCGTCGTGTGGCTGGCGCCGCTGCTTTGGTAACAGCCGTTCGCCGCTCGGAACTAGAAATACCCAAGATCATCCGTGTACGGCCGGCGGATGAGGCCGCGCTCTCGGAACAGTCCGGGAGCCCCCTGTTCGAGCCTTTCGATCGCGTCGGGGGGGTAGAGGCCGGGGTGCACCAGCGGGCAGCGACCCTCTTCGATGAGCGCCAGCGCGGCGGCCATTCGGGCCTCTTCGGGCGTGCCGAGCTCGTCTTGCAGGTCGTCCGCGGCGGGGCAGTCGACGCGCATGCCGCCGAAGTAGTCGCCCTCGCCTTCGGCGTTGACGAGTTGGAACGTGATGGGGCTAATCGCCTCGCCGCAGTAGGTCCAGCTGTTGGACCCGACCGGCTTGCCGTGGGTGCGCAGGCCAATGATGGACACCGGCATGTACGGGCGCAGGCCGTTGATGACCAGCTCGCTGGCGGACGCGGTGCCCGGACCGGTCAGCACGAACAGGCGATCGAGCGACACCGCCGCCTCTTCGGGGGGCATTCGGAGCTCCCCGTTGCGATCGCTGTGCCGGCGGTTGTACGTCAGCTGCGTCAGCACGTCTTCGGCGTGGGCGGGACCCGCGATCAGGCTGCCGAGCACGGCGGCGGTGCTGAGCAGGCCGCCGCCGTTGTACCGCAGGTCGAGCACCAGCTCATCGATGTCGGCCTGCTTGAACTCGGCGAACGCGTCCCGCAGCTCCGCGACCGACGTCTCCAAGAAGCTGGTGAACATCAGGTAGCCGATGGTGCGGTCGCCGCGCTCCAGGATCTTGGTCTCGTTCACCGTGGCGATCTTCACCCAGCCTTTTTCCAGGAGCACCTCGCGCTGGGCGCCGGTCTGCTCGCTCACCAGCATCCGCACTTCGACCCCGGGCTCTTCGGGTCCCCAAATGCTTCCCCACAGGTTTTCCTCGTCGATCTGCGCGATCGGGACGTCGTTGATCGCATCGATGATCATCCCCCGCCGAAGATCCGCTCGGCCCGCGGGGGAGTCGGCGTGCACCATCGCCACGCGCAGCTTACCCTCACGATCCCCCATCATTTGCACGCCGATGCCCAGGTACTTGCCTTCTTCGTACAGCTGCTGCCGTTGCAGGGCAGGTGAGATCCCCGACCAGCGATCGACCGTGCGGTACGCCATCGCCTCCAGCACTGCTTGCGGGGATTCGAGCTCGGTCGGATCGAAAATCGGCGTGCGATCCGCCCACAGGTAGTAGTCGCGCATCAGCTGGTAGACGAAGCGGTTGCGCCCCGACACGCTGCAGTCTTGTTCGGCGCCGTCACCGCTCGAGCAGCTGCCCAGGGCGACGACGGATGCTACGGAGAGGGCGACTCGGCTCGTCAGCTGACGCACGCGGCGCCACGCCCCGCCGGTCCACCGCGGACGGAGTGAGGGAGTCATGGGGAGGCCAAAAGCTAGCACCAGGATCGCCGCCTTCACGGTGCCCGTCCAGGACAAACACGGCCAGACGGCCAGGTCGACGGCTGGCGCCCGGCGCCCCAAACTCGTCGAAAGGAGGCCCGAAGCTTGCGATTCGCCGAGGTCGTGTGGACGTCGCTCGCCGTGACCGATGAACGTCGCCGGCTCGAAAAAGTCCGCCGCCTGGCGGCTCTGCTCGAGCGCCTTGGCACGGCCGAAATCGAGCCGGTCGTCGCCTACTTATCCGGCGAGCTCCCCCAGGGCAGGATCGGCGTGGGTCCCGCCAGCCTCCGCCAGGCGCTGTCCGGGGCGGCGGCCGAGGCGACGCTCGAGGTCGCCGACGTGGACGCCGAGCTCACCCGGATCGCCCAGGTGAGCGGCGCGGGAGCGAACCGGGAGCGCCAGCGCCGCTTGGCCGAGCTCTTGGCGCGCGCGACCGAAGCCGAGCAGCGATTTTTGATGCGGCTGATCGCCGGCGAGCTCCGTCAAGGCGCTCAAGAGGGGATCATGGTGGAGGCGATCGCGCGGGCGGCGCGGCTCCCGCCAGGGCTGGTGCGGCGCGCGGTGATGTTGTGCGGTCGCGCCGGGGCCGTCGCCCGCTCGGCGCTGTCGGAGGGCGAGCAGGGGCTCTTGGGATACCGCATTCAGCTGTTCCGTCCGCTCGATCCGATGCTGGCACGAACGGCCGAGGGCGTGGAGGACGCGCTCGGTCAGCTCGGCGAGGCCTTGCTGCAGTACAAGCTCGACGGCGCCCGCATCCAAGTGCACCGACGCGGCGACGAGGTGCGCGTGTTCAGCCGGCGCGGCAACGACGTGACCGACAGCCTGCCGGAGGTCGTCGAACACGCTCGCTCGCTGCCCGTCGCTCAGTTCGTGCTCGATGGCGAGGCGATCGCCCTGCGCCCCGACGGGGCACCGCATCCGTTTCAAACCACCATGCGCCGGTTCGGGCGGCGGCTCGATGTCTCGGCCCTGCGCGCCGAGCTCCCGCTGACGCCGCTCTACTTCGACTGTCTGCACTGGGACGGCCACGATCTGATCGACGCCGGCACGCTCGACCGCCTCGCGCAGCTCGAGCCCTTGCTCGCTCCCAGCGAGCGGGTCGAGCGCGCGATCGTCGACGACCCGAAGCAGGCGAGCGCCTTCCTCGAGCGCGCGTTGAAGGAGGGTCACGAAGGCGTTTTGGCAAAGGCTCTGACGGCGCCCTACGAAGCCGGGCGGCGCGGGTCGAGCTGGCTCAAGCTCAAGCCGGCCCACAGCTTGGACCTGGTGGTGCTCGCCGCGGAGTGGGGGAGCGGGCGGCGCTCGGGCTTTCTCAGCAATCTGCACCTGGGCGCGCGCGATCCGGCGACGGGCGGCTTCATCATGCTGGGCAAGACGTTCAAAGGCATGACCGACGCGCTCTTGAAGTGGCAAACCGAGAAGTTCTTACAGCTTCGCGTTGCCGAAGACGCCCACACCGTCTACCTGCGCCCGGAGATCGTGGTGGAGGTCGCGTTCGATGGCGTGCAAACGAGCCCCCACTACCCCGGCGGGGTGGCCCTGCGCTTCGCCCGCGTCAAACGCTACCGCGCCGACAAGGCCCCCGAGCAGGCGGACACCATCGAGACGGTGCTCGCCATCCATGCGCGGGGGCTCGCCAGCGGAGCCTCGTGACGCCCGGCTCGGGGAGCCGACGCCCAAGGTCGAAAAACACGGAAGCCCGGAGGTCTCTCGACCGTCCGAGCTTCCGTGTGGGCGATGGACCGGCTCGGGGAGGCGACGCGCCCCCCGGGCGGTCAGGCCAGGTTCAACCCGGACGTGGGCCCGTCGTGCGGCAGACCCCCGAGGACCGGCTGCGGCTGGTCGCCGCCATCGGGCTCGAGCGCCGCCTCGAGCACCTGGGACATGTCGTCGACGAGCAAGAACTCGAGCGCGTCGCGAGCTTCCTTCGGCACATCGTCCAGATCGCGTTCGTTTCGGTGAGGCAGCACGATCCGCGTGATGCCGGCCCGATGCGCCGCGAGCACCTTGGCCTTGATGCCGCCGACGGGCAGCACACGGCCGCGGAGCGTCACCTCGCCGGTCATCGCCGTGTCGCTGCGGACGCGCCGCCCGGTGAGCAGCGACGTGAGGGCGGTGAACATCGTGACCCCCGCCGACGGCCCGTCTTTCGGCACGGCGCCCGCGGGGACGTGGACGTGCAGGTCCTGCGTCTCGAGGAAGTTCGGCTCGACGCCGAGCTTGTGGGCGTTGCTGCGCACGAAGCTCAGCGCTGCCCGGGCGGACTCCTTCATCACGTCACCGAGCTGGCCGGTGATCTCGAGCCGCCCCTTGCCGGGCATCCGCGTCGCCTCCACGAACAGGATGTCGCCGCCCACCGGGGTCCAGGCGAGGCCCGTGGCGACGCCCGGCGCCGCCGTGCGTTCGGCCACCTCGCTGTGGAAGCGCTCCCGACCAAGGTACTCCGGCACGGCGCCCTCATCGATGCTCAGCTGTGACACCTTCGCGTCCGCGTCGTCTTTGCTGCGCGCCACGCTCAGGGCGATGGCTCGCAGCAAACGCAAGAGCTCTCGGTTGAGCTGGCGGACACCCGCTTCGCGCGTGTAGCGCTCGACCATGAGCGAGATCGCGCCGTCGGTGATCGTCACGTGATCCGGCGCCACCCCGGTCTCCTTCAAGAGCTTCGGCAACAGGTGCCGCCGGGCAATCTGCAGCTTCTCCTCTGGCGTGTAGCCGTTCACCTCCACGATATCGAGCCGGTCACGCAGCGGCGGAGACAGCGTCTCCAGCGTGTTGGCCGTGCAGATGAAGACCACCTCGCTCAGATCGAAGGGCTGCTCGAGGTAGTGGTCGGTGAAGGTCTTGTTCTGTTCGGGGTCGAGCACCTCGAGCAGCGCCGCCTCCGGCGAGCCTTGCCAGCCCGCGTGCAGCTTGTCGATTTCGTCGAGCAGCACCACGGGGTTTTTTACCTTGGCCTTGCGCAGCGCGTGCACGATGCGCCCGGGGAGCGCTCCCACGTAGGTGCGGCGGTGCCCTCGGATCTCGGCCTCGTCTCGGACGCCGCCGAGCGCGATGCGGACGAAGGGGCGTCCCGTCGCGTCGGCGATCGACTGGCCGAGCGAGGTCTTGCCGACCCCGGGGGGCCCCACCAGGCACAGGATGCTGCCGCGCGGGTTTCCGGACAGCTTCATCACGGCCAGGTGCTCGAGGATGCGCTTTTTGACGTCGCCGAGGCCGAAGTGGTCGTCCTCGAGCTGGTCGCTGACCCGGTTCAGATCGTCGCTCACGCTGGCGCGGTGCGCCCACGGAAGATCGGCGATCCACTCGAGGTAGGTGCGGATGACGTTCGCCTCCGGCCCTTGCTCGTTCATCGCTTCGAGCCGTCCGAGCTCGCGATCGGCGACCTTCCGGACGTCCTCCGGCAGCTCGGCGTCATCCAGCCGCTGGCGCAGCAAGGAGAGCGGGTCGTCGCCGCTTTCGCCGCCGTTGAGCTGGTTTTTGATGGCCTTGAGCTGCTCGCGCAGCAAGGCCTCACGCTGCGCTTTGCCAATCTCGCGCCGCACGTCGCTCTCGATCTGGCGCTTGATCTCGCCGAGCGTCTTCGACTCGGCCAGGAGCCGGGTGACGAGCTTCAGGCGCTCGACGACGTCGAGCGTCTGCAGCACCTCGAGCTCCTTGGCGGTGCCGAGGTCGAGGCAGCTCGCCACCTGATCGGCGACGACCCCCGGCTCCTCGTCGGAGGCGGCGATCTCGCTGAGGCCCGCGCCCTGTGCCACGAGCTCCTGCACGTGATCGCGCAGGGCTCGAGCGAGCAGCCTTGCCTGCGCGGGATCGGAGGTGCTCTCCTCCACGAGCTGGCCTTCGGCTTGCCAAAAGGGCTCGGTCGCGACGATGCGGTCGAGGTGGAAACGCCCCACGCCTTCGAGGACCAAGCGGTACTCGTCCGGCCCGCGACGACCTACCTGATGGACGCGGGCGAAGCTGCCGTAGGCGTGCAGATCCTCGGCGGCGGGATCGACCACGCTGGGATCTCGCTGCGAGGCGACGGCGATGATGTCTCCGGGGCGGATGGCCCGCAGCAGCGCGATCGATCGCTCCCGCCCCACCGGGAGGGTGATGCGGGTGCCGGGAAAGACCACCCCGCGCCGCAGCGGCAGCAGGGGAATGGGAAATTGCGGAGTGACGAACCCGCCACGTAGTCGGCTCATGGTGCTCCTAGTGCTGGGGGATTGGACGCCGAACGAAGGGAGAGAGAGGGCCCGTCGAACGGTGAATGAAACTTAAGTTCGTTCATCGTTCGGTCAATGGGGCGGCCGACGGAGGGCCGCCCGGAGCGTTCTTCTCCTGGCCCTCAACCGCCGAGGGCGGTGACCTGTTCCTCTGGCCGGACGCTCCGCGTGCGCCGCTTCAAGCGCCGGTTTTTCGCCGCCGCGCCGCAGCCGGCTGTCGGCCAAGGAGGCCGTGCAAGACCAGCCGGTGCATGCCGTCGAGCGCCCGCTCGATCTGTTCCGGCGCCTCCAAGAACAGCCAGGGCGGCGAGAACACCGCGTAGGCGCGCAGCACGGTCGTCGCGACCAGCTCGGGGCGGTCGAAGAGTGACAGCTCCCCCTCGGCGGCCCCTTCGGCCAACAGCTCCGTGACCAGCCCCACCTCCGCTCGGCTGAACCGCTGCTGGGCGGCGCGGACCGCCGGGCTCGGGCAGTGCATCAGATCGCGGGCGTGTTGCCCCGTGTTGCCCTGTTCCATCAGCACCCGGACCTTGGCGGTCATCACCTGCTGCAGCCGTTTGGCGCAGGCGGACCGGCGGTCGAGAGCGGCGCCACGCATGGCCGAGAGCACGCGGTCGTACAGGACCGACGAGAGCTCCTCGATGATGGCCTCTTTGGAGGAAAACTCGAGGTACACGCTGCCGACGCCCACGTGCGCCGCGCGGGCGATGTCGGCCACGGTGGTCTTGTGAGGCCCGTAGTGGCAGAGCAACTGCCGCGCGGCCTCCAGGATTTGCCGCCGCCGCGCCGTGTCGTCCATCACGCCCCGTAGGATAGCGATGAACGCTGATGAGTTCAATTCAACGTCCAGCCCTCAGCTGCCGGGCCGGGGGGGGACGGGCACGGGCACGGGGGGACTCCAACCCCAGCGACGCTAGCCCCAGTGGGGGGCGAACTCGGGGCTGATCAGGCGGCGGTTGCCCTGCAGTTGCCCGATTTGACGCATCTCGTCGTGCCCGAGCTCGAAGTCGAAGATGTCGAGGTTGCTGACGAGGTGCTCGTGCTTGATCGCCTTGGGGATCGCAGCGACCCGCTCTTGCTGGAGGAGCCAGCGGAGCGCCACCTGCGCAGGCGTCTTGCCGTGCCGCTTGCCAATTTGCTGCAGCACCTTGGAGCTCATCACCTCGCCGCGCGCCAGCGGTGAGTACGCGGTCAACAAGAGATCGTGTTCAGCCGACAGCGCGTGCAGGCGCCGTTGGTCGAGGAAGGGGTGGTACTCGACCTGGTTGCAGAAGAGCGGCGTGATGGACAGCGCGCGCTTCAACAAGCTCGGGGGAAAGTTGCTGACGCCCAGGTGGCGCGCCGCACCCTCGGCCTTCAGCTGGCTCATGGCATCCAGCGTCTCCTCCAGCGGGACGTCCGGATTGGGCCAGTGAATCAGCAGCAGGTCGACGTGGTCGGTGCGCAGGCGAGCGAGGCTCTCGCGCGTCGTGCGCAGCACGTCGTCGCGTCGCAACCGCGCCCGGTCGATTTTCGTCGTCAGCCAGAGCTCCTCGCGCGGCACGCGCGCGGCCTCGATGGCACGGCCGACGTCCACCTCGTTGCCGTAGATCTGTGCCGTATCGAGGTGCCGGTATCCAAGGTCCAACGCCGTCCGAACGGCGTTTTCGCACTCCCGACCCGTCATCAACCAGGTCCCGAGCCCCAGCGCCGGCACCCGGGCCCCCTGAACCTCTACGTATTCCATCGCCTCGGCCTCCTCCGTTGTGGCGAATGTCAGCGCATTTCCGCGGCCCGCGGTTGAATGCACCCGTCCCAGCCATCAGCTTGCAACCGACGTGCCGCGTCCAGCACCGCACAGGTTGGGGCCCACCGAGAGCGCGATCGCCGCCGAGTTCCTACGGAACGCCGCGACACTGAAGGCTTTTCAGCAGGGCGCTCCAGCACTACCGTATGCCCCAACATGGCTACCGAGCACACCGTCGTCCTCATCCCTGGAGATGGCATCGGACCCGAGGTCAGCCGCGCCGTGCGCGGCATTTTGGAAGCCGCCGGGGCGCCCGTGCGCTTCATCGAGCGGCACGCGGGTGAGGCGGCGCTCGAGCGCGGGCACGATGACGTGCTGCCTGACGAGACCGTCGCGGCCATCCGAGAGCACCATTTGGCGTTGAAGGGCCCGTGCACCACCCCCGTCGGGCGGGGATTCAGCTCCGTCAACGTTGCGCTGCGCCGCAAGCTGAACCTGTACGCCGCCGTGAGGCCGGTGCGGAGCTTGCCCGGGGTGAAGACCCGCTACGAGGACGTCGACCTCATCGTGGTGCGCGAGAACACCGAGGGTCTCTACAGCGGGATCGAGAACCTCATCACCGACGGGGTGGTCGTGTCCATGAAGGTGGCGACCCGCGCGGCGTGCCACCGCATCGCCCACTGGACGTTCCGCTACGCGACCCGCCGTCGGCGCCGCAAGATCTCGGTCTTTCACAAGGCCAACATCATGAAGATGAGCGACGGCATGTTGCTCGACGAGGCGCGCAAGGTGCACGAGCGCGACTACCCGAACATCGAGTATCAAGAGGTCATCATCGACGCCGCGCACATGAAGCTGGTGCAAGATCCGTCGCCGTTCGACATCATCCTGTGTGAAAACCTGTACGGAGATATCGTCTCCGATCTGTGCGCCGGGCTCGTCGGGGGGCTCGGGGTCTGTCCCGGCGCCAACATCGGCGATGAGGACGCGGTGTTCGAGGCCGTGCACGGCTCCGCGCCGGACATCGCCGGCGACGACAAGGCCAATCCGCTGGCGCTCTTGATGAGCGCGACGATGATGCTCCACCACATGGCCGAAACCCGCGGTGACGAGCGCTGCAGCAAGACAGCCGATCGGGTCGTGGCGGCCTACACCCGCGCCCTCGAGGAAGGCCAAAAGACGCGGGATCTAGGCGGCGCCCTCGGAACGACGGAGTTCACCCGCGCTGTGATCGAGCGGCTGTAGAGCACCGATCCGTTTGCCAGCGCGGAGAAGCCGAAGCATCGGGGCCCCCATCGGGGTGAGGGCCCCGATTATTCGGGAAACCCTCGCGTCTACTCACGGCTCGGCGCTCCAGATGGTCTCTTTTTGCGCGGCTGCTTCGCGCGCTTGCCCGCGAACTGCGCGTTGGCCTTGCGAACGAGCTCCTCGTAGTCTCCAGGGTGCAGGTTTTCTGCACGATCCACGAAGGGAGGGTTGGCGTCGTCGCCGAAGACAAACCGAACGCTCGCGGCGTGCCAGCGGTCGAGAAGCGCGGTCAGCGTGAAGTCCGTGTCGCCACGCAGCAGGATGTCGCTGAAGCCCGCCCGGCGACAGACCTCGATCGCCTGGTCGAGCGCCACGGGGGCGCCTTCATGGGACGGGCGGTTGCCGCTACGGTTGACGATGAAGAGCGGCTCACCGGTATTGGCAATGAGATCAGCCGCGGGCGGTAGCCCCACACACCCTTGTACGACCGGTCCATCCCTTCCTTGCACTTGCCCGTGGTCGGCACGATCGAACCGTCTGCGTCGATGCGAGCCGTTTCTGCGGTCAGGGTACGTTTGCGCTGCCAGAC
>JAEZYZ010000467.1 GCA_023418705.1 Pseudomonadota bacterium | reverse complement strand
GGGGGCCGCGCCCCGCGCCCCGCTCGACGGGCGCGCCTTCCCGCCGCGGCCCGTGGGAGGGCGGCGCGCCGGCGGCCGGCGCGCCACCGATCACGAGTGAGCGTCCAGCGCCTGCACGTAGCGGTGCTGGTGGCCTGCGCGGCGCTCGCCGGCGTCGTGCTGCTGCGCGAGCGGCCGGTGTCGTCGCCGGGCGACCGAGCGCCGTTCGGCCCGCTCGACGCCATCCCCTCCGGGGTCGAGCTGCTGGCGACCGTGGACGTCGAAGCCCTGCGCCGGACCGAGATCGGCGCCGCGATCGCCCGAGAGGGACGGATCGTCCCAGGCCTCGGCTCCCTGCGGGAGATCTGCGGCTATGACCCCACGGCGGGCATCCGCGAGCTCGCCGCGACGGTCGCGCTGCCCGAGGGCGGTGGGCTCGACCAGGCCGACGTGGGGCTGGCCGCCAGCGGCGATCTGCCGCTCGGACCGGTCGTCGACTGCGCCGAGCGTGTGATCCACCGGCGCGGCGGCGCCCCCGTGCGCACGCAGATTGGCAGCTTCACGGTCGTGCGCGATCGGCAGCGAGCCGCCGTGGAGGTGGCGGTCCGCCCGGATCTGGTGCTGGTCGGCAGCGGCGCCCTGCTGCGAGAAATGATCGACACCGCCGACGGGCAGGTCGCGCCCGTGCGCAGCGACCAGGTGCATGCGGTCCTCCGGCGCAGCCTCGGCCCGGGCCTGCTGGTGGCGACGTTGACGTTGCCGCGCGGTTGGTTGAGCGCGGCGATCGAGCCGGAGCTCGCCCGGCGCTCGCCGCTCGCGGCGGTCACCACCGCGGCGCTGCGGGTGGAGGCAGCGCCCAGGGTCGAGGCGACGCTGGTGCTCGGCTGCGCGGCAGCGGAGGTCTGCGGACCGGTGCACGAGCTGCTCCAGCGCAGCGCGGGCGATCTCCAGGACCTGCTGCAGCACGAGCTCGGCGTCACGCTCGAGTCGGCCGAGGTGCGCGCGGCCGAGCGCGCGGCGGTGATCGCGCTCAGGCTTTCTCCGGAGCAGGCGGCGCGCGCCTTGTCGCGGCTGCTGGAGCGGGGTCAGCTCCCGTAGGCGGCCGTCACATCCCTACCGTGAAGTAGCGGGTGGGCTCGCGGATCATCAGATCCTCACTGCTGCCGGGCTCGAGCACCAATCCCCCGTCCTGGTCGGTGACCTCGATCACGATTTCGATCGCCACGTTCGCCGGTACGAAGGTGCGCAGCCCCAGATCGAAGCCCGTCAGCCCGGCGATCACCTGGGGCACGTACGGCGCGATCAGGCTGCGCGGATCGTGGGAGCGGTTCTCCAGGTGGAAGGCGTGGTTGACGTAGGTCAGCGAGGGATCGATATCGAGCCCGCCGTCGATCGGGGGCGGGGGGTTCTCGATGACGTTGATCACCGTGGCGAAATCCACGGCCAGCTCCTGCATGTCGTCGTAGGTGATGGTGCCGCTCACCCGCGACTTGGGCGCCGCGTCCCCGCCCGGATCGGAGGTGGTGCCGGGCAGGCGGATTTGCAGATCGTAGCCAGAGAGGTTCGGCAAAAACTCGGCGTCGTCCGCGTCGATCAGCGCGAGCCCCGGCCAGTAGCGGCCGAACTCGTTCCAGGGGTCGAGCAAGAGCCGCACGTCGACGGGCTCCGGGTCGAGGTTGGTCAGGGTCCAGGAGACCTGCACCGCGACCTGCTCGGCCGTGACCCACGGGTGGCGCCCGTACGGTTCGGTCCGCACCTGGCGTAGCGCGTCCAGATCTGCGTCGCGGGGCGCGGCGATCGGCAGCCGCACGGGCAGCTTCACCTCGAACAGCGTGAGCTCTCCGTCGTCGTAGGTGGGCTCGCTGTCGGCAGAGAGCCCGAGCACGATGGGGCCGATGCTGTGGGTGGTCGTCTCCTCGCCACAGCCCAGGGCGGTGAGCGCCCCGACCAGCACCGCCGGCAGACTGCGGCGGCGCCACCCCGCCGCGGGGGCACCCCACCCCGGAGCAGGGCAGGCAGCGAAAGAGCGACGAGGCGGCATGGCGGCGGTCGGACGGGGATCGAGGGAAGGGCGCGACGGTGTCATGCGACGGATGTGCCAGCTCACTTCTTGCTCGGCCGAAACACGAACGGCCAGTTCGCGCCCGTGGGCTTGTCGGCGGAGGGGAACTTCAAGCGCCGGAATTGCCGCAGCAGGCAGCCCTCGACCCGCGCGTTGCCGAGCGACGAGTTGGCGACGCTGGCGCTGCTCACCGAGCCGCTCGGGCTGATCGTCCAGGCGATGCTGACGCTGCCGCGCATCGTGGGATCGCGCGCCTGGGCGGCCTCGTAGCAAGCCCGGAACGCTCCCATGCGCGAGTTGACCACGCGCGCGATCTGGTTGGGGCTCAGCCCCTGTCCAGGCTTGGCGGCGCCGCCACCGGCCACCTGACGCTCCCCGCCGCCGGCGCCGGTGCCGTCTTTGCCACCGCCGCGGCCGGTGCCCCCGTTGCCGGGGCCCCCGACCCCGCCGCGGCCGGTGCCGTAGCCGCCTCCCTTGCCCGCGCCGAACCCCGTCTCGAGCGTGCCGGCGCCAAATGGAACCCCCTCGCTGTCGCCACCGCCACCCGAGCCGGAGCCTTTGAGGCCGAGCCCCGATCCCTGGCCGAGCACGATGCGATCGGAGCGCAGCCCGCCGAGCGCGTCCGCGACGGAGCTGATGGTCTCGAGCGTGCGGCGCACCTCCTCACCCACGTCCCCGGAGAGCGCCTCGGCCATTCCGCCGAGCGCGGGACCGGGGTCGCCCGGCTGCTCCGCCTTTTCTGCGGGCGCCCGGCGGCCGAGCGCGCCCTGCGGTCCTGGGGCGGGTTTCTGTCCGCCCTGTTCTTTCTTGTCCTTCGTGCCCGGATCTTCGACGCCCTTGTCGCCGCTGTCGCTCGGGAGCGGCTCGAGCTGCTCCAGGTCGAGGTTGTAGGTCTGCGCGAGCTCCTCGTTGCTGGTCAGCTCGAGCGGCTTGGGGATGCCGAGCGGCGTGGTGATCGCCCAGATCAGCCCGAGCCCGCCGCCGACCGCGATGAGCGCGAACAGGAACGACAACAAGAGCCCGAGATCCGGACGGCGCCGCCGCGGCAGCTTCGGGGGCTCGGTGGAGAACTGGAAAAAGAGGCTGAGGTTTTCGTACTGCAGCAGGCCGTGATCGCCGGCGACGATCGGGATGGGGGCGCCGCTCTGGGCGAGCTGCACGGGATCTTCGCGCCGCCCCCGCAACAGCAGCACACCGCCGGTGACGCCGCGCGCGTCGAGCTCCCAGCCCGATCCGACCGCGCGGATCGGCATCTCGGTGATGGCGGTGCCGTCGGGCCGCGGCAGCAGCGATCCTTGTTGATCGCCGACCAATAAGGACTGTCCCGAATCGAGCTGGCGGACGGCGAGCACCGTCGTGCCCCAAACGGCGGCGGTGCGCAGGACGATGGCGGACTCGGTGCGGGGCGTCATTTGAAGGCCGCGTGCTGGCGGGTGTGGCTGAGCTCACGCAGAAACGATCGGTGCCCGAGGTCGCCCGCGTCGAACTCGGCCCGCACCCTCCGCAGGAAGTACGCCATCTGCGGGCTCTTCAGGCGGCCCTCGAGCTCGGTGGCGCCAAACTTGTAGGTCTTGATCTCGCCCTCTTCGCCCTGCTCGACCTCGACCTCGACCTCGGCCGGCTTGGGCGCGGCGCCCGCCTTCACGGCGCGCTCGCGCTCGGCGGGCGTGCCCTCCGGGGCCGCGGCCTCGCGGTCGCCCCCGGTCGCCGCGGCGTCCTTTTTCTTGGGCGGGGCCGCCGTCGGGCGCGGGGGCCGCGACGCTGGTGCCGCCTTCGAGCTCGCGCCCTTGCGTTGCTCGGTCTGGGACCGTGAACGCGCCACGCCCGGCCAGCCCATCACGAGCAGCAAAGCGGCGGCGATCGTGAGCTTCCCGAGATAGCCTCGTCGCATCCGTTGTCCGCATGATACCCGTGAGGCCCCGCCGCGTGGGGTCTCCAGGGGAAAGCCCCCTGAAAAGGGTAGGAGGGCGGAGCAGACTCGCGGAGCGAATCACCGCGGAAATACCTGGGGTCGGACCGCGCTCCGCAAATCCTTGGGGGGGGGCCGATGCGAGCTGCCCCGGCTTCGAGATCTCGGGGCTCCGCGGTCGGCCGGCAGGCCTTTCGTCCGGCGGCCCTCGACTTCGGGCTTGCAGAGTGCTGGGCCTCGGACTAGGTTTCGCGACCCTTTCCCATGGCAACTGCAGTTATTCGAACCGGTGGTAAGCAGTATCGGGTCGCCCAGGGCGACACGATCCGCGTCGAGAAGCTCGAGGGCAACCCCGGTGACAAGGTGAAGTTTGGCGAGGTGCTCCTGACCGTCGGCGACGACAGCACCCCCAAGGTTGGCAAGCCCACGGTCGGCGGCGCCCTCGTGGAGGGCGAGATCGTCGAGCAGGGGCGGGGCGAGAAGCTCATCGTCTTCAAGTTTCGTCGGCGCAAGAAGTACCGCCGCAAGAGCGGGCACCGGCAGTCCTTCACCGCGGTGAAGATCACCAGTCTCAAGGTCTGACGCGATGGCACACAAAAAAGGTGGCGGCTCCACCCGCAACGGTCGTGGTTCCAACCCGCAATATCGCGGGGTCAAGGTGTACGGCGGGCAGTTCGTGCGCGCTGGCGGCATCCTGGTGCGCCAGGTCGGGCAGTCCATCGACCCGGGGCGCAACGTCGGCGTCGGTCGCGACTACACGTTGTTCGCGCTCGTGGACGGGACCGTGCAGTACGAGCACGCGAGCAAGCTCAAGAAGCGCGTCTCGGTTTACCCCGCTCCGCAACAGTAACGCTGTCTGGCTATCGCCTCCTCGTCACGGATCTGGACGGCACGCTGCTCGATCGCAGCGGAGCGGTCCACGAGCGTGATCGCCGCGCCATCGCCGCGCTGCTCGATCGCGGCGTGATCGTCAGCATCGCGACGGGCCGGATGTACTCCGGGACGCGGGACATCGCCCGCTCGATCCGCGTGCGCGGACCGGTCGGCTGCATCGATGGCAGCCACATCGTGCAGGCCGAGAACGACGGGCACCTGCACACGCACCCGATCGCGGCCGGGGCTGCGGCGCACTTGCTGGCGACCCTCGAGCGCACCGGGGTGTCCTGTTTCATCCTCTCGGACGACACGATCCACCACGACGCCGGCGGCGCCCGCTACCTGTCGTACGTGCGCATCTGGTCCCGCTGCACGCGACAGGTCGCGCGCCTGTGTCTGGAGCCCCCCGACGCCATCGGTCCGGTCACGGCCGTGATCGGCATCGGTGAGCGCGACCGGGTGGCGCAGGCCGAAGCCGCGCTGAACGCGCCCGACGGCTCGGTCCAGGTCGCGGTGTTTCCCATCGGCCATCCGGCGCTGCGCGGGCAGTACGGCATGGTCGTGCGCGCCTCCGGCATCGACAAAGCCAGCGCCGTGGCATGGATCGCTCGCCACCATGGCTGCTCGCT
This sequence comes from Pseudomonadota bacterium, assembly GCA_023418705.1. Taxonomy (GTDB): domain Bacteria; phylum Myxococcota_A; class Polyangia; order Polyangiales; family Polyangiaceae; genus JAEZYZ01. Next base: position 3,723 of record JAEZYZ010000467.1, on the reverse strand, counting down.
CGAGCAGACGGTCGTCGTCGGCGACTGGCACAACGACATCCCGATGATGAAGACCGCCGGGCGTTCGTTCGCGATGGCCCAGGCGCCGGAGGAAGTCTCCGCCGTGGCTACCGATCGGCTGCGGGCCGACGTCACGACCGGCGGGGGCATCGCCGAAGCCGCCGAGCGCGCCGGCCTGCTCTGAGCGCGACGCCTGGCCGAGGCCGGTGGCGCCTGAAACCCTATTCGCGATCGAGCACCTCGCGCACCTTGGCGGTCAGCGTGTCGGGTGTGAACGGCTTCTGCAGAAAGCTCACCGAGTGGAGCTCTGCGGCGGCTGCTTCGATGGCCTCGTCCGCGTAGCCCGAGATCACCAAGATCCTGAGGTCGGGGCGCTTGGCGAGCAGGCGGGCCATCAGCTCGCGCCCGTTCATCTCCGGCATGATGGCGTCGGTCACGAGCAGCTGGATCTGCGCCAGGTACTGCTCGCCCAAGCTCAGCGCCTCCAGGCCGTTGCGCGCGACGAGCACGCGATAGCCGGCGGCGTCGAGCACGTTGCTGGCGATGCGGCGCACCAGATCGTCATCTTCAGCGAGCAGGATGGTCTCGTTGCCGCGGACCGCCTCGGTGTGCCCTGCCGGGGGGCGATAGCTCGCGAGCTCTTGGCTCAGCGGAAGGTAGACCCGGAACGCACTGCCGTCGCCGGGTCGGCTCTCGAGGGCGACGGTGCCGCCGCTCTGCCGCACGATGCCGAGCGTGGTCGAGAGGCCGAGCCCCGTCCCCTTGCCGGGCTCCTTCGTCGTAAAGAAGGGGTCGAACACCCGAAGCTGGGTCGCTGAGTCCATGCCGATGCCCGTGTCACGCACCTCGCACACCACGTAGGAGCCCGCGCGCGCCAGGCCCAGAAGCTCGGCGTCGGCTTCGCTGACCTCGACATTGGCGGTGCCCAAGTAGAGCGAGCCGCCCGACGGCATGGCGTCGCGCGCGTTGAGCGCCAGGTTGATCAACACTTGCTCGAGCTGACCCGGGTCGGCGTGCACGGTCGCCTGGGTGGCGCCCTTCTCGACGGTCATCTGGATATTCTCGCTGATCACCCGGCGGAGCATGCCGTGGGTCTGCTCGACGAGCTGGTTCAGATCGATGTGCTTCGGTTGCAGGATCTGACGGCGGCTGAAGGCGAGCAGCTGGCGCGTCAAGCTGCTGGCCCGCTGCGTGGCCAGCAGGACCTCGTCGAGGTGACCCGAGAGCGGGCTCCCCGGCGTGACCTGGCGTTTCATCAGCTCGATGCTGGCGAGCACCACCGTCAGAACATTGTTGAAGTCGTGGGCGATGCCCCCCGCCAAGAGGCCCACCGATTCGAGCCGCTGGGTGTGGCGCAGCTGGGCTTCCAGGGCGCGCGCGCGCTCGAACTGCCGCACCCGATCCGACACGTCGGAGAAGAGCACCTGCACGCTGTGCTCGCTGCCGAACGCCCTCGCCGTCACTTCCACCGTGCGCCGCTGGCCGTCGTCGCACTCGACGTCGAACTGTTCGCCGACCAGCGGCTCCCCTTGAAACACGCCCACGAGCCGCTCGGCGAGCTGCGGCGCCGCGTATTTGGAGCGGAGGTCCGAGAGCAGGTTCCAACCTGCGATCTCGGTCGCCGAGCGCCCCACGATGCGCTCGGCGGCGGGGTTGGTGGAGGCGACGACGCCGCTCTCGGTCAGCGCGAGGATGCCGATGGGCGATTCGCGCACGAGCTCGGAGTAGCGCCGTTCGCTCTTGACGAGCGCTTCGTCTTTGCGCCGGAGCCGCGCCAGCGTCGTCTCCGTCACGCGCAGCCCCACGAACAGCACCAGCGCCAAGAAGATCGTGATCGCCGTCCTGTTCGTCCACGCCGTGTAGGGGCCTTGAGCCAGCGAGTGCGACGGCAACCAGCCCGCGATCTCTGCGCGGTAGATGGCGAACAGCACGAGCACGTTCACCAGCGCGTACAGCCAGAGCGCCCGCGCGCCGATCACGAGCCCCGCGATCAAGACGGTCACGGACAATGCCCCGGCGCCCGGCGAGTCGACCCCCCCGCCCGCCACCGTCGCAGCGATCGTCGTTGCCCACACGCCAGCGGTGAAGGTGTGCGCCGCCAGCGTCACGCGTCCCAGGCGCAGCAAGCCTTGGCAGATCCCGACGAACCCCAGCACCGCCGCGCCGAGGAGCAAGCGCGACCGCGGGTCGGGGTCTCGAGCCAGGTTGGCGCCGACCACGAACACCCCGAGCGCGCCGACGACCAGCGAAATCAGGTGCAGGGCCAGCGCTCGGCGCTGGAGCTCCGATTCCTCGAAGTATTGCAGGGTCGTCCAGCGACCACCGAGCCCGGCGGATGGCTGTCCGGGCCCGAAGCGCTCCCCCATAGGCTCAGGATGGGACCGCCGCTCGCCCTGCGTAAGCCCCCATCGCTTCGCCTGGAGCTGGCGGCTCGGCGGTCAGTGAATGGTCGCAGCGATCAGCTCGGCGCTCTCGCGATCACTCAGATCCGTGGTCACCGCATACCCCACACCGCGCCGTTCGATCGCCGCCAGCGTGTAGCCGCGGCGGGTGCCGATGAAGACCGCTTGATTGCGGACCACGCGCGGCTCGAGCGTTGCTCTGAGCGGGAACCTGTCGGCGTTGTAGACGTACAAGGTGACCCGATGACCGGCTACGCGATACCGCAAGGACGCGGCGCGATGATTCTGGACCGGCACCGCCACTAGACTCGCGCCCTCCCAGTGGGCCCCGTACTGATCCAAGCTGGGCCGCGGCACCGGCACCCCCACCTGCAGCTCGAGCTCGGGGATCCGCGCCGGCTCCAGCAGCTCGGGCGCGCGGGGGCTGGCGTGGTTCTTCAAAAACTCATCGATCAACCGATCGACGCTCTCGGTCGCGGGGGACGTGGTGACCCCCGCCAGCGCTTCTCGCGGCGGATCGGAGGCGCGGCTGTGGTCTCCCTCGCTTTGATGGTTCGACCTGGCCCAGAGCAGCGTCAGCGCGGCCGCCGCCGCGATCGGTGCCGTCGCGTGCCAGGGCAACCACCGCGCGCGCTGGCGATCGGGCATTTCCTGCGGCAAAACGCGCTGCTCCTGGCGTTCCCGCTCGGCGGCCATCGCCTGCGCCACCCGGGCCTGGAACGCCGAGCTGGGCGCCGCGGCGGTGCGCAGGGCCTGACGTGTGCTGACACGCAGGGCGGCGTTCAGGCGAACCCGTTCCCGACACAGCCGGCACTCCGCGAGATGCTGTTCGACCTCCAGCACCTTGTCGGCAGACAGCTCGCCGTCACCGAACACTTCCAGGAAGGGCAAGAAAGGTCGACAGCCGTGGCTCATGGTTCAACTACGATGCAGCAGATCGTTTTTCGCGATAGGTGCGGAGGTCGACCGGCTCTGATGGGCTGTCCTCGCGCCCTACCACCGGCTCCGGGCCGATGATGCCCATCGCTCGTGCGTGTTCGTGAAGCTTCGATTTGAGCATGCGTCGCCCCCGATGGAGGCGGGACATGACGGTGCCGATCGGGCAGTTCATGATCTCGCTGATCTCTCGGTACGAAAGCTCCTCGACGTCGGCTAAAACCACTGCCAAACGGAAATCTTCCGGCAGCTCGTCGATCGCGCTCCGGATCTCGGCTTCGATCATCGGTCGGAGCGCCTGCGACTCCGGATCGCGCATGGCCTCCATCGTGGAGCTGCCGATCCAGGCGTCCGCCAGCGGGTCGGAGTCCGGGCCTTCGAGCAC
>JAEZYZ010000465.1 GCA_023418705.1 Pseudomonadota bacterium | reverse complement strand
TGCACGGCCTCACCATCGCCCAGGTCAGCGACGTCCACGTCGGCAGCTACATGGACGCGGAGCGGCTCGACGAGATCGGCGCCGCCGTCAACGCGCTCGGCGCTGATTTTCACGTCATCACCGGAGACCTGCTCGACAATCACATCTCGCAGCTGGAGCTGTCGGCTCGCTTCGTCCGCGGGCTCTCGCCGCGGCGTGGCCAGGTGTTCTTCGGGATGGGCAACCACGAGTACATCGCGGCGCGATCGGCCGACGTCCGCAGCGTCGTCCGTGGGCTCGAGGAGGCCGGTGCGCAGGTGCTCGTCGACGAAGCTCGGAGGATCCCGGTGGGCGGCGATCACCTGTGGCTGGCCGGCCTCGACTACCCGCCGTCTCGCCGCTACGTGCGCCCGGAGCAGCGGACCACGACCGAGGGCTTGAAGCGCATCCTGAGCCAGGTGCGCGACGACGGGGCCCCACGCATCCTGTTGAGCCACCACCCGCGCACCTTCGAAGAGATCCGCGAGCAACCGATTGACCTGACGCTCTCCGGCCACACGCACGGCGGGCAGCTCAAGCTGGGCCGGGTGGGGGACTACGCGCTCACGCCCATCTTGGCCGTCGACTTCTACCACAATGGTCTTTACGACCACCACGGGCGCAAGCTGTACGTCAACGCGGGGGCCGGTGGGTGGTTCCCGGTCCGCATCAACTGCCCGCCAGAGATCACCTTGGTCGAGCTGGTCGCGGCCTGAGCCGCCCGGAGCCGACGAGTTAGCTTCGGACGGCGTAGTCCTGGGCGCTGAAAAGCACGCCGTGCACCTCGCCGTCGACCAGCGCCGGCACCAGCGCCCCCGGCAACACCGACTCGACGGCGTTCGGCGCCTTCGGGCCGCCCAGGTCCGTGCGAAGCCAGCCGGGATCGAGCAGGTTCATCAACACACCGGTCCCACGGAGCGAGGGCACCGTGTCCAGGACGAACTTGTCGAGCGCCGCCTTGGAGGCCGCGTACGGCATCAACTCGGGCTCGTTCCGGATGCCGGACGTCACCTGCACGATGCGGCCGAAGCCTCGCTCCCGCATCAGCGGCAGCACGCGGCAGGTGATGCGGATAGGCGTGATCACGTTCACCTCGAAGCTTGCCCGGTACTCTTCCGCGGGCGTCTCCGGGAACGCCTCGCGGTAGGGGGTCATGATGGCCGCGTTGTTGTAGACGACGTCGAGCCCCCCCGAGACCTCGAGCGCGGCGTCGAGCAGCCGGTCGACCTGAGCTTGGTCGCTGAGCTCCGCGGCGAGCGCGACGACCCGAGTGCCTCGCTCCGACAGCTCTCGCTCGAGCGCCTGGGTGTGCGCGCGATCGCGGCTATGCAGCACCAGGTGGCAGCCGTGCTGCGAAAGGCCAAGCGCGATTTGGCGGCCGACCCCGCGGCTCGCGCCGGTCACCAGGGCCCATTTTCCTTTCAATGCGACAGTCATGAAGCCTCCGGGGGCGCAGGTTCGGAGCACCGATGCGTTCGCCAGGGCCCGCGATCCCGATGCACCGGGGACGCCTCGGGCCCGATCGGGAACGCCTCTGCTTCGTTCACGTTTCGGTGCTCTCGATGGTTTTCATGGTTGCGGGGCGAGCTCGCCTGCAAGCCGAGCCGTCGCTTTAGCCCAAAAGGGGAGCAAATCCCAGAGGCTTCCCGGGGCTGACGGGTGCACGCGGCGCTGTTACGATCCGGGCGAGGATCCCACCGCGCGAGGTCGACAACGAGCGGTCGTCGAGCCGTCCGCGCGCGCGCGCCGCCGCTCGAATCCGGCGTTTTGTCAGGAGCAACCGCTCTGGCAGGGGTGCTAAAAGTGGAGCCGCTTTGAAGTTTCTGTCCAGCCAGCTCGGCTACCTCCTCGGTGAGCAGGAGACTCGGCGCAATCTCAAGGCGCTGCTCAAGTACGTGGCGTTCTTGACCGCCGTGGTGGTGGCGTTCGCCGCCATCTTCCACGAGCTGATGGAGCTAGAAGGCCGCGAGTATTCGTGGATCACGGGATTTTATTGGACGTTGACCGTGATGAGCACCCTCGGCTTCGGGGACATCACGTTCGAGAGCGACATCGGGCGCGCCTTCAGCATCCTCGTGCTCCTCACGGGCATCGTGCTCCTGCTCATCGTCCTGCCGTTCGCCTTCATCCGGTTTTTCTACGCGCCCTGGCTCGAGGCGCAGGTCCGGTCACGGGCCCCCCGCGCCTTGCCGGACGAGGTGAGCGACCACGTCATCATCTGCCGCTGGGACCCCATCAGCCGCGGGCTGACCCAGCGCCTTCAACTGTTGGACATCCCTTACTGCATCCTCGAGCCGGATCCCAACCGCGCCGCTCAGCTCTTCGGCGATCACGTCCCGGTCGTCACGGGGGATTTGGACGCCGCCAGCACCTACCGCGCCGCGGGGGTGGAGCGGTCGCGTGCGGTCTTCGTCAACCTCGACGATGCGGCGAACACCAACGTCACGCTGACGATCCGGGAGGTCTCCTCCACCGCGACCGTGATCGCCACCGCGGAGCATGGCGAGTCCATCGATCTGATCGAGCTGGCGGGCGCGAGCCATGTGCTGCCGCTGAAGCAGCAGCTCGGCGAGCAGCTGGCGAACCGGGTCAACGCGCTGCACTGCGAGGCGCACGTCATCGGGCGCTTTCGCGACGTGCTGATCGCGGAGTTTCCGGTTCACCAGACGCCGTTGGCCGGTCGTGCCATCCGCGACGCAAAACTGCGAGAGGTCACCGGGGTGAACGTGGTGGGCGTGTGGGAGCGCGGGCGGCTCCTGCCCGCGCGGCCCGACACGACGTTGTCGGCTTCCAGCATCCCGGTGGTGGTCGGCACGGAGGAGCAGATCCGCGCCCTCAACGGTGTGGTGGAGCGCTATGACGTCAACCCAAACCCCGTCCTGATCCTGGGTGGGGGTAAGGTGGGGCGGTCGGCAGCGCGGGCGCTCAAGAAAAAGGGGGTGCGGGTGCATCTGGTCGAGCGCAACCCGGAGGTCGCCGCCCGATCGGAGAGCATCGCCGATCGCGTGTTCGTGGGGGAAGCGGCCGATCGCGACGTGCTGTTGAAGGCCGGACTTCAGGAGGCGCCGAGCGTCGTTCTGACCACGAACGACGATGCGATGAACATCTACCTGTGCATTTACTGCCGCCGACTGAACCCCGACCTCCGCATCATCAGCCGGATCACACACGAGCGCAATCTCGAGGCCATTCATCGGGCCGGGGCGGACTCCGTGCTGAGCTACGCATCGCTCGGGCAGGAGTCGGTCGTCGCCATCGCCCAGGGGCGGGAGCTCGTGTTCGTCGGCGAAGGCATCCGGTTTTACTCCTTTCAAACGCCCGCGCCGCTCGACGGCAAGACGCTGCGCGACAGCGAGATCGGCGCGCGCACCGGCTTGAACGTGATCGGCATCCGGCATGGCGAGGAGACGATCACCAACCCTCCGCCGAACACCGTCCTCAGCACCGGCGCGGAGCTGCTCGTGCTCGGCACGGCCGAGCAACGCCGGACGTTTCAGCGGGAGTTTGGCTGACAGAGCCCCGAAAGAGGCAAGCGCGGTCCGGGCCGCCGTGGCGCCTCAATCACGCAGCGCCACCGGCTTGCCGAGCACTTCCGCGTGCACGACGGCGCGTCGAAGATCTGCGCGCGTCCGGAACGCGACCTTGGATCGCCCGCGCGGCGGTGGCTTCATCACCTCCACCAGGGGCTTCTTGAGATCCATTTCGGGGGGCAGAGCGACGGCTGCCGTCGACTCGATCGGTGGGCCAAGGTTCGGCGGGGCCGTGGCCATGGCCTCTGGTGTCGGTGCCTCTCGGAGCCAGTCGGCGCTTTCGAGCGGCGGGTAGAGGCCCGCCAGCGGATCGCCAGGGGGCGGTGGCTCGGGGACAGGCTCAAAATCGAGCGTGGGCCGAGGCGGCGGAAATGGCGCGGGCTGGTGAGGCTCCAGCGGCGCAGGCTCCCAGTGCTCCGGCGCCTCCAGAGGCGCCGGCGAGCTCTGATCGATCGGGCCGGCATCGTGTCGCTGTCGCCGGAAGAGCCACTGCGCCAGCGTGTAGAGGATCACCGCGACCCAGATGACGGTGCTCCAGTCGACTTCCATGGCCGCTCCCGCCTCGATCCTGGCTCAGGTGTCGCTGCCGCCGCTCGGCTCACCAGGCGCCGGCGTTCCAGCGATGCTTTCCCGCATCCTGGTGTCCGACTGGACGTTCTGCATCCGATAATAGTCCATCACCCCCAGGCGCCCCTGCCGGAACGCCTCGGCCATCGCGAGCGGCACCTGAGCCTCCGACTCGACGACCTTGGCCCGCATCTCCTCGACCCGCGCGCTCATCTCCTGCTCCATGGCGACGGCCATGGCGCGGCGCTCCTCCGCCTTGGCGCGAGCGATGCGCATGTCCGCTTCGGCTTGCTCGCTTTGCAGGTGCGCCCCGATATTGCGGCCGACGTCCACGTCGGCGATATCGATGGACAGGATCTCGTAGGCGGTGCCGGCGTCGAGGCCCCGAGACAGGACCAGCTTGGAGATCTTGTCCGGGTTCTCCAAGACGGCGCTGTGCGTGTCGGAGGACCCGATGGCGCTCACCGTGCCTTCACCGACCCGCGCCAGGATCGTGTCCTCCCCGGCGCCCCCGATCAGCCGCTCGATGTTGGCGCGCACGGTGACGCGCGCGATCGCGACCAGCTGGATCCCGTCGCCGGCCACGGCGGCCACGCGCGGGGTCTCGATGACCTTGGGATTGACGGAGACGCGCACCGCCTCGAGCACGTCGCGTCCTGCCAGATCGATCGCCGCGGCCCGCTGCCAAGGGAGCTTGATGTTCGCGCGGTCCGCCGAGATCAGGGCCGTCACCACGCGACCGACGTTGCCGCCGGCCAGGTAGTGGGCCTCCATCTGCGCCATGTCGAGCGCGATGTTGGCCTTCGTCGCGCTGATCATCGGGCGCACGATCTCGTGCGGCGGCACCTTGCGCAGGCGCATGCCGATCAGCGTCGGGATGGACACGTCGACGCCCGAGAATTTGGCCGTGATCCACAAGCCAAGCGGGACGAAGGTGAAGATCACGACGAGCAGGACGAACGCGATCGCCCCCAGCGCCACCACCAGCATTTCGGTTGCCATGCCCGTCATGTTGTCGTCCTCGGTGTCTCTGGCGTCGTGCCGCCAGCGTTGGGGGGCACGGCGCGGACCACGCGCCGATACACCCGATCCTCGATGATTTCTACGGCGCTGCCTTTGGCGATGTATTCCCCCTCGCTGACCACGTCAACGCGCCGGCCTTCGAACACCGCGGTGCCGGCCGGACGCAGATCGGTCAGCGCCGTTCCCCGCGCGCCCATCAGGCTCGGCTCGGGCGCCTCGACGGCCGGCGAGCCAGCCAGCGTCGGCGTCTCGGGGGCGAGCTTGTCGAGCAGCACGAGGCCGCTCATTCGATGCGTTCGGGGCAAGTACTTCAGCATCGCCCACAACCCGACGACGACGGCGCAGAGGCTCCCGGCGAGCATGGCCGCCGCCTCGAGCAGGCGCGGGCCCGTGACGGTGTCGACCTCGCCGATCAGCGCCAGGAAGAGCCCGCCGCCGAACGCGAGGATCCCGAGCACGCCGGCGACGCCAAAGCCAGGGATGACGAACACCTCCAACGCGATCAGCACGACCCCCACGGCGACCAGAACGACGGCTTCGAACCCGGCCAGCCCCGCGACCATGTGTCCCCAGAAGAACAACGCCAGACACAGCAGCCCGACCGTGCCGCCCACGCCCCAGCCCGGCGTCTTCAGCTCGAAGAGCAGCCCCAACATGCCGAGCGACATCAGGATCGGCGCGACGACCGGGTGCGTGAAAAACCGCGCCACTCGTTCTGCCAAGCTGGGCGTCAGCCGCACCACCGCGCTGCCCGCCCAGCCCTTCTTTGCGAGCAGTTGCTCGAGCGAAGCCGCCTCTCCGTCGGCGTACCCGAGCTGCTTTGCCTCCTCGGTCGTCAGCGTGAGCAGCTTGCCTTTCTCGGTGACGCCCTCGATGGCGACGTCCTCATCGACCATGGCCCGCGCCACGGTCGGATCCTTGCCGCGCGTCTCTGCGGTGGAGGCGAACGCGCCGCTCACCGCCGAGACGATCTTCTCGGGCGCCTTTTCTCCGCTGCCTCCAACCGGAGTGGCGGCGCCCAAGACCGCGCCGGGCGTCATCCAGATCTCGTCCGCGGCGATCGCGATCAGCGCGCCGGCCGAGTAGGCTTGCCGGTTCACGAAGGCGATCGTGGGCGTTTCGCTGCCGACCAGGGCGTCGCGCATGGCGAGCGCGGCGTCGACGCGGCCGCCCGGCGTGTTGATCTCCAAGACGACCGCGCGTGCGCGCGCGTCGGCGGCTTCGTCGAGCGCGCGGCGCAGAAACGCCGCGAGACCGCGCTCGATGGTCTCGTCGATGCCGATCACGTAGATGGGGCCGCGCGCCTCGGCCCGAGCAACGGCGGCGACCCAAAAGACGCACAGCACGAGGCCCACGACCTGCGCCAACTTGCCGATGCTGCCCCGCATACTCAGGTATTTCTCCGAAAGCTTCAGCGAGAATCTAAAGCCAGCGGGCCTTCTTAGGAAGGGTTGGATCTTGGGGGCAGGCCTGATACTGCTCGCCTTCAGCCGACGTTTCGGTCGAGAGGAGATCCGTACCATGCGCATCGAGACCGCAAAGAGGATGAGGCGTGTGCTCGCCGCCGTTGCCGTCGTTCCAGCGTTGATGGGCTGCGAGGAGCAAGCTGAGACGCCTGCGGCCGAGCCGGCCGCCGCGACCGCCACGGCCCCGGTCGAGCCGGCGGCGCCTGCTGAGCCACCGGAGGAAGAACCGAAGCGCGCCGGTCGCCCCGCGACCCTCGACCTTGCCTTGAGCGACGCCCGACGCAGCGCCATCGAGGCGAAGTACGGCGACGCCAAGGGCTTCGTCGTCGCCAAGGACCTCGAAGAGAAGCTGAAGAAAAACGAGGCGATCAAGGAGAAGGAAGCCGCGGTCAAGGCCTTCGATCGCATGGCCAAGGGCAAGTGGGTGCTGTTCACCGGACCGGCCGTGAACTTCACCGACGACGGCTTCGATCTCGGGATCGTGTACACGCCGCAGCTGCCCAACGACCCCATGGGGATGAGCCGTCAGTTTTTCGAGGTGACGCTCGAGGAGGTCGAGGGGTACGACAAGGACGCCTGGAAGGTTGGCAACCCGGTCGCTGTGTTGGCCAAGTACCAAGGTGGGGGGAAGGCGGGGCCCGGCCACGAGCTGGTGGCGGTCGACGTCTGGAAGTGATCGACGTCATCGGGGGATCTCGCCGACCCGCGCAGGTGTGCTGCATCTGGAAATTTCGAATCAGACGGTCCGGCGCCGTCGCAAAAGTCATTGCCCGGCTCTCATCTTGGCCGAGCCGGGCTGAATCGAGACGGGGGGTGTGGCAAGCTTCGACGGCGTTTCGCGGTTAAGCCGTTTCCTTCGAACGCTCTGGTGAGTGGCATGCGACGTCGACTGCTTGGTTTCATCGCTCCCGTGATCGTGATTGGCGCAAGCTGCAGCGCCGGCGACAAAGGTGGCCCTGGCACCGGCGGTGTTGCGAGCACCGGGGGCAGCGGCGCCGGTGTCGCCACGGGCGGCAGCGGCGCCATCCCGGTGGGCACGGGTGGCGGCTTCATCCCGGACGCGGGGGGAGGGGGGAGTCTCACCGACCCGCCGCCGCCGGGCTGCGGCGACGGGACCCTGACCGAGGACGAAGCGTGCGACGACGGCAACATGCTGGACGGCGACGGTTGCGCGGCCAACTGTCTATCGGTCTCCGGCGGCTACTCCTGTCCGACCCCGGGCCAGCCCTGCCATCAGATCGCACGTTGCGGCGACGGCATCGTGGCCGCATCGGAAGCCTGCGACGACGGGAACAAGGATCTGGGCGACGGCTGCTCCGATCGCTGCAAGCTCGAGATGGGCTTCAAGTGCGAGGGGCAGCCGAGCATCTGCACGCCCACGGTGTGCGGCGACGGGATCCAGGAGGGCGCCGAGAGCTGCGATGACGGCAATGACCTGCCGTTCGACGGTTGCTCGAAGGATTGCCAGGCGGAGCCGAACTGCGAAGGTGCGGCCTGCACGTCCGACTGCGGCGACGGCATCGTGCTCGGCGAAGACTGCGACGACGGCAACCGGATCGACGGGGACGGCTGCTCCTCCACCTGCACCATCGAGCCGGGCTTCATGTGCGGCGCTCAGGCTGGCGATTGTGAGCGCGTCAACGACCAGTGCGTGCTGCGCGTGCCGGCGATCTTTCGGGATTTCACGGCTCAGCACGCGGACTTCTCCGTGAACTGTCAGGGGACGACGGTCACCGAGAACATGGTCGCGGCCACCTTGAACGCTCAAGGCAAGCCGGAGCCTGGCGCGAACGCCGGCGCGCAACCTCAGTGCATGACCGCGCTGGGGGACTGGTACACCGACGGCGCGGGGCGGGCGACCATCCCTGGGTCGATCGTGCTGTTCGACAACGGCGACGGTGGCTTCGTGAACCGCTGGGGTCCCAACGGCGAACAGTGGATCGCACCGACGCTGGTCGAGGACGCCGTACAGGTCCGTGCCTGCGGGATGGCGGGTGATGGCTGCGACAGCTGCATGCCGGCGTTGACGGAGGAAGACTACTGCTTCGATCCGTGCACGCCCTGGAACAGCACCAATCAGGCGTGCGCGGGCGTCCCGGTCTACTACGACGGCAACCCGCTGTTCTTCCCGCTGGACGATCACCCGGACGCGCTCGCCGATACCCTGTCGGTGGCGCAGATCCCGCCCGTCTACGGCTATCCCTGGCCCAACGATACGATCGTCGTGCCGGGCGCGATGCCGCACAACTTCTACTTCACCACCGAGGTGCACTACTACTTCCAGTACGACGCCGGGGCGACCGCGACCCTCGACTTCACGGGTGACGACGACGTCTGGGTGTTCGTGAACGGTCGCCTGGCGGTCGACCTTGGCGGCCTGCACGCTCCGCTCAACGGCAGCGTGACCATCGACGCCGACAGCGCCGCCACCTTCGGGCTCGAGGATCAGCAGGTGTACCGGATCTCGATCTTCCACGCCGAACGCAAGGTGACCGGCTCCTCCTTCCGCTTGACGCTCCAGGGCTTCGACACCGCGCGCAGCGACTGCGTCCCGATGTGTGGCGATGGCATCGTCTCTGCGGGTGAGGAGTGCGACGACGGCGTCAACGACGGCGGCTACGGCGAGTGTGACGTGGGCTGCGTGCTCGGCCCGTATTGTGGCGACGGGATCGTGCAAGAGCCGGAGCAATGCGACGACGGCAACCGCATCGACGGCGACGGGTGCGGCTCCGCTTGCCGCAACCTCGTCGTGGAGTGAGCGGACGCTTGCCGGGTTCGAGCGAACCCGGCATGTTCCGGTCGTGATCGAAGCCCTGATCGCGCCCGCGGCCGCCCTGTTGCTCGGTGCAGCGCTGCAGAGCGCCGTCGGGTTCGGGATGGGTTTGTTCGCCATCCCGATCCTGGTGTGGGCGGGGGCGCCGCTGCCCGCGGCGGTGGCCACCATGATCGGCGCGGTCATCGCCCAGACGACCGTGGGGTGCTACCGGCTGAGGAGCCACGTGCGCTGGGGTGACGCGCTGCGCTTCTCCACCTACCGCTGGCTGATGATGCCCGTTGGCGTCTGGTTTCTCCACGAGATGGGCCGCTGGCAGGCCGGCGCGGTCAAGCGCGTCGTGGGTACCGCGGTGCTGGCGGGCATCGTGTTGACCGAGCGGGCATCCAAGAGCGCCGACGCCCCCGGACCGATCCTGCGGGGGGCGCTCGGAGCGGTCAGCGGCTTTCTGGCGGGTGCGGTGGGGATGGGCGGGCCGCCGCTCGTCCTCTACGTGCTGCGGCAGAGGCAGTGGCGGCAGCAGGAGCAGCGCGCCTACCTGTGGTCGCTGTTCTTGTTGGGCGCCCCGGCCCAAGCCGCGCTCATCGCGTGGCATTTTGGATTGGGGTTTTTGAGCCACATCTGCTTTGGTTTGTTGCTCGCACCCGTCGTCTGGGTGGGCTCCGAGCTGGGGCTCCGGATCGGGCGCGATTGGTCGCGCGAGACGCTGCGCAGCGCCGCGCTCGTGTTGCTCGTCTTGGTCGCGCTGATGTCCATCGTCGGTCCGGAGCTTGGCGCCGATTCTCGAGCAGCGAACGGGTTGCCGTGCCGGCCGTTCGTCAGGGAGAATGAGAGCGCGTGCTGGCCGCGGGCGGGGGCCGCCCACTGCGGCAACCGATCCCAAACCCAATGGATGATTGAATTGCCGCAGTCTTCAACTTTTCCGCCTCAGTCCCCTGCACCATCGGGAGTTTCCCGTTGTTGAGTCGGGTTCCGGCGTCAACCTGCCGAAGGTTTCGAGACTTCGAGTAGACTGCAAGCGGCCTGTGAGCGACGACCCCGAAAAGGAGAGCCTACGCGCTCGGGTTGCGGAGTTGGAGCGGACACTGCGCGACGTGAAACGCGACGCCGCGTACGCCGATGGCGAGCTGTACCGCGCCATCTTGAACGCCGTGGCTGGCGGGCTGGTGCACGTCGGCCGCGATGGAGCGGTGCGGGCGGCCAACCCGGAGGCTTGCCGCATCCTCGGGCTCAGCTTCGACGAGCTGACCCAGCGCTACACCTATCAATTCGAGACCCAAACGCTGTGGGAGGACGGGACGCCCTGCTCCGCCGCGGACTATCCGGTCACCCGTGCGCTTGCCACGGGTGAGGCACAGCCCCCCGCGATCATCGGCGTGCGCCGCCCCGACCGTCACACGTCGTGGGCGATTTTCACCGCGTTGCCGGTGCGTGACCCGAACCAAGGGGAGCTGACGGGTGCGGTGGTCACGTTCGTCGACATCACGGAGCGAAGGCGCATCGAAGCGTCGCTGCGCGAATCCGAGGCCAAGCTCCGCTCGATCCTCAATTCAGCCCCGAACGTGATCATCCTCGCGGATCGCGCCGGAGTGATCCAATTCATCAACCGCACCGAGCCGGACACCCGCGTGGACGAGGCCCTCGGTCGCTCGATGTGGGACTTCGTCGCCGAGCACCACCGGGTGCGCGGACAGACCGCGATGGCCAAGGCGATCCAGACCCGTCAGGTGACGAGCTACGAGTGCGAGAGCACCACCGGGCGAAGCTATTCGGTCCACCTGGCCCCGTTCGGCAGCGGGGAGGAGATTCAAGGGGTGACCTGCATCGCGTGGGATGTCACCGAGCAACGGCGCCTCGAGGCCCACGTCAAGATGGCCGATCGGATGGCGGCGATCGGGACGCTCGCCGCCAGTGTGGCCCACGAGATCAACAACCCGCTCACGTACGTCATCGGCAACCTCTTTCGCGTGCGGCAGCAGCTCAAGACCGGTCTGTCGGATCGGCCGCTGGTGGAGCAGTGTTTGGATGACGCGAGCGAAGGGGCGCAGCGCATCCAGGCCGTCGTCCGCGATCTGAGCACGTTCTCGCATCTGGACGACGAGCGATCGGGCGCCATCGATTTGCGCCAGCTGCTCGAGTCGTCGCTGCGGATGGCCAAGAACCACTGGCGCCACCGCGCGCGCATCGTGCGGGACTACGGCGCCGTCCCCCCGGTCTTCGGGACGGAGTCGCGGCTCGGTCAGGTCTTTTTGAACCTGATCGTCAACGCTGCCCAGGCCTGCCCGGATGGCCGCGCACAGGAGCACGAGATCCGGCTGCGGACGCGGCTCGAGGACGACCGGGTGGTGGTGGAGGTGGAGGACACGGGGGAAGGGATACCGGCCGAGATGCTCGATCGGATCTTCGAGCCCTTCGTGACGACCCGTTCGCCGGGCATCGGCACTGGCCTCGGCCTGTACATCTGCCGCAATATCCTGGAGATGGTCGGGGGCACCATCAGCGTGACGAGTGTCCGCGGGCAGGGCAGCTGCTTTCGCGTCAGCCTGCCGAAGGCGCCCGAGCGACCGTCGACGCCGGCGTCGCAGCAGCGCTCCGAACCGCCAGCGTCCCCGCGCGCGCTGCGCGTGCTCGTGGTCGACGACGAGCCATCCATCTTGCGGGTGTTGAGCCAAATCCTCTCCGAGCACCAGGTCACGACGGCGGGGAGCGGCCGGCAGGCGCTCGAGGCGCTCGCGACGCAGAGCTTCGATCTGGTCTTGTGCGATCTGGTGATGCCGGAGCTGACGGGAGTGGACGTGTACGAGTACATCTGCAGCGAGGGGCTGGATGTGGATTTGGTGGTGATGACGGGGGGGGCGTTCACGGAGAGCACGCGGCAGTTCTTGGAGTCGACGGAGCTGCCGCTGGTTCGTAAGCCGTTTACTGGGAAGGATATCGAGCGGGTGGTGGCGGAGTGTGTGGAGCGGCGTGGGGGGGCGGGGGCGGGTTAGGAGGGCTGCTCGGGGGCTGGGGTGCTCGCGCGGGGAGGGGGGGGGGGGGGGGGGG
>JAEZYZ010000452.1 GCA_023418705.1 Pseudomonadota bacterium | reverse complement strand
GCGGCTGGGGGGACCGAGGGGGTCGGTCCCCGATCGGGCTCATGATCGAGCGTCGCGACCCGACGCCGTGGCGACCCACCCGACGCGAGGATCGCGTTGGGATCAACCGTTGAACTTCTGAAAAATCTTCCGTCCGTTCCGGCCTTCCTGTGAACAAGAGGAGCTCGTCCCGGTGGACTCGCTCACGCCTTGAAGAAGGCTTCGGTGCGCACCGGTTGCGTGTCCGTCTCGAACTGCGCCTGGATCGCGGCCACCATCGCCGGGTGACCGCAGGCGTACACGCAGCTGGACGTGGCATCGAGGGCGAACGCGTCGGCGTGGCGCGCCGCGATCGCGGTCAGACGGCCGCGCTCGCCCTCGAAGCCGGCGTTGCGCGGATCCGACGGGCGGCTGACCGCCGGGACGTAGGTGAACCGTCCCCCGGACTGCGCTGCCAAGAGCTCCAGGTGCGGCCGGTAGACGAGCTCGTCGGCGTAGCTTGCGCCGTGTAGGAGGTAAAAGCGCTGCGTCGCGCTCTTCGCCTTCAGGTGGTGCCGGAGCATGCTGACGAACGGAGCGACCCCGGTCACCGTCGCCAGCATGAAGTGGCGAGAGACGCTGGGATCGAGCACGAAGCTGCCTTTGGCCCGCTCGCCGAGGGTGACGCGATCCCCAGGGACGAGCCGCCACAGCTTCGGCGTCAAACGCCCGCCGGGGACGAGCTCCAAGCAGAACTCGAGCAGCGGCTCTGCCGGAGCCGATGCGATGCTGTACGGATGCGTGTCACCGTCGACACCCATGCGGACGTGTTGACCGGGAACGAAGTCGAACCCGGCGGGGCGCTCGATCTTCAGGATCAACAGGTCGCTGCCGACCGGCTCCCGCGCGATCACACGCCCGGGCGCGGGCTCGGCCGCGTGAACCGCCGGCGCGAGCGCACGACGCTCGGCGAGCGGCTGCTGCCGAGCCGGCCCGGCCCCCGCTCGACCCTCCTGGATCGGCCGCACAGGGCCGCGCGAGCGCGCCTGCTGGACTTGCCGCAGCAAGCCGAGATCTTGCGCCGGATCTGGGTTCAGGTGGGCTCGGGGCGGCGGCACCGCAGCAGTATAAGCACGCACTCGGCCGCGTCTGCTCGTGAAAAACCGTCGCTCGGCTCGCCCGAGCCGCGGACACTGATACACTCCGCGGCCGTGGAGCTCAGTCCTGGAGCGCGCCTCGACGGCGACCGTTACCGCTTGCTCGAACTCATCGGAGAAGGGGGACAGGGTTCGGTTTGGAAGGCCGAGGATCGCATCGGCCCCGATCAGCTCCGGGCGCTGAAGCTCGTCCGCATCCCGCAATCGCGCGCCACCGACATCGAGCGCATGCGACGCGAAGCGCGCGCCCTGGCCGGGCTCAATCACCCATCGCTGGTGCTCTGCCACGGTCTGTTCGAAGATTTGCGGTTCGAGGTCCTCGGTTTGTCGCTCGACTGGGTCGAGGGCTCGTCGCTGCGCAAGGTCGCGGCCGATCCGGCGTTCACCCGTGAGCACCGCATCGTCGCCTTGGGGCACATCGCGCGGGCGCTCGGCTACGTTCACGAGCGGGGCGTTTTGCACCGCGATCTGAAGCTCGACAACGTCCTCGTCAAAAATCAGTTTTTCACCGACCCGCTCGATCCGTCGACGGTCAAGGTCGTCGATTTCGGGATCGCCGCGCAGACGGGGAACCCCCACCCGCTGACCGCCAAGGACAGCATGATCGGCACGTACGCCTACATGGCGCCGGAGCTGCTCGATCTGCGCTTCTTCGGCGGCGATCCGTCGGCGCCCGCCATCGACCTCTTCGCGTTTGGGGTGCTCGGATGGCAGCTGCTCCGGGGTCAGCACCCGACCGGGCTGAGCCGCATGGCGTCGCCGATCGATTTCTGCCTGGCCTACCGCCACTACGTGGAGTCCAACGCCGCGTTTCCGGGAAGCCCCGAAGACGAGTGGGAGCGCCTGTTGGCGGAGTGCCTGGCGCTCCGCCCCGCCGATCGCCTGCAGAGCGGCAGCGAGCTCGCGGCCCGCTGGCACGCGGGCAAGGGAGCGCCGGTGGTGGTGCAGCCCGCGTCGATGGGCGGCGGCGCCCTGCCGACGGCGGTGGCGTCACCCGCCGCGATGGTCGGGCGCACCCTCGAGCACTCGCGGTCGGTCGATCCCGGGGCTCCGACGGCGGTCGCCCCGATGGCGCGCCCCTCCCCCACACCCGCTGGGGCGGGCGCGAGCTCGCCCTCACTCGCTGGGGCCCGCGCGAGCTCGCCCAGACCGGCGGCTGCGGACATCGGCGCCGCCGCTCGCGAGCGGGGACCACGGCGCTCGACCACGCTCGCCGTGCTGTTCTCGCTGGCGATCCTGGGTGTGCTGCTCGGCTTCGCGTTGGTACAGAAGCTCGGGCCGCTCGAGCCGGCGCCGCCCCCGAGCGCGCCTCCGGTGACACAGGCGCCGCCGACGTTGCCGACCACCCCACCCGCGATCCCCATCGCCGCCCCGAGCGTGATCGACGCCGGCACGGAGGCGGGCGTCGAGGCGGGCGTCTTGCCCGCAGGCTGCGACGCTGGCGTCTGCAGCTGCTGCCCAGGAGGTCGTGACTGCAGCCCCGGCACTTGCGCGGACCCGCTGGACGCCTCGGCCGAGTGGGAGCTGCACCTGTCGGCGATCTACTCGGCCGGCGGCTACCCGCTGGATCGCAGCGCCAACGCGGAGGTGTGCGTGCGCGCGCGCAAGCCCGACGCCGACTGGCAGTGCCAGGTGTTGGGAACCGATGACCCCGAAACGGCGCCGACCGTGCGGGGCAGCGACATCGTCGATCACGGCTTGGACGTCAAGGTCGAGCAGGGCACGCTGACCAAGGCGACGGCGAACGCCCGCTTCCGAGCGCCGCTCCTGCGAGAGGCTTTGTGCACCGGCCTCCTCATCGAACACTTCGCCGGCGATCTGCAGATCGAGTCGGTTCGCCTGTTTTTGCGCGAGCGCGGCGACAGCGAGCGATTCCCCTGGACGTCCTGCTCCGAGTAAGGCATTACGCGGCGCCCGCTTCGACCCGTGGGGCACCTTGGCCGTGGCGCCCTGGGCGGCGTGTGTCACTTATGCGTGTGGGTTGCCTGGGGGCAGCAGAACCGTCGTGGCGGGCACCCGGCCGCCAAGTAGCTGATATATAATGGCTTTTGGACGCTCCCGGCGCCAGGGCCAGCGATCCTGGGCTGTGGATAACTCGGCGCACGATGGGGCCCGGCCGCAAGGCGGCCCGCTGGAACGGAAGACCTGGGGCCCGGTCCTCGTGACCGGTTTACCCTAGCTCTCGACGTCGCTTTTTTCCGCGACGAACGGTTTGCAGCGCAAATCGTGCGTCGCTCTAGGGAGCGCGTTCACTCGCGCCAACGTTGCTCGAGCAGCGGCAACAACGTCTCGCCCAGTCCATACAGATGGTCGCAGTGGGCGCGGGCGTCTTGCCCCTCGAAACCCTCCACGAAAAACCCGCCCCGCTCGGCACGGGAGGTGGCGACCATGCCCTTGCGGCTGTACGCGAGCGACACCGTTTGGCGCTCGAGACCGTTGGCGTAAAGCAGATGATCGGCGGTCTGGGTGGTGCTGGCGTAGCCGGGCGGCACGATGTGAGAGTGGGTGATGGCCATCAGCCGCTCACCGGCGGCGGCCTCGTAGGAGAACAGCGTGAAGGGCTGCATCTGTAGCCCGTTCACCTGCCCGCGGTGGCCCGGCTCGAAGCCGGCGTGCAACCCGTCGGCGAGCAACACCGCGTCGATGCGCTGAGCGTCCCGCTCGCGCGCGAGGATTTTCCAGATCGCTCCATAGCCGGCGCTCCAGGCGCTCAGCGCGATGCGATCGGCGGCGGGTTGCTCCAGGTGGCAGTGCTCCTTCACTCGAGCGTCGACCGCCGCCAGCAAGCCGTCGAAGGCGGCCGGCCCCGCGAAGCGATCCTCGTACGCTCCCGACCCGTTGCCGAGATTCAGCACCACGAACACGGCGTAGAGCCCCGACCGCTCGAGCAACGGCTCCATCGTGCTGGTCGCCCCGTGGAAGTGGATCAAAAGGTCGTAGCGACCGGCGAACCGGCAGTCGCTCGGGATCATGATGGTGCGCCCGCGGGTCGCGATCTTCACGAACGGCGGCGGCGTCTCGTCGAGCCGCGGCGGCGCCCCGGCCCGGGTCGGCTCGACCCACAAGCGAGGCGACAGGCGCTCGACGGCTTGCAGCATGGGGGAGAGCAACCCAGCCTGAACCCTGCTCGCTGTGGTGGGCTCGACGGCGGCGGCACCCAGGTGACCGGCCAGCAGGAGAAGGCCGGTGACGAGTGCTCCCACGAGGTTCACGGCGGCTCCCTAATCAACCTTCGTTCCAACCGGGGCCAAATACACAACCGGTTGAAAACATTATGTATTTTGACACTCACGCCGGCGCGGTGGATGAGCTACGCTGCCGTCGAGCGGCAGCAAGCTGAGGGCAGTTGGCAGCAGTAGCAACATCGGCGCGGTTCAGGGAAGCCCAATTTTGGAGGCCGCGAGCCACGCTCGCCGAATCCACGGGTCTGGACCCGGCGCCCACCGCGCAGAGCGAGACCGAAGACGCATGACGGACGAGAGTCGGCCAGCGGGTTCCACAGAAGCCCCCCCGGGCGAGCTCAGGACCCTCCGGGAGCTGTCCCGGGCGGTCGTGATCCCACGGCTCGAGCTGGTCGTCGAACGTGAGGGCGACCGTCCGTCGCTGCGATCGGTGGTGCTCGAAGGCGACGTCTTGCGCATCGGATCTCATTCGAGCAACGACCTGGTGCTCGAGGATCCGCGCGTCTCTCGCTTTCATTGCCGGCTCAGCCGAACCGACGCCGGCTGGACGGTGATCGACAGCGGCTCGCTCAACGGGACGGGCGTCGAGGGGGTGCGGGTCCGCGACGCCGACCTGCCCTTGCCGTGTCACCTGGAGCTTGGCACGTCCGTGGTGCGGGTCCGAGAGCTCCGCCCCCAAGCCGTCGCCGAGATCCCGCAGTGGTCGAGCTTCGGCGAGCTGCACGGGGAGTCGCTCACGATGCGGCGGCTGTTCGCCACCCTCAGCCGCGTGGCGCAGAGCGACTCCACGGTGCTCATCACGGGCGAGAGCGGCACCGGCAAGGAGCTCGCCGCCACCGAGATCGCTCGCCGCGGTCCCCGCGCGGAGAAGCCGTTCATCATCATCGACTGTGGCGCCATCGCGCCGAACGTGATCGAGAGCGAGCTGTTCGGGCACGCGCGCGGCGCGTTCACCGGCGCCGATCGAGCGCGGATCGGCGCCTTCGAGGCCGCCGACGGCGGCACCATCTTTCTCGACGAGGTCGGCGAGCTGCCGCTCGAGATGCAGCCGAAGCTGCTGCGGGCGATCGAGTCGCGGGAGGTGCGGCGGGTGGGCGAGAACGAGCCGCGCAAGATCGACGTTCGCGTGATCGCCGCGACGCACCGCGAGCTCGAGCGCGAGGTCAACAGCGGACGCTTCCGAGAGGACCTGTTTTTCCGCCTGTCCGTCGTGACCGTTCCGCTGCCCCCGCTGCGCCAGCGGCTACAGGATATACCGATGCTGGTGCGGGTCCTGTTGAAGACCATGGGCGCCGAGGAGGCGCTGGAGCTCTTCACGGCCGAGGTGTTCGAGCACATGGCGCGGCACACCTGGCCAGGCAACGTCCGCGAGCTCAGAAACTACGTGGAGCGCGCCGTGGTGCTGCAGACCGTCACGGCCGAGTTCAGCAGCCGCAGTGAATTGGAGCCGGCTCCGCGGTCCACCCCTGAGCCGGCCGTCGACTTGGAGGTGCCGTTCAAGGTCGCCAAAGATCGGGTCGTCGACGGCTTCGAGCGGCGCTACCTCGGCGCCTTGATCGAGTGGGCGAGCGGCAACGTCAGCCGAGCCGCGCGCAAGGCCAAGATGGACCGGATGTATTTGTACCGGCTCCTGCAGCGCTATGGCCTACGCTCCGGTTCGATCAAGGATTGACGGCCGCCCCCGCCCGGACGAACCTCCGTCCATGCCGATCTGCAAATCTTGCGGAGAAGAGGTCGACGAGCTCACCACCGTGCGGGTAGAAGGCAAGTCCAAGAAGCTGTGCGAAGATTGCGCGGACACAGCGCGCGAGCAGGCAGAGATCGCCGAGGCCAGCGAATCGGTGGTTCAGGACATGATGGGCTTCAAGGGGCGCCGCTGAGACTCGACCATGGCTTCGGGCGACCCTCCTCAACAGCGGCCGGCGGCGACCAAAGACTCCCCGGCGACCTCGAAGGGCCGCCGCGCCCGGACGATCCTGATCGGCGTCATCTCGGTCCTTGCCGCCGTCGGCATCGCCTACCTCGCAGGCCGTGCCTCGCTGAACGCCGAGCTCCGGCAGGCGCGGGCGGACATCGACGCCGCCAAGGCCGCGGGTCGCGAGCAGGCGGCCGGGCTCGACGCGCGCGTGAAGGAGCTCGAGCGACGCGCTCAGCTCCTCGAAGCTCGGCGCGAGCTGCATCGCGCGCTTTTGGCGCTCGATGAGCGCAACTTCGGGATCGCGCAGAAGCACCTCCAATTGGCCGGACAAGGGCTGCAGCAAGCCGGGGGCGCCGCGGCGCCGCTCGGCCAAGAGCTCGGCCGGCACAAGGTGGTCGCGACCGAAGACATCGGCGCCGAACGGGGCAAGCTCGTCGGGTGGGCCCAAGCGATCGATCGAGACCTGCTCTGAGCGTGGCGCACATGGCCGCTCGCTAGCCTACATTGCGAGCGAGATCGCGACTGCTAGATCAGCGGCTCGCAGGAGCCGGCATGGTGATCGACTTCGGCGGCAGGGGGCCCGGGGGTGTGCTTCCGCTGACGCCCGACACCCGGGCAAAACCTGAAGACTCGCGAAGGCAGTAGCCATGAACGTCGTTTCCGCTCCGCTGCGGCTCCTCGGTCCCGCTCTTCGATACTCGGCGCTAACGGCCGTGTGTCTGCCCTCCTGCTTCGGCAAGACCAACGGCGACCTGGCCGCGGTCAACTCGGGCGATCTCAGCCACCCGTTCGCGGAGCGGCGCCCGCCGGAGGAGCCCCTTCACCGGGCGTGCGGGGCGGCGAGCGTCACCGAGCGTGGGCACGCCGTGCTGCGGCGCCGGCCGTTCTTGCAGCAGGTCACTGACGGCTCCGCGCTCCTGGTCCTGCGCATGGCAGATCCGAGCGCCGCCCCGCCGATCGAGGTGACGCGCCCGGACGGATCGCACGTCCTGAGCGCCACGCCAGCGCGGGATCCATCGGTCCCGAACCAGCACGTCGCGACGCTCCGGGGGCTCGAGCCGGCCACGCTCTATTGCTACGAGATCCCGGGACTGGTGACGAAGACCGGGTTCGTCACGGCGCCCGCCGCTGGCAGCCGACAGCCGGTGCGGTTCGCGGCGATCGGCGACTCTGGCACCGGAGATAGCGACCAGCTGGCCGTCGCAGAGCAGCTCGGGACCGTTCCTTTCGATTTCGTGGTGCACCTCGGGGATCTCGCCTACGAAAAGGGGCGCCCCTCCGAGATCGAGCGCTCGTTCTTCGGCGTCTATGCCTCGCTGATCGCGAACTTTCCGGTGTTCCCGATCGCCGGCAACCATGAGTACGCCACCGACGACGGCGCGCCCTTCCGGCAGGCCTTCGTGCTGCCGGAGAATGGGGGCTCGACGGGCCGCGAGCGCTGGTATTCCTTCGACTGGGGGGACGTGCACTTCGTCGGGCTCGACACCGAGGTGTTCGGGGACGAGCAGACCGCCTGGCTCGAGCAGGACCTGAGCGACAACGACCGCCCGTGGACCGTGGTGCTCGCCCACCGGCCGCCCTTCTCCTCGGGCAAGCACGGCAGCAGCCTGCGCTTCCGCCGAGACTTCGTCCCCATCCTGGAGCGCCATCGGGTCGCGCTGGTGCTCGCCGGGCACGAGCACAACTACGAGCGCACCTCACCCATCAATGGCGTCACCTACGTCGTGACAGGAGGCGGCGGCCGCGAGACCCGCTCCGTTGGCGTCAGCGCGTTCACGGCCTTCTCGGAGGCCGTGCTCCACTTCGTCTACGTCGAAATCGAAGGCAACCAGCTGGCGCTCCACGCCATCGACGGCGTCGGGCGAGAGTTCGATCAGGCGGTGATCACCCGCCCCGCGGTGCTGCACCAAACCGAGGCAGCCGACGAGCGCCGCTAGCTCCCCCCGTGTTTTCGCACTAGATTTTGGAGAGCTCGACGGCGAGCCCGCGGCAGCTGGCTGTCTCAGCCGCGCAGGTGCCAGGCCTTCCATTTGAGCATCGCCTCGATCCCGTACGTCGAGAGCGTGCAGCCGACGCCAGAGTCGCGGCGACCGCTCCAGGGCAGGCGGGGGCTCACCCGATCGCAACAGTTCCAGTACGCGCTGCCGACATCCAGCTCGGCCAGGAGTCGTTCGGCGCGGACCTGGTCTCGCGCGTAGACCCCGGCGGTCAACCCGTAGCGGGTCTCGTTCATGAGCGCGAGCGCCTGCTCGTCGGAGTCCACCTTCATCAGCCCGATCACCGGTCCGAAGCTCTCCTCCGTCATCACCTGCATCCGGTGGTCCACGTCGACGAGCACCGTCGGCCGGAAGAAAAACCCGGGGCCGTCGGCGCGTCCGCCGCCGCACAGGAGCCGCGCCCCCTTGTCGAGCGCGTCCTGGATCTGACGCTCGAGGTGCTCGATCTGGGCTTCCCGCCGCGCCAGCGGCCCGATGTACGTCGACGCATCGAGCGGATCGCCGACCACGAAGCCCTCGACCACCTCGACGAACCTTCGCAAGAAGTCGTCCCATACCCGGCTGTGAACATACACTCGCTCGACCGCACAGCAGCTCTGCCCGGTGTTGTAGAACGCCCCGTCCGCCACCGCCTCCGCGGCGCTGTCGACGTCGACGTCGTCGCTGACGTACACCGGGTCCTTGCCGCCGAGCTCCAGCTGCAGGCGCACCAGCCGCGAGGCGACCGCGGCGGCGATCTTCTTCCCGGTCGCGACCGAGCCCGTGAAGAACACGCCGTCGACCGGCGCCGAGACCAGCGCCGCCCCGGTCGGCGCTGCGCCCGGCACGCACACGAACACGTCTTTTGGCACGCCCGCCTCGTGCAGAGCCCGCTCGATCGCGAGCCCGGTCAGCGTCGCGAGCTCCGAAGGCTTGTAGACGACGGCGTTGCCCGTGAGCAACGCCGGCACGAACACGTTGGAGCCGACGAAGTACGGATAGTTCCACGCCGACACGTTGGCGATGACGCCGAGGGGCTCGAGCGCGATCCGCTCCTGTAGCCCTTCAGCCTGGTGCACCACCCGCGGCGCCAGCACCGCTGGTGCGTGCTCGAGGAAAAAGTCGATCCGACCCAGCAGGGCCGACAGCTCGTTCTTGCCCTGACGCAGCGGCTTGCCGGTCTCGTCGGCCAGCACGCGCGCGAGCTGCTCGCTGCGCCCGGCCACGATGTCGCGGAACGCGAGCAGCGCGGCGCGGCGCGGCGCGTAGCCCCCCTCTTGCCAGGCGCGCTGAGCCGCGCGCGCACGCGCCACGGCGGCGCCCACCTGTTCGGGGGTCGTTTCGGCGACGTCCTGGAGGACCGCGCCGTCCTTGGGGTTGATGATTTGCATGGGGCTCCCGGGATTCCGGCGGGAATCCCTTCAGGGATATAGCATCGGGCCAGAGCCGACTTAGGCTTTTGTCGATCGGCGCGCTGCGCGCCTCTCCACGGCTTTCACGGTTGGACATGCCCCGGGCGATTTGGAAGGGAAGCATCAGTTTCGGCCTGGTTCAAATTCCGGTCGGGCTTCATTCGGCCGAGCAGCGCGACGAGCTCAAGCTCACCCTGCTCGACAAGCACGACATGGCTCCGGTCGGCTACCGCCGGTACAACAAGACCACCGGAGAGGAGGTCGAATGGAAGGACATCGTCAAGGGCTACGCGGTCGACGATGAAAAGTACGTGATCCTGACGCCGGAAGACCTGCAGCACGCCAACCCCGAGGCGACGCAGACCATCGACATCGTGGCGTTCGTGGATCGACACGCGATCGAGGAGCTGTACTTCGACAAACCGTACTACCTCGCGCCGGAGAAGGCTGGGCGGAAAGCCTACGCGGTGCTGCGAGAGACGCTGCGGCGCACCGAACGGGTGGGCGTGGCGAAGGTGGTGATCCGCACCCGCCAACACCTGGCGGCGGTGGTGCCGAGCGGCCCCGCCTTGGTGCTCGAGCTGCTCCGCTTCGCGGACGAGCTCAAGCAGCCCAAGGGGCTCGATCTGCCGGCAGGTGAGCTGAAAAAACTCGGCATTTCGAGCCGGGAGATCCAGATGGCCGAGCAGCTCGTCGAAGGGCTCAGCGAAGCCTGGGATCCGTCGCAGTATCGCGACGACTATCGGAAGGACCTGTTGGCGCTGGTCGAGCAAAAGGCCGAGCGTGGCGACGTCAACGTGATCGCATCACCGGGCAAGCTCCCGAAGCGCAAGGGCGCCCAGGTGATCGACTTGATGGCGCTGCTGAAGAAGAGCGTCGAAGAGCAGGGCGGCGCCCGCGCCAAACCGCCGCGCAAGGCGAAAGCCAAGACCAAGACCAGCGGCGCCCAGAAGGCGCGCCGCAAGACCGGGAGCAGGACCCGCAAGTCCGCTTGACCTGTCATGGGACTCCGCGACTACTACGAAAAGCGGGACTTCAAGAAGACGCCCGAGCCGCGCGGGAAGGTCAAAGGAACGAACCTCGACGGTCGCTCCTTCGTCGTGCAAAAGCACGCGGCGAGCCACCTGCACTACGATTTTCGCTTGGAGCTCGACGGCGTGCTCTTGAGCTGGGCCGTGCCGAAGGGACCGAGCCTCGATCCTTCGACCAAACGCCTGGCGATGCGAACGGAAGATCACCCGCTCGAATACGCCTCCTTCGAAGGGACGATCCCGAAGGGCGAGTACGGAGGCGGGACGGTGCTGGTCTGGGACCGCGGCACCTGGGAGCCCGAAGGCGACCCTCGCCAGGCGCTCGCTCGCGGGCGGCTGAAGTTCCGCTTGAACGGTCAAAAGTTGGGCGGCGTTTGGAACCTGGTGCGCACCCGCGCGCGCGACAAGGGCGACGCGCGGAGCTGGCTTTTGTTCAAGTCGCGTGACGAACGCGCGGCGCACGACGGCGACGCGGTCGTCGAGGCTCTGCCCCAGAGCGTGCTCAGCGGACGGACGCTCGACGAGGTCGCGCGGGCGCCCGATCGCGTCTGGCATTCGAACCGCTCCGATTCGAACGGCCAGCACAAGCCGAACCCCGCCGCTCTGAAGGGTGCCAAGGCCGGCCGCCTCCCTGCCAAGGTCTCGCCGGTGCTCGCGACCTTGGTGGAGCGCCCGCCGGTGGGCGACGGTTTCCTGCACGAGATCAAGCTCGACGGCTACCGCCTGCTGTGCAAGCTCGCCAAAGGCAAGGTCACGCTCTTGACCCGCAACGGGCAAGACTGGACCCGAAAGCTCCCGGAGCTCGAGCGCACGCTGGCGGAGCTGCCCATCGACCGCGCCGTCTTCGACGGGGAGCTGGTCGTGCTCGACGAACACGGCAAGAGCGACTTCCAGCGCCTCCAGAACGCGCTCGGCACCGACACGTCCGATGTCCTGCTCTATCTCTTCGATCTCATTTACCTGGACGGCTACGATCTCGGCGGCGTTCCGCTCGAGCTCCGCAAGCAGAGCTTGCTCGAGCTGCTCCGGTGGGCTGGGGCGCTCGAGGGGCGGATCCGCTACAGCGATCACGTCGTGGGCAACGGCGAGGCCTTCTACGCCGGCGCCTGCGAGCTCGGGCTCGAGGGCATCGTCTCCAAGCAGCGCACCAGCCGCTATCAGCCCGGCCGCAGCAAGGCCTGGCTGAAGTCGAAGTGCCAGTCGCGCCAGGAGTTCGTCATCATCGGGTACACGGAGCCGAGCGGGTCCCGCAGCCACTTCGGCGCGCTGCTGCTCGCCGTTCACGACGAGCGCGGCCGGCTCAGCTACTCCGGCAAGGT
Organism: Pseudomonadota bacterium; assembly: GCA_023418705.1. GTDB lineage: Bacteria > Myxococcota_A > Polyangia > Polyangiales > Polyangiaceae > JAEZYZ01. The sequence goes on along the minus strand of JAEZYZ010000452.1, from coordinate 8,874 downwards.
CGGGACGGGGTTCACGGCGCGCTCGCTGGCGGAGCTCGCGAAGAAGCTCCGCCCGCTCGAACGGAGGGATCCCCCGCTCGACGATCCGCCGCGCGGCGCCGAGGCGCGGCGCGCGCACTGGGTGACGCCGCGCCTGGTCGCGGAGGTCGAGTTCACCGGCTTCACCGAAGACGGGCGCCTGCGGCACCCGTCCTTTCGAGGGCTGCGTGAAGACAAGCCCACGCGCGACGTGAGCCTCGAGACCGCGGCGCCGGCGGACGATGCACCGGCGAAGCGTGCACCGGCGAAGCGTGCACCGAAGAAGCGTGCACCGGTGGAGAACGATGTCTTCTCCGGCCCCTCGCAGGTGCGGCTGACGAACCCCGACCGGGTGCTCTACCCCGAGGTGGGGATCACCAAACGAGACCTCGCCGAATACTACGTGCGGGTCGCCGAACGCATGCTGCCCCATGTCCGCAATCGGCCGCTGACCCTCGTGCGCTGCCCGCAGGGGCGCGCCAAGCAGTGCTTTTATCAAAAACACGCGCTCGCCGGCATGCCGAAGGCCATCCGCCCGATCCCCATCGAAGAGAAGGGCAAGACCGCCCAGTACACCGCCATCGATGATTTGGCCGGTCTCGTGTCGCTCGTGCAGTTCGGCACGCTGGAGGTGCACATTTGGGGAGCCCACGCGGACCTCCCGGAGCGCCCCGATCTCTTGGTGTTCGACCTGGATCCGGACACCGGTCTGGCCTGGTCGCGCGTGGTCGAAGCCGCCCTGCTGGTCCGGCACCACCTGCAGGCGCTGGGCCTCGAGAGCTACGTCAAGACGACGGGCGGCAAGGGGCTCCACGTCGTGCTGCCCATCGTCCGCCGCAGCGACTGGGACGAGGTCCACGCCTTCTGCCAGGCCGTGGCCAACACCATCGTGGAAGAGCAGCCGAACGCCTACGTGTCCACGATGAGCAAGGCCAAACGCAAAAACAAGGTCTTCATCGATCACTTCCGGAACGCTCGCGGCGCCACCGCCATTGCCCCGTATTCCAGCCGGGCGCGGCCAGGTGCTCCGGTGGCCGTGCCCGTCGAGTGGAGCGCGCTCGAGACCCTCCGCCCCCAGACGCTGACCGTCACCCGCGTGCCGGAGCACCTTCAAGCGGAGAAGCGCGATCCCTGGCAGGGCTTCTTCGAGCTCAAGCAGTCCATCACGAAGAAGATGAAGCGGAGCGTGGGCCTCGACTGACTCATGGCTTGCCGCCCGCAGGCGGCTGCCAGCCAAGCGCGTCCGAGAGGGTCTGGGGCGAGGCCTTGTCGAGCTGCTCGTAGGTGCACGAGCTCGGCGTGCGATCGGTGCGCCAGCGTACAAATCGGGTCGCGTGGCGGAACCGCTGCCCCTGCAGATGATCGTAGGCGACCTCGACGACCAGCTTCGGCCGCACCGGCTCCCAGCTCGTGTCCCGCGTGCCCGTCCAACGGCTCGGTCCACCCGGCAGCCGCGCCGCGCTGGGCTCGTCTCCGGCGCTCGGGAGCCACGGGTGGCCGCGCTCGGCGTTCTTGCGGAGCGGGGTGAGCTTTTTGGCGATGCTGGCGCGCTCGGCGGCCGAGAGCCCCGTCGCGACGCCGACGTGGTGCAGGACCCCCGCCTGATCGAACAGGCCGAGCAGCAGCGATCCCACACCGTTGCCGTCCTTGTACCAGCGGAAGCCGCCGACGACGCAGTCGGCCGTGCGCTGGTGCTTGATCTTGAGCATCTCGCGCTTGCCCGGCAGGTACGGCAGCGCCAGGGGCTTCGCGATCACCCCGTCCAGCCCCGCCCCTTCGAGGTGACGGAACCAGAGCGCCGCGACCGTGCGATCCTCGGTCGCTGGCGTCAAATGCAGCGGCGCACGCAGCTTCGAGAGCTCGCGCTCGAGCAGCTGGCGCCGCTCGCCGAGCGGGCGATCGAGCAACGAGCGGGCCCCGAGCGCCAAAAGGTCGAAGACGATGAACGACGCCGGCGTATCGCGAGCGAGCGTCGCGATCCTGGTCGCGGCCGGGTGAATGCGCTGGAGCAGGGCCTCGAAGTCGAGCACCCCCCCCGTCGCGATCACGATTTCCCCATCCACGACGCAGCGGCTCGGCAGCTGCGCCCGAAGCTCCGGCAGCAGCTCGGGGAAGTACCGCGTCAGGCTGCGCTCGTTTCGGCTCAGCAGCTCGACGTCCTTGCCATCCTTGAAGACGATGCAGCGAAACCCGTCCCACTTGGGCTCGAACAAAAACCCGTCTCCCTCGGGCAGCTCCGGCACGAGGCGCGCGAGCATCGGCGCGATCGGTGGGCGAACCGGTAGGACCACCCGCTCAACCTAAATCGACGATCGCGACGCTGCCAAGGCGCCGTCCTTCGGCTCGCTCTCCGCTCGCCCAAGCATCGGGGCGCGGATCAGGGCCCGCCAGCCACCGGGTCGCCAGCAGGCGTCTGATAGAGGGCCTGGAACATGCCGTCGCCGTCGGCGTCCACGTAGATCGGGTTGGTGAGGCCGAACGGGATGATCTTGCCGGGGATCACCGGCTCGAGCGACTTCTCCCCTTTGGCCACCACCACCACCCACGAGTCCCGCTCGATCTTGAGCCGGGTGACCCACTCCAGACGATTGCCGGGCAAGACCGCACGGGCGCGAGCGTTTCGATGAGCGAGCTCACCGTTGACGTAGACCTCCACCGAGCGCGCGTCGATCCAGGCGGGAGCGCGCACGATCGTCTCGAGCGAGACCTCGCCCCCCTGAGCGCTGATCAGATCCCCCGGCCCGGCGCTGCCGTCGATGCGCGCGTTGACGAAGAGGCCCGCCGAGATGGTGGCGTGCCCGGCGCGCAGCGCTTCTGCGATCAAGACCGGATCGGCGTTGCCGGGATCGTCGTCCGGCACCCGCACGTAGGTGCGGGGATAACCCGCCCACTGCTGCACGAGCCGATGGGAGTCGGAGTTGCCCACGCCCGTGATGCGCCGGCCCGCGTTCAGCAGCGCAAACCAGGCGGCGATGTTGTCACGGATGACGTCCTGCTGCGCGAGCTCGAATCCGTTGACCACCTCGAGGGTGTCGAAATCGAAGGAGAAGCCTTCCCCGGCGGCGGCGCCCGTGGCCCGGTCGATCTCTCCCCGGTTGAAGTAGCCGATGCCGCGCATGTGCGGGTGGTTGACCTGAATCACGGCGCCCGGGGAAAGCTGTCGGGTGGTGGCGAAGATCTCGGCTGGCTCGGCGTCGTGGGGCGGCAGCGGTCCGGTGGTCGGAAATGGGAAGGCGATGAAGTGGCCCCAGCCGACGGTCGTGATCTCGACCCCTGGGATCGACGCCAGGGCGGCATGAGCCTCGAGCCGTTCGATCGTCGGCCCATAGTCGGTCACGTGGTTGTGGTCGGTCGCCACGGCGAACTCCACCCCCTCGGCGAGCAACGAGGCGACGCGATCTTCGAGGGTGACGGTCGAGTCGGGGCTCGGCGCCGCGTGCAGGTGGAAATCGCAGCCAAGCCAGCCCGAGGTGTCCATCGTCCGCTCGAGCACGGCGCGCACGCTCGCGCCGCTCTCGGCGGTCACGTGGACTTGCTCTTTTGCCAGCTCGTACTCGATGCCGCGGGTGGTGATGACCTCGTAGTGACCAGGCGGGAGCTCCACCAACCCCTCCCCGCGCCGCGTGTAAAACACGTTGCCCGCGCCCGCCGAGCTCTCGGTGGGGCCAAAGCTCGGGTTCGGCGTCGAGCGGATCCCGCGCACGGTCCAGCGAGCCGCCAGGGGCCGTCCCGCCTCGTCCGTCACCGAAGCGCGCAGCCGCCCCGGCTCCGGCGGCAATAGCCGGGCCTCGGTCGTGCTCTCGGCCACCACGGTGATGGGCTCGCGGTCCTTGCCGCCCGGCGATTCCAGCAAGAGCTCGTAGTCGCCGGGCGGGACGGCGACGTCGAAGCTGCCGTCGGCCTTGGGCGTGGTGACCAGCATGGGTTTGCCGTCGCCGCGCGTCACCTGCACCGATGCCCACGACGGCGGCGGATCGAGCTTGCCCGAGATGCGGCCGAGCTGATAGCCGAGCATCTGCCAGGCGGTCGCCGCGACGTCCGGCAGCCCCTTCGCCGAAAAGATCAGCGTCCGCCGGTAGGTCTTCTGCTCCGAGGCGTCCAGATCCACCGCAGCTGCCATCGCCCGCTGCTCCGTCGGCCCCACGCGGTCGAAGGCGAACGACACCTCCGCCGGTCCCTCCGGGAAGGCGAGGACGAAGGTGAGATCGCCGCCGGTGCGGGCCAGCCACGGCGCCTGGGTGCGGCTGGTGAATTTGACGAAGCCGAGCCGCGGCACGAAGACGGGAGCCCCTGGCCAGCGCGTGCGATCGCCGACCCGCACCATGCGCACGCGCCGCTCGCCGACGTTGAGGACACGCGTCTCCAGGTCCACGATCGCCTCCCCCGAGCGCAGCGAAATGTCGGTCTCCAAGACCAGCGCGCCGTCGCGAGAGCTTTGGCGCAGGCGCAGGCGCGGCTTGCCGTCGATGTTCAGCGCCTCGAGGCCCTCGACGCGGAGCGCCACCAGACGCCCCCCGATCTCGAGCACGGGACGCACGTCGAGCGCCTCGTCGGCGCGGGCGGTGCCCACGAACGCCTCGATGATGGAACCGTGCCGCAAGCGGCGGGTCACGTCGCCGCTGTCGCCGCCGATGGTCAGGCGCAGGTGTTTGGTCTCGAGCAGCCAGTCCCCGACGCCCGCGTGCACCAGGTCTCCGGGCAGCGCCGCCTCGAGGCGGCTGAGCTTGATGCCCTGCCCGACCAGCGGCAGCGCCGGGGCGCTGGCGTTCTGCGGCAGCATGCACGAACGCGCGACGCCGAGCGCAGCCACGATGGAAAGGCAGCTGATCGCCAGCAGCCCAGGTGCCAAACGCTGGGCGCGGAGGGTTCGAAGCAGGCGGCGCAACACGGGGCGCAAGCGTAGCAAGATTGTCGCGGCGGCACCTCAGCGCGCCGAAGGCCAGCCGCAGCACACGTCCCCCTACCTTGGCGACAGCGCCAGAGGCGGCCTCGCTCAGCCGATGATGCCGGTGCCGAAGAGGATGCCCGCGGTGAGGGCGAGCGTCACCGCGCCAATGACGATCACGAGCGCGAGGGTCCGGCGCCGGGCGGCGCGCTCGATGAGCTCGACCGGATCACCGCCGCGATTGAGCTCGGCGATGGCGGCGAGGTCCGCGTCGCTGCCGAGCCGGCCGGCGACGGAGAGCGACCCCGAATCCACCCCCTGCCCGCCGGGCTGCGACCCGGGCGGGACGAGCGCTGGCGCCACGCGCGACACGTCCAAGGGACCGCTCGGCTCCAGATCGCGCAGGAAGGTTCGTCGGAGCGAGGTGCCGGTGACGTCTTCGGAGACCCCGCGCTCCAGCAGCCAGAGCGCCAGCGCTTCCCCGAGCTGGCGCATCGACCCGTAGCGTTGCTCCACGTCCTTGTGCAGACCACGCTCCAGGATGGCCCAGAGCCCAGGCTCGTCCACGCCATGGCGTTCCAGGCTCGGCGGCTCTTGCTCGAGCACGGCCTTGAGGAGCGCCTGGTAGTCGTTGCCCACGAATGGGCAGACACCCGTCACCACCTCGTACAGCACGACGCAAAACCCCCAAACGTCGCTGGCCGGCCCGATGCCGCGCCCGCGGGCTTGTTCGGGAGACATGTAGTCGGGGGTCCCGAGCAGCGTTCCGTCCAGCGTGAGCCGGTGCGGGCGGTCGACGGCCTGAGCGATGCCGAAGTCGAGCAGCTTCGGGACGATCGCCCCGTCATCGTCGGCCAGGTAGATGTTCTCCGGCTTCACGTCGCGGTGCACGATGCCGCGTTCGTGGGCGACCGCCAGCGCGTGTGCGATCGGCAAGAGCAGCTGCACGGCCTCGGCCGCAGGCAAGCTGGGCTCCCGACCCAGGCGATCGGCCAAATCTTCGCCCGCGAGCAGCTCCATCGCCATGAACGGATCGCCGTGCGTGGTGAGCCCGAAATCATGGATGCGAATGATGGAGGGGTGCCCGAGCCGAGCTGCGGCGCGCGCTTCGTCGAGCAGGCGCTGCCCGCTGACGTCCGAAGGCTGCGCGTGATCGAAGGCGATGAACTTGATCGCGACCTGAACGTCGAGCACCCGATTGTAAGCGACCCACACCGACCCCATGGCGCCCTGACCACAGGGACGCACCAACTCGTACTTGCCGGCGACGACGTCCCCAGGAGCGTAGCGGGATCCGTCCAGCGCCGGACGGTTGGACTTGCGGATGCGAGTCGAGGCTCGCTGTCGCACGTCCCCTGGCTTTTTCGCGACCGGAGAGCTCATCGGATCGTCAACGACATTCGATAAGGGTGGACGGCCGGGCTCCACCAGCCTTGAAGGGTGAGGCGGCATCCGTCAGTGAAAAGCCCGCGTCTCTATAGGAGGTCATGTGTCGGAGCGCCACGGAATCAAGCTCTAGAGCACCGATCAGTGGTCAGTCGTCTCATTTTCGGCAGCTTGGTTCGCTCGGGCCAACTCCGCAACGAAGGCCTGAGCGGGCCCCAGCGCTGCGTCGCCAGGAGCCAAGCTCGAACCACGCAACCTGGCTCGGCTTTTTCGTCGGGATCGGCGCGCGGTCAGCCGTCCAGACTGCCCCGTGGCGCACTGCACCATTGTGAGTCGAGCGGCGCTCGCCCCGCGTTGACAGCTGGGTCGGACAGCTCAACCCTAGGTGGTATGGCCTACTACCCCCGCAACGAAGTGACTCCCGGGGTGGGCGAGAGTCCCAAGCGGCCCGATCCCGAGCACGTGGCGCGGGTGGAGCGCGGCGTGGGAGGCGGCGTGTTGATCGTCTGCACGATCCTGTTCATCCTCGGCACGCTGGCCCTGACCTTCGGGCTGGCCCCAGCAGCGCTGGTCATCTTCGCGTGCGTTCCGGTGGCGATCCTCGGCGGTTGGCTGCGAAACCGCGGCGCCTATCGCTTGCGCCAATTTCGCGAGCGCCGGCAAGCCTGACGGACCGGGTCGGTGGCGCGTGGCGTCACCATACGGCATAGTCCGCCGCTTCCCATGTCCGAGCTCGCCAGTGCCATCTCCCAGCGGCGCACGTTCGCCATCATTTCCCATCCCGACGCGGGCAAGACCACGCTCACCGAGAAGCTCTTGCTGTTCGGGGGCGCCATCCAGCTGGCGGGGGCGGTCAAGGCACGAGGGGAGCAGCGACGCGCGCACTCCGACTGGATGAAGGTCGAGCGGGAGCGGGGGATCTCGGTGACCGCCTCGGCGATGACCTACACCTATGAGGGGCGCACCTTCAACCTGCTCGACACGCCGGGTCACCAGGACTTCAGTGAGGACACCTACCGCACGCTGACGGCCGTCGACTCGGCCGTGATGGTCCTCGACGCGGCCAAGGGGATCGAAACGCAGACCCGCAAGCTGTTCGAAGTGTGCCGGCTGCGGGACATGCCGATCGTCACCTTCGTCAACAAGCTGGACCGTGAAGGGCGCGACCCGTTCGATCTCATGGATGAGATCGAACAGACGCTCGCGCTCGAGGTCACGCCCGCCAGCTGGCCCATCGGCATGGGCCGGGACTTCCTCGGCTGCTACGACCTCTTTCACGATCGCTTGCTGCTGGTCGAGCGCAACCGGCAGGCGGTCGGGGCCGCCGGTGAGGCCTGCACGGGTCTCTCGGACCCGAAGCTCGAGCGGCTCTTGCCGGAGGGCGCCTTGCGCAAGCTCCGGGAAGAGGTCGAGATGGCGCGCGGTCTCTGCCCGCCCTTCGACCTGAACGCCTACCGCGAAGGCACCTTGACCCCGGTGTTCTTCGGCAGCGCGCTCATCAACTTCGGGGTGCGCGAGCTCTTGCAAGGCCTCGCGGAGCTCGCCCCACCCCCGCGGCCGCAGCCGGCCGTCGGCCGGGTCGTGGCGCCGGAAGAGGAGAAGGTGACCGGGTTCGTCTTCAAGATCCAGGCGAACATGGACCCCAAGCACCGCGACCGCGTCGCGTTCGTTCGCCTGTGCTCGGGCCGCTTCCGGCGCGGCATGAAGCTTTTGCACGTTCGCAGCGGGACGGCGCTCACCGTCCACAACCCCCTCGCCTTCCTGGCGCAAGACCGCGAGCTGGTCGAGGAAGCCTGGCCCGGCGACATCATCGGGCTGCCCAATCACGGCAAGCTCAGGATCGGCGATACGTTGAGCGAGGGCGAAGCGCTGAAGTTTACGGGGATCCCGAGCTTCGCGCCGGAGCTCTTGCAGACGGTGCGCCCGGTCGACCCCATGCGGGCCAAGCACCTCTCCCGCGCGCTGTCTCAGATCGCCGAGGAGGGCGCGGCGCGCGTGTTCAAGACGACGTTCGGTTCGACCTTCATCGTCGGCGTGGTGGGCGCCCTGCAGTTCGACGTCTTGGCGGACCGGATTCGGACCGAATACAACATCCCCGTGCACTTCGAGGCGACCGGGCTCTACACCGCGCGCTGGGTCGAAGCCGACGACGCCGCGGGGCTCAAGACGTTCGTCTCCGAGAACGAGGCGGCGATGGCCGAAGACCACACCGGGGCCCCGGTGTTTCTGGCCCGGAACTCCTGGCACCTGGAGCGCACCGCCAAGGACTACCCCGCCGTGCGCTTCCTGAAGACCAAGGAGCAGGTCGACTCCTGAAAGGGCCCCGCCGAATCAGGGCAGAGTCATGGCCGAATCAAGGGCGATGCCTCGAAGCCCGCCCAGCCGAGGAGCTTGTTCCGCACGAGCGGGCTTGATAGAAATCGAAGGACGATGCGGCAAATCTCGTCCTGTGTGATGGTGTTGGCCCTTTCCGTCGGCTGCGGCTCGGATCCCTCGGGCCCGGGCGGCTCGGGCACCGGCGGAGAGGCGGGCGCAGGCGCAGGCGCAGGCGCGGGCGGCGTCGCGGGGGCGAGCGGGTCGGGGGG
>JAEZYZ010000392.1 GCA_023418705.1 Pseudomonadota bacterium | reverse complement strand
GTGCTCGGCTTCGCCATCGCCACCGGCGCCACGAGCGGCGACGGCGGGCCGCTCTCGCTGTTCGGCGTGCTCAAGCGGCCCGAGCTCGACCTGCGCGCCCCGGCGCTGCTGCTCGCCTGCGCCTTGGTTGCGTATTTGTTGCCGGTGCTGCTCGTGCGGTTGCCGCTCGCCGCCGCCTTCGGCCTCGCGATCGCCGCGCTCTCGTTCACGCCGGCGGCCTCGGCCGTTCTGGCCGAGCGCCAGCTCGCCCTGGCCGTGGAGCGCGGCGCGCCGTTGTCCAAGCTCCTGCTCTCGCCCCTGCGCCGGCTGAGCGATCGGGACGGTGACGGCTTCTCCGCGCGGTTCGGCGGCGGCGATTGCGATGACACGCGCGCCGACGTCAACCCGGGCGCGGAGGACGTGCCGGGCAACGGGGTCGACGAGGATTGCTCGGGCCGGGACGCGCAGGTGGTCGAGCTCGAGGAGCCCGCACCGGCGCCGCCGAAGGATTTGAAAGCCTTCATCCAATCGAAGCTCCCCGAGCGGCCGAACGTGCTGCTCATCACGATCGACACGCTGCGCTTCGACCTCGGCTACATGGGAAACCCGCGGCCCGTCTCGCCGAACATCGATCGCCTGGCCGCCGAGAGCGCGGTCTTCGAACGCGGCTACGCGCTGGCCTCCTACACCAGCAAGAGCCTGGCGCCGATGATGATCGGCAAGTACACGAGTGAGACCCACCGCGGCTGGGCCCACTTCAACCGCTTCGGCAAGCAAGACACCTTCGTCCAGGAGCGCCTGCAGCAGGCGGGGATCCGCACCATCAGCGTGCAGGGGTACTGGTACTTCTTCAACCCGGGCTACGGCTTCGAGCGCGGCTTCGACGTGATCGACGCTTCGGCCGCGCCCAAGGTGGCGCAGATCGAGGGGGATCGCACGTTCAACAGCCACAAGCTCACCGACGCGGCGATCGCTCAGCTGAAAGCGGACGAGAACCGCGAGCAGCCGTTCTTCATGTGGGTGCACTACGTGGACCCGCACAGCGAGTACGTGCGCCACGAGGCCTTCGACTTCGGACCTGGCAGCCGCGATCGCTACGACAGCGAGGTCGCCTTCGTCGATCAGCAAGTGGGACGGTTGATCGACGCCGTGCGGGCGCAGCCGTTCGGGCCGCGCACCGCCGTGGTCCTGACCAGCGATCACGGCGAGGCCTTCGGTGAGCACGGCATGATCCGCCACGGCTTCGAGCTCTGGGAGGAGCTGGTGCGGGTGCCCCTGCTGGTGCATGTCCCCGAAGCGGCCCCTCGGCGCATCGCCGAGCCCCGCAGCATCGTCGACGTGGTCCCGACGATCTTGGAGATCTTCGGGCTGCCGGAGCCCGCTGGTGAGGGGACCGATTTCGTCAGCGGACGCTCGCTGCTGCCCGACGTCCTGTCCCCGCCGGGGCACGAGCCCGGCGAGCGGCTGGTGTTCGTGGACATGAGCGCGGGGCCGTACAACGCCGAGCGCCAAGCCTTCATCGACGGTCACCTCAAGCTCATCGCGAGCGGGGGCAGGCCGCTCGGGCTCTATGATTTGAAGCAGGATCCGGAGGAGAAGCAGGATCTCTTGGAGAACGCCGAGCTGAAAGAGACGATGCTGGGGCGCTTCAAGGCGTTCCGCAGCAAGCTGCGCGAGGTGCGGGTTCGCCCGCAGTGAGGTCCATGCGCTACTATGTGACCCTGGACGGCGAGGAGCACACCCTGGAGGTGTCGCGTCAGCCGAGCGGCGAATACCGCGTGGTGGTGCCGGGCGCGCCGGATGCGGGGCCCGTCGAGGTGGCCGCGACGCCGACGCGCCTGGGCGTCGTGGTGAGCCTGGGAGGCCGGCACATCGAGGTCGTGTTCGACGCCGCGCCGCCGGAGGCGATCGTGCAGGCAGGCCGCCGGCATTTCGCCGTTCGGATCGAGAGCGAGCGGCAGCGGGCCGCGCGCGCGCGGCAGGCGCCGGCGGGCGGCGCGGGCGTCGTGAAGGCGCCCATGCCAGGCCGCATCGTCAAGCTGCTCGTCGAGGTCGGAGATCCCGTGCAGCAGGGCACCGCGCTGCTGGTGATGGAGGCGATGAAGATGCAAAACGAGCTGTTTGCGAGCGGCGCCGGCAAGGTGGCCAGCGTCCGGGTGCAGGCGGGGGACGCCGTCGAGCGCGGCGCGATCTTGATGGACATCGCTCCGGACGGATCGTGATCGAGAGCGCGATCGTCAAAACAGGATGCCGAACCGAGCGATCGCGGTGTACTGCGGATCGAGCACGTCACCGTTCGCGTCGGCGAAGGCGCGACCCGGGAACAGCACGCCGCCCTGGGCTCCAAGCGAGAGCGTGGGCATGAAGCTTGCGCGGTATTCGACGCCGGCGTCGAGCTCCAAGCCCAGGTCGCGGTGGCGCGGATCGCCGCCGTCGTAGTTGATGAACCCTCCTTCGAAGCTCGGATCGCCCGCCGCAGCGGGCCGCACGAAGTCTCCCGTGGTCTGTGCCAGCACGGCGCCCGCCTTCAGGTCGAGCTGCGGCACGGGACGGAACACCACGGTCGGGTACAGGTAGGTGGCCCCGAACACCGCGCCGTCGCTGTCGGCGAACGCGCGCTCGGTCTTCCAGCGCAGCACTTGATCGAACAACACCAAGCCGACGTTGTGATTCGGATCGAAGGCGAAGCCGCCGAGCTCGTCGTCGAACGGATCGCTGTCGCTCGACGTCCATCCCCACTCGAGCTGCGCCACCAACCGTCCCCAGCGCGCCGCGCGCCGCGTCGCGGTCGCGACGGCGCCCACGCGCGCCGCCGCGCCCGTCGCCGAGAGGGTCACCTCCTCGGGGCCGCGCGGCTGATCGAAGCGTCCGCTGACGTGCGCCACCTCGAACTCCCCGAAGACGTAGGCGTCCTTGCCCGGGATGGGGGCCTGGAAGCGGCCGGAGACGTCGGCCAGAAACTCGCGCCGCGACCGTCCCGCGCCGAGGCTTGCCTGCAGGCTGCGGCCGTAAAATGCAACGGACACATCGTCACGGCGCAACGCGATCGACGCCACCTGCCGCACCTCGAGCTCGTCGTCGGCGATCTGCACCCGACCCTCGTCGAGCGCGAGCTCCGTTCCGAGGCCGATCTCCAGCGCCGAGCCCGGCCCGCCGGGGCGGAAGGTGGCGAACAGGCGGTCGGCGCGATCGCCGCCGCGGTAGTCGCCGAACAGCGTCGGGTGGTTGCCGTCGTTGAACACCAGCCCCATGCCGACGTGCAGCGGCTGCCGACCGACGGACACGTCGAGCGCGCGCCCGGCGCTCCACTTGGCGTAGAGCCAACGCACGTCGAAGTCCACGAAGAGATCGGCCTGCGCGATCAGCTCCAGCTCCTTGCCAATGAAGGCGCGCGGCGTGACCCGCAACCAGGTGCGGGCCTCGGCCGTGTCGAGCTCGGCGCGCCGGGTGCCGCGCAGCGCCGGAGTGTTGCTCTGCAGCCAAAAGCGCAGCTGGTATTCGCCGTCGATGTCGAACTGCAGCCCGCGGCGCTCCGGAGGCGGCGTCGGCCAGCGGCCGGTCTCGAGCACCAGGCGCGGCTCGAAGCCGCTCCCGAGCAGCCGCGAGGGGGGCGGCGGCGGGGGCGCCGCTCGATCGCTCTCGGCCGCCCGCGCCCGGCCAGCGGGCATCATGGCCAGCGCGGCGAGTGCCGGAAGAATGCTGCGGCGAAGGCGGCCCACGGGCGGCCGAGGATAGTGACCCGCGGGAGGGCGTCGCAAGGTGCTTCGCCGGGAGCCGCCCGGGGTACTTGCCCGTGCGCCGCTGCGAGCGGTTCGGATGGGGGGCAACGCCCCCGGCGTCGCGAGGTCGGGGGTCCGAGCGCCGCTCGCGCCGCTTCGAGGCGAAAGCTCTCTGGTACGGTGGGGCCGAAATCATGACCGCCTCCACCGCCCCCTCCGTTCGCCTCGGCCGCCCGCTGTCGCTCGGCGACTTCGAAGCGGTGGTGTTCGAGCGCCGCCGCGTGGCCCTCGATGCCGCCGAGCGCGCGGCGGTCGCCCGCTGCCGCGCGGCGGTGGAGCGATTGCACCTCGAGGGCGATCGGGCGCCGCGCATTTACGGCATGAACACGGGTTTCGGCGCGCTGTCGGAGACGGCGATCTTGCCAGCACAGATCCGCGAGCTGCAGCGCAACCTGGTGCGGAGCCACGCGAGCGGCACCGGGCCCGTCGCGCCGGCTCCGCTGGTCCGCGGCATGCTCCTCTTGCGGGCCCAGACGCTGGCGCTGGCGCACTCCGGGGTGCGCCCGGAGCTCATCGAGCTGCTCGCCGAGCTGTTGAATCACAACCTGTTGCCGCGCATCCCCACGCAAGGCTCGGTCGGCGCGTCCGGAGATTTGGCGCCGCTGGCGCACCTGGCGCTGGCGTTGATCGGGGAGGGCGAGGTGGAGGCGGGCGGGGTCGTCTCGCCGAGCCGGCCGGCGCTCGAGCGCGCGGGCCTCGCGCCGCTCGAGCTCGAGTCGAAGGAGGGCCTGGCGCTGATCAACGGCACCCAGTTCATGGCAGCCGCCGGCCTGCTCGGGCTGCTCGACGCCGGGCGGCTGCTGATCGCCGCCGACATCGCGGGCGCGATGAGCCTGGAGGCGCTCAAGGGATCGAAGCGCCCCTTCGACGAGCGGCTGATGAGCGTGCGGCCCCACCCGGGTCAAGCGCTGGTGGCGCAAAACCTGAGGACCCTGCTCGCCGACAGCGAGCTGATGGAGAGCCACAAGGACTGCGGTCGCGTGCAGGACGCGTACTCGCTGCGCTGCATGCCTCAGGTGCACGGCGCCAGCCGCGACGCGCTGGGCTTCGCTGAGACCGTCCTGGCGTGCGAGATGAACAGCGTCACGGACAACCCGATCGTGTTCGTGGGCGCCGACGGGACGGCGGACGTGGTGAGCGGGGGCAACTTCCACGGCCAGCCGCTCGCCCACGTGCTGGATCTGGCGGCGATCGCGCTGGCGGAGCTGTCGAACATCAGCGAGCGGCGCGTCGAGCACCTGCTCAACCCGGCGCTCTCGCAGGGACTCACCCCGTTCCTCGCCCCGAATAGCGGGCTGCACAGCGGCTTCATGATCGCGCAGGTGACCGCGGCGTCGCTGGTGAGCGAGAACAAGGTGCTCTGCCACCCGGCGAGCGTCGACTCCATCCCCTCGAGCGCCGGCAAGGAGGATCACGTCAGCATGGGCAGCGTCGGCGCGCGCAAGCTCGGCATGGTGGTCGAGAACGTGCGCCGCGGGCTCGCGATCGAGCTGCTGACGGCGGCGGCCGGCCTCGATCAGCGCCTGCCGCTCCGCGCGGGCAAGGGGGTGGCGGCCGCGCACGCCTGCGTGCGCCGGCACGTGCCGCCGCTCACCTCCGATCGGCCGCTCGCGTCGGACATCGAGCGGGTCGCGGAGCTCATCCGCACGGATGAGCTCTCCGGCGCCGTCAACGCGGCCGTCGGTCCGCTCGTCTGACGCGGGTTCGCGGTTCCCTTGGAACGACGACGGCTCACTGTCCCCGGAAGCGAGGCGCGCGCCGCGCCGCGAACGCCTCCAGGGCCTCTCGGGCGTCGTCGCTCGCGAAATCGAGCGCCTGCGCCTCGGCCTCGCGTCGCAGCACGGCCGGCAGCCGGGCTCGGATCGGCGCCACGAGCGTGGCCTTGGTGCGGGCGACCGCGAGCGGTGCGGCGTCGAGCAGGCCCGCCACCGCGGCGTCGACCTGCGGGCCGAGCTGCGCTCTCGGCGCGCTCACGTGCGAGAGCCCGAGCGACGCCGCCTGCGCGCCGGTCACGACGCGGCCGGTGAGCAAGAGCTCGCGCGCCCGAGCTTCGCCGACCGCGTTCGGCAGCAGGAGCGTGGCGGCCATGCCTGGGTGCAGACCGATGCGCACGAAGTTGGCGCACAGCTTGGCTTCGTCGGCGACGATGCGCAGATCGCACGCCAGCGCCAGACACAGCCCCGCTCCGAAGGCGGCCCCGTGCACGAGCGCGACGGCGGGCACTCGGAGGTCGAGCAGGCTCAGAAACGAGCGATAAAACTCCTGCATGACCGGTACGTTCTCGGTCGCGGTGCGACGTCTGGCCGCTTCGATGACCGACAGGTCGCCGCCGGCGCAGAAGGCCTGCCCCTCGGCCCGCAGCAGCACCACCCGCGCCTCGGGCGCGGCGTTGATGCGGCGCACCGCTGCGGCGATGGCCTGCCCCATCTCCGGGAGCAGGGCGTTGGCCTTGTCCGGCCGCGCGAGCCAAAGCTCGCTGACGGGGCCGACGGTCGCACGCACGAAAGGGGACATCACGGATCTCGTCCTCGCCGGCGCCGCAC